>JBKBIC010000012.1:0-27192 GCA_046299435.1 Saprospiraceae bacterium
CGGCCAGCAGCCACGCGCCATAGGAACCGAGCGCACCGTCCAAGTAACACTTGACGGCCCGCACCGTGAGGTGGTTTTGGCCGAGTCCGATTTTTGGGAAATCGGCCAGCCGCGCGAACTCGTGTTTTTTCGGCTGTGCAATCATCAGCCACAGGCGCAGGTCGAGTTTGCCCGCTTCGGCGAGGCGGCGGCATTGGTCAATTTCCCAAAAATCGCTGCCCGCGTCTTGGAACGAAGTGATGCCTTTCCGCAAACATTCCGCCGAGGCGAGGGCGATGCTTTTGTCAAAAAATGCCTGTTTTTCGGCCTCTGGCCGCTGGTTTTTGAATTTTTGGTAGGCCCGCTCCACCAAGTCCATCGCGTTTTCCTCGAACACGCCGACCGCCCGGCCCGCCGCATCGCGCACGATGCGCCCGCCCACCGGGTCGGGGGTTTCGCGGCTGATGCCCGCCAGTTGCATGGCCTGTTCGTTGGCAAAAAGGCTGTGGCCGCTGGCATGGTACAGGATGACGGGGTTTTGTGGCGTGACCGCCGAAAGTTGCTCGTGGAAGGGGTAGCCGCCCACGTTTTTTTCGGGCGCGCTCGACCATTTTTCTTGGTGCCAACCCCGGCCTTCGAGCCACTCGCCGGGCTGTGCAGACTTGGCTTTTTCAGCCACGCGGTTGACGACCTCCTCCCAACTTTTGGTGTCCAACAAATTGATATTCAACAAACTACGCCCCAACGACGCAAAATGCCCATGCCCTTCGATGAGGCCCGGCATGACAAACGCGCCCTGCAAATCGAGGACGCGGGTGCTGTCGCCCGCCCATTTTTGCGCGCCCGCCGCATCGCCGACGTACAGGATGCGGTCGCCGCGCACGGCAACGGCAGTGGCCGTCGGTTGGCTTTTTTCGGCGGTGAAAAATTGTCCGTTCAGGAGGATGAGCGTGGCGGTTTCGGCGGTTTTTGTTGGTTGGCAAGCGGCCAAAAACAAGGCGGCCAGCAGGGCCAGGGCGGCAATTCGCATGATGATTTTTTTGCGGGCAAATGTAGGACGGAGTTTCTACTCCGTCCCACCAACGGGGCTTGAGACAGACGGAGTGGAAACTCCGTCCTACATTTCGCCATGAATTTCGCCGAACGAGTCATCCATTTCACCCAAAACCTGCGCATCCCCGACCTCGCGCTGCCGCCCGGTTTCGAGTGGATTTTCCCCTATGACCAAGCGGAGACAATGCGCTGTCTGTCAACTTTTTATCGAAAATTTTACGCCGAGGGCGAGGCTCCGCGCCGCTTCGTTTTTGGCATCAATCCGGGGCGGTTCGGGGCGGGCTTGACGGGTGTGCCGTTCACCGACCCGCTGCGGCTGGCGACGGATTGCGGCATCGAAAATTCGTTTGCGAAAAAACAGGAACTGTCGGCGGATTTCGTCTGGCGGGTCATCCGTGCGCTGGGCGGCGCGGGGGCGTTTGCCCGGCGGTTTTACATCACGTCGCTCGTGCCGCTTGGCTTCGTGAAGGACGGAAAAAACATCAATTACTACGACGACCGTGCGCTGGCGCGGGCGGTGGAGCCGTTCGTTGGCTGGAACATCCGCACGCAACTCGACATGGGCGGCCTGCGCGATGTGGCGATTTGCCTCGGCGAGGGCCAAAACTTTGCCTTTTTCAAAAAACTGAACGCCCGCGAGGGCTTTTTCCGCGACATCGTGCCGCTGCCGCACCCACGCTGGGTGATGCAATACCGCCGAAAACAGGTGGACGAATTCGTGGAAAAATATGTGCGGACACTCACAGCAGGATGAGAGATGAGGCTTGAAATGCCTCACTTGGGGACTGTTTTCAGGGCTTGCTCAATCTCTTTTTTGCGGACTTGCTTGATGCTGTCCACCAATCGGGGCAATTCTGCCACGCGGTTGCGGGCACAAAGCGTGTCCATTTCGGTGCGGACTTCGCGGGTGCGGACGGCCACGAGCGAGTCAATCGTCTGCCGCGTGTCGGCATCCAGCGGCTTATCCGCCGAGCCGCAACCGAAAAAGGACGCACACGATACACAAAACACGACACACAAAACACGTTCAAACATGGACTGTCTAATTTTGGGTTCAAAAGTAAAACCGCGCCGATGATTGTCTCCCTCCACTTTTTTCCGCAAGTCCTGCTCACGGCGTTCATGGCCGTGCTTTTTTGCCAAAGCGGCCTCGACAAAGTGCTCCACTATCGGGGCAACCTCGATTATTTCCGCGAGCATTTCAAAAACAGCCCGCTGGCCGGGACGGTCGGCCTGCTCATGCCCGTCATCACGTTGCTGGAAGTGGCGGCTGGCGCGGTGTCGGCGGTCGGCGTGGTCGGGCTGTTTTTGGGCAATCCGCAGCCCGCGTTTTGGGGGCATTTGCTGGCTGGTGTGGCACTGTTGAGCCTGTTTTTCGGGCAGCGCGTGGCGCAGGATTACGCGGGCGCAGCCACGTTGGTGCCGTATTTTTTGGCGGCGATGGCGGGGCTTTGGTTTACGGGAGCGTGGTAACCAGTAGGTTCAACTTTTCAACCCTCTTCCTCTTTTTCATCTCCGGCCTCTACCATGTTCGCCGGGCGCGAAATCGGGCGCAGCATCGGCAATTTTACCCATGCGTTTTCCGCCGCGTTCACCGCGCCGATGCGCAAAAACCCGCCCGAAGCCTTCGCCGTTTCGGCTGCCAAACCGACCAAACTCCGGTATATCCGATAAGCCACTTCGGCATCCAACAGCGGGAAAATGTCGTTCAGCCGCGCCAGTTTTTGGCTAATGGTTTCGTTTCGGGCAGCGGCATCGGCCGGCAAATCGGCCGCGAGCGCAGCGGTTTTTTCCGAAAAATCGGCCAGCACCTTGTCAAAAAACTTCCGCAAATCCAACGGCTCCACATAGGTGTGGACTTCGACCAACCGCACCGACCAAGTGCGTTCCTCGCGGTCAAGCTGGCCGTCGGCCAAGCCAACCAGCACTGTAACGAGTGCGTGGGCCTCCAAAAGTTCGTCCAACTGGACGGGCGAGAGATTTTCAAAACCTTTCATGGCGGGTGTTTTTTAGGGCGTTCAGATTTTAAAAATGTCCGCTGCAGCGATGTTGAAATCCGGGACGACCGGGGCGGCTGAGCAGATGTCCTCGCCCTCCATGACCTGCACTTTTTTGGGCGAATGATAAATGTTGACGCGCTGGAACTTCGGGAAAATGTGCCAGACGACTTGTACGCCGCTGCGGAAGTACTCGTCTAATTTTTCCACCACTTTATTGATGTGGTCGTTTTCCGAAATTACTTCGATTGCAAAAGCCGGGCAATAAACTACTCCGAACGCGGCAGCTTTCCGTTGAGGCGCGGTCATCAGTGAAATATCAGGTCGGCGGATGTTGCCTAATTGCATGGTCGAGTCCGTTTCGACCACCAAATCCGCTCCTGCGCGGTAGGCTTCGGTTTGGGCGAATCGGCGTTGGAGGTTGTGGACGATGTATTGCTGTTCAGGTGTCATTGAGCGGGGCGTTTTTTGGATTTGGCCGTTGACCCATTCGTATTTGTAGCCGTCTTCCGGGCGGAAGCGCGGGAACTTGGCCGCCGTCATCTTTTGGGGTAGGCGGGCGGCGGGTCGTTTGCGCGGCTTGGGCGTGATTGCTGCTGTGGTCATCTGCGTAAAAATTTGTGTCAAAGATAGAATCAGGCGGTTTGTCGGGCTTTCGAAAAATTGAGAAACCTCATTGGTCGCCGTTCCGCTACCCTACTTTTGCCCGAAAATTTCACCGCAAATGACGGACTGAAAGCCGTCCTCCCTTCCAAATGGCGCGACCGAGCAGCAAACCGAAAATCAGCGATTCCACGCCCGCCACCACGCCCTTGATGGCGCAATACAATCAAGCGAAGGCCAAATTCCCGGACGCCATTTTGCTGTTTCGCGTCGGCGATTTTTACGAAACCTTCGCCGAGGATGCCGTCAAGACCAGCCGCGCCCTCGGCATCACGCTCACCAGCCGCAACAACGGCGGCTCCGACATCGAACTCGCGGGCTTCCCCTACCATTCGCTGGACATGTACCTGCCGCGCCTCGTGCGGGCCGGTTATCGCGTCGCCATTTGCGAGCAAATGGAAAAACCCGTGCCGGGCCGCGTGGTCAAACGCGCTGTGACTGAGGTCGTTACGCCCGGTGTGACCACCGATGACGCGCTGCTCGAACACAACGCGAACAACTTTCTGGCGACACTGGCTTGGGGAAAAAACGAGCAGTTCGGTGCGGCTTTCCTCGACATTTCGACCGGCGAATTTTTCGTCAGCGAGGGCGACGCGGCGGCAGTGGACAAACTTTTCCAGAGTTTCAAGCCCGCCGAAGTGGTGCTGCCCAAGAGCCGCAGCCGCGAGTTTGCGGCTCAATTCGGCGACAAATTTTACTCGAACACCCTCGAAGACTGGATTTTCACCCACGATTTTGCCCGCGAAAAACTGCTCGCGCACTTCAAAACCCTGAGCCTCAAAGGTTTCGGCATCGAAGAACTTGACCTCGCGCAGACGGCGGCGGGCGCGGCCTTGCACTATTTAGCCGCGATGGAAAACACGCGGCTGGCGCACATCGTCAGCATTTCACGGCTGCAAACGGAGAAATACGTCTGGCTCGACCGCTTCACGATTCGCAACCTCGAACTCGTCGCGCCGAACCACGAACACGGCGCGTCGCTGCTCGATGTGTTGGACAAAACCGTTTCGCCGATGGGCGCGCGGCTGCTGAAAAAATGGATTTTGCTGCCGCTGACCACACTTTCGAAAATCCAAGAGCGGCAGGACGTAGTGGCGTATTTCGTTGAAAATCAGGAAGAAACAAACGCAATAGAGCCGCACGTCCGGCACGTCGGCGATTTGGAGCGGCTCATGTCCAAAACTTCCGTCGGCAAAATCACGCCCCGCGAGGTGATGCAATTGCGGCGGGCACTGCTGGCGATTGAGCAGCTGAAAGTCGGGTTATTGGCTCCCCCCCCCGCCCCCCCTTCAGGGGGGGATTTGGCTGCTTCTCCCTTCAGAGGGGCGGGGGCGAGCGGTTACGAGGGCGGGCAAACTCCCCCCTTCAGGGGGGCCGGGGGGGAACGCCTCCGCAAACTCGGCGAAGCCCTCAACCCCTGCCACTCGCTCCGCGAACGCATCGAACGCGACCTCGCGCCCGACCCGCCGACCGACATCCGCAAGGGCGGAGCCATCGCCGACGGCGCGCACGACACACTCGATGACCTGCGAAACACCGTGCGGAACAGCCGCGAACTTTTGCTCGAAATCCAGCAGCGCGAAATAGAGCGCACGGGCATCACGAGCCTGAAAATCGGGTTCAACAACGTGTTTGGTTACTACTTGGAGGTCACGTCAAAATGGAAGGACGCGGTGCCGCCCGAATGGACGCGCAAGCAAACCATCGCCAACGGCGAGCGGTACATCACCGAGGAACTGAAAAATTTGGAGGCCAAAATCCTCGGCGCGGAGGAGAAAATCTTGGAGTTGGAGGAGCGCATTTTCCGCGAATTGGTGGAGGAAGTGCATTCGTACATCAAGCCCATACAGCAGTCGGCGGGCGTGATTGCACGGCTGGATTGCCTCTTGTCATTTGCCAAAGTAGCCGTGAAAAACCGCTACTGCCGCCCGCAACTCGATGATTCTCAACTGATTGACATCCGCGAAGGCCGCCATCCGGTCATCGAAACACAGCTGCCGCCCGGCGAGCCGTTCGTGCCCAACGATGTTTATTTGTCGAACGACGACGTGCAAATCATCCTCATCACCGGCCCCAACATGGCGGGTAAATCCGCGCTGCTGCGCCAGACTGCGCTCATCTGTTTGCTCGCCCAAATGGGCAGTTTCGTCCCGGCGGCTTCGGCGCGGATTGGGCTGATTGACAAGGTGTTCACGCGCGTCGGAGCAAGCGACAACATCGCGGGCGGCGAAAGCACGTTCATGGTCGAGATGAACGAAACGGCCTTGATAATGAACAACATAAGCGAGCGCAGCCTCATCCTTTTGGACGAAATCGGGCGCGGCACGAGCACCTACGACGGCATCAGCATCGCGTGGAGCATCGCCGAGTTTTTGCACGAAAACGGCCGCGCCGCGCCGAAGACGCTCTTCGCCACGCACTACCACGAGATGAATGAACTGGCCGACAAATTCGAGCGCATCCACAACTTCCACGTCTCCACAAAGCAGGTCGGCGGCAAGGTCATTTTCCTGCGGAAACTCGTGGCCGGCGGCTCCAACCACTCGTTCGGTATCCACGTTGCGCGCATGGCCGGGATGCCGCCTTCAATCGTCGAGCGGGCGGGCGAGATTTTGCAAACTTTGGAGGAAAAGCACATTGACACGGCTGAAGGCGAGACGGTGAGAGGGCGAGAAAGCGAGCCAAGTGCCGAGATTTCAAAACTGGAAAACACCGTGCAAATGCGCGCCAAAACCAAAAAAATCCAGCCACAAATGCAGCTGCAAATCTTCGAATCACTCGACCCGTACACCGTGAAAATCAAAGAGGAATTGCAGGCACTTGACCTGAACACGATGACCCCAATGGACGCGCTGTGGAAATTGAACGAGTTGAAAAAGATTGCGGAGCGGAAATGATCTTCAAGAGAAATCCCACAGCTCAGAAAACTCGGTGATGTTGAGCGAGTTGACTTTGGGAAAAGGCACATTTTTCAGTTGCCGGAACGCCCGGTCTTCGCTGATGATGAACGCCGCGCCCGCAGCAATGGCGCAGTCCACAAACTTGTTGTCGTCAGCATCATTCGGGATGAGTTCCCAGCAGAAATACTTCTCAATACGGACGAGGTTGTCGAGGCTTAGCAGCACATCCAATGCGTTTCTCGCAAAGTGTGCATTTGTGTGGGCAGCTATCATTTCCTCGTATTCAAGCAGAATTTCGGTCGTGACGCAGAGTGTGATTTCGCCGTCGAGCAGCAATGGAATATCCAGTTCGTGTCGGATTTCCGGGAAATAGAAATCATCATCACGTTGGTATCAATCACGACCCTCATGACGATTGGCTACGGCGTTTGTACGGGGTACGCATTTTGACCTGCAAAAGCCGTTTCACGTCCTCGTTTGTCCAGCCTTTTTCGTCCCATATTTTGTCGGCCTCGTCCATGAGCCGTTCGGCTTTGAAACGCAGTAGGATTTTTTTCAAGGCCCGGAGTTCTGGTTCACGCAGGTCGTCGGCAGCGAACAACTGCATGATTTCCAGCTGAGCGTTGTTGAATCTGTCTGTTAAAGCGACCATGACTTCTGTTTTTGTGCAAGCAAAATTACACGAAGCAGCGGCATCCCCGCTCCCAAATCTCCGATGCCCTTGCCTACCCTTCCACGAAATACATCGCTATCTCGCCCTTGTTTTTGGCGGGCATCCGGCCCCGGAAGGTGCATCGGAAGCGGTGTTTCACCAGTTCGTACGTCGTTTCGGAGATGTTGACGCGGCCCGGTTCGCTGCCGGTTTCCATGCGGGCGGCGGTGTTCACGGTGTCGCCCCAGATGTCGTAGGCAAATTTTTTCGCGCCCACTACCCCGGCCACGACTGGGCCAGTGTGCACGCCAATCCGCATCTCGAAAAACGGCAGCCCGGCGGCACGTTTTTGGGCAGCATGGGCGGCAAGACTGGCCTGCAATTCAAGCGCGGCTGACACCACATCAAAAGCATGGGTGTCGTTTGGGATGGGCAGGCCGCCCGCGCACATATAGGCATCGCCGATGGTCTTGATTTTTTCGATACCGTGCCGCTCGATGACGGCATCGAACATCCGAAAACACTCGTCCAGCTCGGCCACCAAAGCCTCCGGCGAAAGTCCCTCGGCAATAGTCGTGAACGACTTGAAATCCGTGAACATCACCGTAACCGATTCATAACGAACGGGTTGGACGTGGTTGTGCTGTTTCAGTTCGGCGGCAGTAGCGGCAGGCAGGATGTTGGTCAGCAGGTCGTCGGCGCGTTGGCGTTCGCGTTCGATGGCCTCGTTTTTGGCGGCCAAATCGCGGTTGGCCTTTGCCCGGAGGCGGTTGCGGTTGTAAAGCAAAAGCGCGAGCAGCGCGAGCGCGATGGCCCCGCCGATGAGCGCGTTTTGGCGGGCGGCGGAGCGGGCAAGGTCGGCATCGCGCTGGGCCAGTTCGCGCTCGGTGCGGTCAATTTCGAGCTGCTTTTTGCGGTCGGAAAAGAGGACTTCCTTGCGCTCGAAATCCTTTGCGCGGTTTTCGTCGAGGCGTTTGTAACGCAGTTCGTCGTATTGGACGCGGTACTCGAAGGCTGTTTTCCAGTCGCCTTTGGCGGCGTAGAGTTTGGCGAAATCCTTGTAGCCTTTTTGCACAAACTTCTCATCGCCAAGCGTTTGCGCGAGGTCAAAGTATTTTTTGACGTACAGCATGGACTCGTCCAGCTTGCCTTGCCCGAAAAGCACGTCGCCAATGGTATTGTACACTTCGATGAGGCCGGAGCGGTCGCCCATTTTTTCGCGGATGCGGAGCGACTGGCGCAGGTAGTGCATGGCCTGTTCGTACTGCCGGAGGTGTTTGTGCGCGTCGCCGAGGTTGTTGAAAATCTCGGCGATGCCCGCCTCGTCGTCCATGCCCTTGCGGATTTCCCAAGCCTGCAAATAGTGGCCGATGGCGGCCTGCGTGGAGTCCATCTCGTCCAGCAGGTTGCCGAGGTTGTTGTGGGCCTGCGCCAGTTCGACGGGGTCGCCCAGTTGTTCGCAAAGGCGGAGGGCCTGCCTGTACCATTTGAGGGCCTGCGGCTTCATTTCCAGCTCGAACCGGATGTTGCCGAGCATGGTGTAGGCTTTGACCATGCCCTCGCGGTCGCCCCGGCTTTCGACAAAAAAACGGTACTCGTTGATGTGTTCGGCGGCTTCGGGGTAGTCGCCCAATTCCTCGTGGACGACACCTATATTATAGTGTGCGCGGGCGATGCGGAGCGTGTCGTTGAGCTGCTCCACCATGCGGAGGTTTTCGAGGTGGTTTTGGAGGGCCAACTCGAACTCGCCGATGCTTTCGTGGGCATTGCCGATGTTGTTGAAAAGGGCGGCCACGCCACGCACGTCGCCGAGTTTTTGCCGGATGGCGAGGGCTTTTCGGTAGTGTTGGATGGCGGTTTCGTATTCGCCGCGCAGCTCCTCCACCACGCCGAGGGCGTTCCAAGCGGCGGCCTCGCCTTTTTCAAAACCCAGTTTTTCAGACAAAGAAATAGCCTCGCGGAGCCGGGATTCGGCCTTTTCAGGCTCGTTTTCGATGATTTCCCATGCAAAATCGGTGAGCAAATTGACCCGCATCGTGTCGCCCGACGGGTGCGCCGCCAGCAGCCGGGCCAGCGAATCAGCAGATGGGTTCTGGCCGAAAACCATGACCGGGAGCAAGGCAAACAGCCAAGCAAGTCGGGTAAAAACGTGGGTGCGCGGCATGGTCATGCGGCAAAACTAAACACGGATGGCAAATGGGCGGCGGCGGATTTAGGCCCGCTTTTCAACCGTTGTACGCACTCATGGCCCGCGCGATGCCGATGCTGGCGAACGCTTTGATGGTGTCGGCGGCTTTTTCGAGCAGGTTCGGGAGCTCGGCGGCCTCGTCTTTCGTCCATTTTCCGAGGACGTAATCCACCTGTTTGCCCCGCGAAAATGTGCTGCCGATGCCGATTCGCAGGCGCGGATAGGCCGTCGAGCCGAGCAATTCTTGGATGCTTTTCAGGCCGTTGTGCCCGCCGTCGGAGCCGCTGGGGCGCAGGCGTTGCTTCCCAAAGGGCAGGTTCAGGTCGTCGGTGACGACGAGGCAGTTTTCGAGTTCGAGTTTCTCTTTTTGCGCCCAGTAGCGGACGGCCTTGCCGCTGAGGTTCATCCAAGTATTCGGTTTGAGCAAAATCAGGGTGCGGCCTTTGAATTTCACTTCCGCCAAATCGCCGTGATGGTCGTCGCGCCAAGTGCCGCCGAGGTCACGGCACAGGAAATCCACCACCTCGAAGCCCACGTTGTGGCGCGTCCCGTCGTATTCGGAGGCCATGTTGCCGAGGCCGGTAATCAAGTATTTCATGTTTGGGTTCTGAAATTTTCGGCAAAAGTAGGGCAGGCCGGGCAGTTCGCCGCCGATGGGGAAAGGCCCGGAAGGACGTTTTACTTTTGTGCATGGCGACCCATTTCATCAACCTCCACACCCACCTGCCAAGCCACGACCCAGCGGTACTGGCCGTGCGAAACCTGCACCAACGCGACGGGTTGCCGCCCGAAAACTTCGCGGCCTGCACCGTCGGGCTGCACCCCTGGTTTTTGGAAAAAGAAAGTTTGGAGGCTGATTTTCAATGGCTTGCGCTGAACGCTGGCCGCCCCAATGTGCTCGCCATCGGCGAATGTGGCCTCGACCGCGCCGTCGCCGTGCCGATGGATTTGCAGGAGGCTGCCTTCCTTCGGCAAACCGAACTGGCCGAGACGCTCGCCAAACCCATGATTTTGCACTGCGTCCGGGCGCACGAACGGCTGGCGCAGCTGCGAAAAACGCTCCGCCCGCGCCAGCCCTGGATTTTTCACGGCTTCGACAAACACCCACAAACTGCCCGGATGCTGCTCGGCGCGGGCTGCCATCTGTCGTTTGGCGCGGCCCTTTTCCGCGAAAACAGCCACGCCGCCGATGCGCTGCGGCAAACGCCCGCCGATATGTTTTTTCTCGAAACCGACGACAAAGCATTGACAATCAATGCAGTTTATGAACGGGTGGCGCATATTTTCGGCATCGGGCTGGGCGACTTGGCGGCGCAGGTGCGGGCAAATTTCCAGCGCGTGTTCCCTCATTTTCCGATTCCGTGAGCCGCGCGGGCTTCTACTTTTGCGCCCGAAAACTGCATCTGCCAATCATCAAAAAGCACAAAATTGGAAAACGCACCCGCACCGCACTGGCTCCAACGCACCGAGTTGCTCATCGGCAACGACGGCCTCGAATCACTCAAAAACCTGCGCGTCATGGTCATCGGGCTGGGCGGCGTGGGCAGCTTTGCCGCCGAATTTTTGGCGCGAGCTGGCGTGGGCAACCTCACAATCGTGGACGGCGACACGGTGGATTTGACGAATACCAACCGCCAGCTACCCGCCCTGCACAGCACGGTCGGCACCGCAAAAACGAAGGTCATGGCCGACCGAATCCGCGACATCAACCCCGATATCAACCTCACGGTGGTGGAGCAATTCCTCACGCCGGACGATGTTAAAGTGCTGATTACCAAAGACTTTGACTATGTTTTTGACTGCATTGACAGCATCCAGCCGAAGCAGTACATCATCGTGCAGTGCAAACAAAAAGGTGTGCGCGTGGTCAGCAGCATGGGCGCGGGCGGGCGGCTTGACCCCTCAAAAGTGCAGGTCAGCGATATTTCACAAACCTTCAACTGCCCGTTCGCGCAGCAGGTCAGGAAAGGGCTGAAACGCAAGGGCGTGTACCGGGGCGTAACGGTAGTTTTCTCTTCCGAACCTGTGTTCCGGGAAAATTGTATGCTCACAGAAGGCCGCTACAAAAAATCTTTTTACGGCACCATTTCATACATCCCTGCACTTTTTGGGCTGCACATGGCGAGCGTCGTGGTGCGCGAAGCTGTGGGCAAGCAGGCATAACCCACTGATTTTCAGTTTTTTAGAAGAACCATTTTCTCGTTGCCCGGCTACCTTACCGGAAAGCATGGAGTTGTTCATCTGCGGCTTTCAATCATCGAGGGAAAATTTTTTTTCAAAAAAAACTCTCTCGAAACAGACTTTATTTTTCACAATACCTGCGTTTTTAACATTCAGCTTAAAACACACAACTCATTGAAAATGTGTCACTTAAAAAATTCAATCAATCCAAAAACCTAAAACATCCCTACTCACAATGCCGAAATTTTGTCATTGGTGGGCAAGTTCGGTCGCCTCACTTTTGTACTGTCAATTTGATGGTAGAAAAAAGATTCGCCGTCGCAAGAGATATGTTCTTGGGATTATACAATTCAGGTGATTTAGACAGGTCCCGCCGGAAAACCCGGTGGGACTTGTCGAAAACCTGAAAACCCTAAACAGAAGGTTAAACAAACCCGACCCCGACAACAAAGACATTCAAGCCGCAGTTTTACGCGCGCTTGCAACCCAAAAAACCCACCAGATTCGCAATGTTCATGGGATTATAATTTGTTGTTTTACAACCGCATCAAACGAGATGCGGTTTTTTTTTGCCCAAAAGTCTGGGCCACAAAATAGGAATGGCGGACGCAGATGCTGCGCCCGCCATTCCTATTATGCGTCGTGTTCAGGCTTCTGCTTCGGGCAAAAACACCTCGGCCATCATGCAGCGGGCACTGCCGCCGCCGTAGGTTTCGATGGTATGGATGTCGCTGTGCAGCAGTTTGGTGTGTCGTTCGAGCGTGCTTATTTGATTGGCATTCAACGACTTATAGGCGGTTTCGGACATGACGAGTATCGGCTCGTGCTCGTTCCGCACTTGGAGCATATTGCCTGCAAAAAGATTCATCTGCGCGTGGCTGATGTCCACGATTTCCTTGCCTGTGGCCGCAAACTTAGCCTCCAACATGGCCCGTTCCTGGGGGTCGCGCACCGAGTCGAGGCAAATGACGACGAACGTCTCGCCGAGTGCCATCATCACGTTCGTGTGGTAAACGTCCTGCCCGTGCTCATCCACGCTGTGGAACACAACAGGCTCATAACCAATGGTTTGGCACAACTCGCCGAGCAGTGCGGCATCGGTGCGCGGGCTGAGGCAAGCGTAGGCAAGGCGGTGTTGATGGTCAAAAATGATGCTGCCCGTGCCTTCGAGGAAGCGGTTGAGCTTTTCGTTGAACTCAAAATTGACGCGCCGCTCCGAGCGGAACCCCTGCGCCAACACCTCTTCGATGATTTGCCGACGGCGTTCGCGGCGGCGCGCAGGCGAGAACATCGGGTAGGTCACGACCAAGCCTTCTTGGTGGAAAGTCACCCAGTTGTTCGGGAAAATCGCGTCGGGCTTGATGGGTTTGGCTGAATCGCGGGCTACGATGACGTGTACGCCCGCGTCGCGGAGTTTTTGCACGAAAGCATCGAATTCGTCGCGGGCGGCTTGGCGGATTTCGTCGGGCGTGAGCGAGCCATCGCGTTTTTGGAAGGCATTGTTGGCGGCTGTTTCTTCATTGAAACCGAAATTGGCGGGGCGCACCATCAGGATGTGGCGGGTTGTTTGTTGGCGCATCGTGTCGTCTCGAATTGGTTGGGTTTGTGTACTAAGTTGATAGTTTTCTGGCTGAAAATCAATGAATTGAGTTTCAAAACAGCGGTTTAGGGCGGCAGGCTGGCAAAGGTAGCCTCAAAACCGCAAAAGCTGCGCCGCGCCGCCGCGCCTGTTTTTGGAACAAATTTTGCCACCGTCGCCCGTTGTCCCCGACGCACAGGGGCGCATGACCATCGTTCGCAATCGGCCAATTTTCATCTGTTTTTCCCTCGTTTCCCCCTGTTGGGCGGGCCAGTCCCGCACTCAACTTTCCTTTTTAATAACAGCCGAAAGCCTGCGCGGGATTTCCCGTCCGCCGCGTCAGCACGAGGCACCAATCAAAACTCGCTTATGCAGGAAAACAACGCCAACGGCAACCGCCGATTGATTTACATGGTCATCGCCGCCGGCCTCGTCACCGCCGCGCTTTTCACGAACGAAATCATCGAGGCCAAGAACAAGGCTATCGAGAAACTGGAGCGCACCAGACAAGACCTGTTAGTTCAACTGGGCATGGAACAAGAGGCCAACGCCACCCTCCGAACCGAGAACGATTCGCTCCGCCGCGAAAACAGTGTACTCCGCGACAGCATCGGCACCCTGCACGAGCGCGTCGCAGACCTCGAACAAAAACTGAAACGGGCCAAAGGCGACCTTTCCAAAACCCGGCACCAATTGGACATCGCCCGCAAAAAGCTGAAAGAGGCCGAAGCGAAGGCCAGGACGGCCCCGGACGGTAGTGCCGCGGAAGCCAAGTACCAAGCGCAGGTGGCAGCCCTGAACAACCAAATCACCAATCTCACGAAGCAGAAAGAGGCTTTAAAACACGAAAGGGATTCTCTGCAACATAAACTTGTCTCCCACAAGCCGGAGCCGGGCACACCGCCCACTCCACAGTCCACCCTCGCGGCGCCCACCGTCAGGCTGGCGAAAATCCTGAACGACACGCGCCTCGTCGTCCACGCCGTGGTGTGCAGCAAAACGGCCTCGACGGGCAAGCCCATCAAAAAACTTGAGCCGAACGGCAGGAACTGGACGTACACCACGTTCCAGTTCGACCTCGAAAACCCCGACCCGGATGCCATTTTCGAGGAAAAGTTCGTGCTAAAAATCGTGGATGCCGACAGCGGCCAGCCCATCCCCTACCTCGAAAAATCCAGCACAGGCTACGGCGACGGACTCAACGAAACCGTCGGCATAGATTTCAAATGGCTCAACAAACCCCAAAGGCTCCAGCACAAATACTTGCAGGACAAGCCCGGCCAGAACTACCGCGTGGAAATCTATTTCAAAGACGACAACCGGAAAGAACACCGCTTGCCCAACGCCACTTACACCTTCATCCGAAACGGCGAAGTGGTGGCACCCGCTGGCGGTGCGTATTGAACCCGGCGCACGAGGCCGACAAAAAAACAGCGCGGTTTGGTGGGTTTGCCCTGCCAAACCGCGCTGTTTTGTACGTTTGCCCGCAGTTCAACGAATTGAAAACACGGATTCCCAACCATGCAGGACGAGCCGATACCCACCGAGCAAGCACCCGAACCACCGCGTCCGCGCTGCCTCAACTGCGACAAAAAACTGCCCAAAAGCGCAGTCTTCTGCCCCCGCTGCGCCCAACGCAACAATCAGGGCAAAGCCTCCATGCGCGAGCTGTTCCAGCGGTTTTGGGCCAATTTTTCGCACCTCGACGCGAAGTTCGTCAAGATGTGCTGGCAGCTGTTCGTGCCCGGCAAGGTGACGCAGGAGTATTTCATGGGCCGCCAAAAACGCTACCCGCACCCCGTGCAGTTCTTTTTCATCGTCATGTTCTTCTTCCTGCTGGCCTTCAATTCCACCTGCAAAAACAAAAATTTCAAGTTTCAAGGGCAGGATGTCGGCTTCAATTGGTCCATTGACACGACCGGCTCAGCTGTTGAGGACGACCGTTTCGACTCGCACGGCAGCAGCTCTTGGGACGGCCTCGTCCAACGCTATGCTTTCGGGTTGGAAGTCCGCGACGTGCTGAAAACGCTCCCGCCCGACCTCAACACGCCCACCACGCGACGCGCAGTGGACAGCATCTTGCAAGTCGTCGGGCCGGCACGCAAGGTCTTTGGCGAAAGCGTGAACGACAGCACGTTTCGCGGCGACAGCCTGGACTTGGGCCTCGCCACCTACACGGCGCGGGTTGCCGTCGTGGACATGGTGAACCTCGAACCCGAAGCCGTCGCCGAGAAATACGGCATCCGGGACTGGAAAGAACGGCTGCTGTTCGTGCAGGCCATCAAATCCGCCAAAAAGCCGCAAGAACTCGTCAACAAATACGTCGGCAGCATCGCTTGGACGGTTTTGGCACTCGTCACCGTCATGTCCTGTTTTTTGGCTTTGCTCTACTTCCGGCAGCGGCGGTACTTCGTCGAGCATTTCGTGTTCCTGCTGCACCAGCACTCCGGCGTGTTCCTGCTGCTCACGTTGGCATTGCTCATCAACAAATTCTACCGCCTCAAGTTCTGGTGGATTTTGGTTTTCGCCCTACTCGGCCTCCACCTTTTCCTCGCCATGCGGCGGTACTACGGGCAAGGTTTCTGGAAAACCGCCCTCAAATGGACACTGTACTCGTTCGTCAACTTGTTCGTGTTCACGTTTTTGTTCGTGCTCGGCCTGCTCGTCGCCGTCTTCTTGTTTTGAACCCCGCTTCGTGGATTGACGGATTTCGGAACGCACGGCGAATACAGTTCCAAAAACGCAGTTCGGACACCAATCACTCATTTGCTCATTTGCTCATTTGCTCATTCACTCAATGTACGAAACCGTCATCGGCCTCGAAACCCACGTCCAACTCGCCACCCGCAGCAAGATTTTTTGCTCGGATGATGCCGCTTTTGGCGGCGACCCGAACACCCACGTCTCGGCCGTCAGCCTTGCCCACCCCGGCACCTTGCCGCGTTTGAACAAACAGGCCGTCGAATTTGCCGCCCGGCTCGGCCTCGCACTGGGCTGCCGCGTCAACCTTTTTTCGGCCTTCGACCGCAAGAACTACTTCTATGCCGACCTGCCCAAAGGCTTCCAGACCACCCAAAACGACCACCCGATTTGCACGGGCGGCGCGGTGCAACTACCTGACGGACACACCGTTAGGCTCCACCACATCCACCTCGAAGAGGACGCAGGCAAAAGCCTCCACGACCAAGACCCACGCGATTCGCTCATTGACCTCAACCGCGCCGGCGTGCCGCTTTTGGAAATCGTCAGCGAACCCGACCTCCGCTCCGGCGAGCAAGTGACCGCCTACATGGAAAGCCTGCGGCGGCTCGTGCGCTGGCTCGGCATCAGCGACGGCAACATGGAAGAAGGCTCACTGCGCTGCGACGTGAACATCTCCGTGCGCCCCGTCGGCAGCAAAAAACTCGGCCAACGCTGCGAAATCAAGAACGTCAACTCCATGCGTTTTGCCCGCAAAGCCATTGAATACGAGGCCAATAGACAAATCGAAATCTTGAAATCGGGCGGGCGCATCGAGCAAGAAACACGCGGCTTTGACCCGGCCACCGGCACCACGTTTTCGCTCCGCGAAAAAGAGGACGCGCACGATTACCGCTATTTCCCGGAGCCGGACTTGCCGCCCGTGCGCCTCACGCCCGCGTTTTTGGAGCGTGTAAAAAGCGAAATGCCACCCCTGCCGCAAGTGTTGGAGCAAGAATTTTCGGAAAAACTCGGCCTGCCAGCCGATGCCGCCGCCCTGCTCACCCAAGAGCGCGAGACGGCGGAGTATTTTCAAAAAATAGTGGCCGAAGCCCCAGCCAATTTGCTGCGCCCGGCAGCCAATTTAGTCGTCAACCGGCTGTTGCCGTTGGCAAATTCGACGGGCAAACCACTGACCGCGCTGCCCGTGAGCATCGGCCAAATCCTTGATTTTCTGCAACTTATCGAATCCGGGAAACTGAGCGCATCCACCGCCAACCAGCGGCTTTGGCCTGCGCTGCTCGAACGGCCGGGCAGCCAACCCGCCGCACTCGCCGCCGAAATGAACCTGCTGCAAACCGCCGACGCGGATTTTCTGGACGGCCTCGCCGACGAGGTTTTGGCGAAATACCCGGACAAAGTGCGCGAGTACCAAAAAGGCAAACGCGGCCTCATCGGGTTTTTCATGGGCGAACTGATGAAAGCCAGCCGGGGCAAGGCCGACCCACAGGCAGCGACGCAGGTACTGCAAAAGAAACTGGGTTGACGCGCCGTGCGTCAACCCAGTTTTTTCATGCAGGCAATTTGTCGAGCACCCGGTAAATCTCGTCGAGGCTCAAATCAATGTCGAGCGAGTACAGGTGCAGCGTGGCGTTTCGGTCGGTCAAGGTTTGGATGCGCCAGAGCATTTTTTCGGGGTCGTGGAGGTAAAATGCTTTGACCCAGACGCTTTCAGGCTCAATCAAAATGTACTCTCGGAAGCCGGGAATCGTGCAGTAGGCATCGAATTTCGTGGTCTTGTCGTGCTCGCGGGTACCGTCGGAAAGCACTTCGATGACCAGCAAGGGATTGATGATGGTGTCGCGGCGCAGGATGCCGTCGGGCGTTTCGTAGTATTCCACCGCGCCGTCGCTGACTGCCGCATCAGGGTACACAAAGCGGTTTTCGGCCTCGATGCGGATTTTGGTGTCGCTGTTGAGCACGGCATGCGCCGAGCCAAGTTGTTCGATTTTTTGGTCAAGCCGGGCGTAAAACCGGCCTTTGATAAGATTATGGGGTACGGTTCCTCCTGCCATTTCTGTGATTGTTCCGTTGTTGAATTCATGGCGCACGGCGGCGGCATCCTCCCGGTCGAGGTATTCCTGAATGGTGGAAAGCCGTTCGGCGATGTCGAGTGTCATTGTCATGGCAGCAATTTTACGGCAAATTCAACGGAGGTTTTGGCTTATTTCCCGGCAAAAATCTCGTCCAGTTTCGCCAACAGGGCCTCTCCGCGCAGGTTGCGCTGGATGATGCGACCGTCTTTGTCGAGCAGGATGGTTTGCGGGATGGAGGTCACGGAGTAGATTTTGGCGTGCTCGCTTTGCCAGCCTTTCAGGTCGCTCATGTGCTTCCAGGGCATCACGAGTTCGTTTATTTTGTTGATCCAGTTGGCCTTTTGGCTGTCGAGGCTCACACCGAGGATGTCGAAGCCTTTGTCTTTGTACTTTTCGTAGGCAGCTTTCACGGTCGGCATCTCACGGATGCAGGGGCCGCACCACGAGGCCCAAAAGTCAACCAACACCACTTTGCCGCGCATGGAGTAGAGCGTGAGTTTGCCGCCTTCGGGGGTTTCGCCTTCGAGGTCGGGGGCTTCCGCGCCGGGCGTGGAGGTGCGGGTGCGCATCATTTCTTGGTCGAGTCGGCGCACTTCGCCCCGGTCGCGGCCCTTGTATTCGCGGATGTAGCGTTCGGCGAAATGGGCATAGTTGGGGTTGTTGGCCGATTGGAAGCCGGTGATGAGGCCCGCGAGGGCGAATTTGTACGCCTTCGAATCTGGCGTGAGGTTGGCGAGCATTTGTTCGGAAAGGCTGCGCTGCGCGTCGGCGGGGATGTTCATGGCGGCCACGACGGTCGCGTAACGCCTGAATGCTTCTGCCACGTCGGGTGCTTCGTTGAAGACGGCGTTTTTCAGGTCGGCGTTTTGGAAGAACTCTTTGGCATAAAACTCCTCTTCCGAGCCGTACTTCTCTTTTTTCGCCAATTCGTAGCTGGGCGTGATGAACAGGCTGGCAATGTGCCCGTAAAAAGCATTGGCCGAGCGCAGCGAATCGAGGTATTGTTTCTTGGCCTTGTCGTGCTTTTTGAGCCGTTCGAGGGTGGCGTTGCTGGCTTTTTCGTCGCGTTCGACGCGGGCCGCGATGAAGGCGTATTTGATTTCCTCGTCCGTCGCGTAGATGGCTTCGAGGCGTTTGGCCATCTGGCGGTAGGCATCGTTGGCCTTTCCAGTGGCGCGGGAGAAGGTGATTTTGGCGCAATCGCCCCACATGGACACCTCCGGTTCCTCGCCGAGCACGACTTTGGCAAAGGCGTACTCGCTCACGCCCATGCCGTAGATTTTGGGCTTGCCTGCTGGCACTTTGAAAATGTAGGAGCTATCCGCCGTGCGCCCGGCCCGCATGACCACGCGCGCGCCCATGCCGTCGAGTTCAAACAAAGCGAGGCTATCGAACGCCGCCGCATTGACGAATTTTTTGCAGTGCAGCGTGACCGTTTTGCTGGTTTGGGCGGCCAGCGCGAACGGCAACATGGCAAAGAGGAACAGAATTTTTTTCATTGAAAAGTTGAGCAGTTGTGCGTCAGGTTGATTTTTGAAAACGGCCACAAAAGTAGGCGACCAAACCCAAAAGCCGGGCAGGTGGTTGGGCACGGAGCGTTAAGGTTTACAAAACACAGGCGGCGCAAAGAGCAGCCCACACGAAAAAATGCGGCCTGCGCCAATCTACCTTTGCCGCCCGATGACCACGCTCGCCGAAATAGTCCTCTGGGGCAGTGCGCTCGCGCTCGCGCACACCTATATTTTCTACCCGATGCTGATGCGTTGGCTGGCCGCCGGGCGCGTGGCGAACGAGCAGTTTTTCGAGAAAAACGACCCGGATTTGCCCCACGTCTCGGTGGTCATGTCGGTTTTCAACGAGGAGAAAGTCATCCGCCAAAAACTCGAAAGCCTTGCCCGGCTCGATTACCCGCCGGAAAAACTGCACTTGTTCGTCGGCTCCGACTGCTCGGACGACGCGACGAACCAGATTTGCCAAAATTTCCAATTTCCCAATTTCCAATTTCAAAGTTTCCCAACCCGGAGGGGCAAACCCTCGGTGGTCAACGATTTGGTCAAGTTGGCTTTTGCCGAACGCCCTTCCGCCACGAATCACATCCTGCTGCTGACCGACGCGAGCGTGATGTTGCAACCCGATACGCTGTTCCATTTGGTCAAGCATTTCCGTAACCCCAAAATCGGTGCGGTGGATGCCCACATGGTCGCCACCGGGCTGCGCCGCGAGGGCATCAGCCGCAGCGAAAACCGCTACATCGGCGGCGAAACCCGCCTAAAAAACCACGAAAGCCGGGCTTGGGGCCTGATGATTGGGCCGTTTGGCGGATGCTACGCGCTGCGTTCCGACCTGTTCGAGCCGCTGCCGCCGCACCATTTGGTGGATGATTTTTGGCTGGTGTTCCGGGCTTTGGAGCGCGGTTTTGCGGCCATCAATGACCTCGGCGCGGTGTGCCACGAGGGCGCGACGCACCGCGTGGGCGACGAATTCCGGCGCAAAAAACGCATCGCGGCGGGCAGTTTCCAGAACCTCGCGGCGTTCCGTCGCTGGGTTTTGCCGCCCGCCACGCGGCTGGGCTTTGCGTTTTTTTCGCACAAAGTGCTGCGCTGGTTCGGCGGGTTT
Source organism: Saprospiraceae bacterium (assembly GCA_046299435.1). Lineage (GTDB taxonomy): Bacteria > Bacteroidota > Bacteroidia > Chitinophagales > Saprospiraceae > M3007. The sequence goes on from JBKBIC010000012.1 coordinate 20,584, forward strand.
TTCATCGCATTCGGGTTGTTGGCCTGCGGCTTTTTGGCCGTTGGCAACCAATTTTACCGCCTGCTGTTTTGTCTCGGAACCACCGCGCTCGTGGCCGTGCCGCTGCTCGACTGGGCGTTCACCCGACTGAAAATCAACGTGTTGCCCGTGCGAAACCTCGCTTATTTCTTGGCGATGAACGCGGCATTGGTGGCCGGTTTTTTCAAGTTCATGCGCGGCATCCGGTCGGGGACTTGGCAACGGACGGCGCGGGAATGACCCATAGGCTGAAAAGTCGCCCCTGCTTGGCTACTTTTGCGGCGATTTCCAGAAAATCACACCTCGACAACCACCAAACCAAGCAATGCTCGCAACCATCCAGCCCAACGGCTCCCCAAAAACCGCCGAAAAAATGCCCACCACTTCACAACTGAACACCATCGAAGAAGCCCTCGCCGAACTCCGCGCCGGGCGCGTCATCATCGTCGTGGACGACGAAGACCGCGAAAACGAAGGCGATTTTGTGGCTGCTGCCGAAACGGTCACGCCCGAAATCATCAATTTCATGGCGCAGCACGGGCGCGGCCTCATCTGCACCCCGCTCGAAGAAAGCCGCGCCGACGCGCTCGATTTGCCGCTCATGGTTTCGAGCAACACGGCCCTGCACGAGACGGCATTCACCGTCAGCATTGACCTCATCGGGCATGGCTGCACGACGGGCATCAGTGCCTACGACCGCGCCACCGGCATCCGGCACCTGACCAACCCGCAAGCAAAACCGAGCGATTATGCCCGGCCCGGCCACATTTTCCCGTTGCGGGCAAAGACCGGCGGTGTGCTGCGGCGCACGGGGCACACCGAAGCGACGGTGGATTTGGCGCGGCTGGCGGGCCTCTACCCGGTGGGTGTGCTGGTCGAAATCCTGAACGCCGATGGCTCGATGGCGAGGCTGCCGCAGCTGCTCGAAATCGCTCGGCAGCAAGACCTGAAAATCATCTCGATTGACGACCTCGTAGCCTACCGGATGCAAAAAGAGCGGCTCGTCCGCCGCGAGGTGAGCACCACGATGCAGACGATTTTCGGCGAATTCGAGGTCATTGCGTACACCGACGCGACTTCGGGCGACGAGCATTTGGTCGTAAAAAAAGGCCAATGGACTGAAAACGAGCCGGTTTTGGTGCGCGTCCACTCGTTTTCCGAAACAGGCGACATACTCGGCACCCTGCTCGACGATTGCGGCGCGCAAATCAACAATGCCCTGAAAACCATCGCCGCCGAGGGCAAGGGCGCGTTCGTTTACCTGCGGCAAAGCGACAAAGGCAGCCTGCTGGCCCGGCTCAAACATTACAAACAACTCGTGGAAGAAGGTACGCCCGACAAGTTCGACCTGCACTCGCCGATGGGCCGCAAGGATTTCGGCGTGGGCGCGCAAATCCTCCGCGACCTCGGCATCACCAAAATCCGACTGCTGACCAACCACCCTCGCCGCCGCATGGGCCTCATCGGTTACGGGCTGGAAATCGTGGAGAATATTCAACTTGCGTGAGTGATGAATGATGAGTTAAGAGTGATGAATTTTCTCCTCACCCCGACTCATCACTCATAACTCCTCATTCATCATTCGAATAAAAATGGTCACACCATACAACGCCGCCGACAGCAAAAAGGCGCAAGTCGAGCGGATGTTCGACAACATCGCCCCCAAGTACGACCTCCTCAACCGCGTGCTCTCGCTCGGCATTGATGTATCGTGGCGCAAACGCGCCATCTCGTACCTGAAAAAAGAGCACCCGAAAACCATCCTCGACGTGGCGACAGGCACCGCTGATGTGGCGATTCTGACCGCAAAAACCCTCCGCCCCGAACGCATCGTCGGCATTGACATCGCCAACCAGATGCTCGAAATCGGGCGCGACAAAATCGCCGCCAGCCAGCTCGCGGACGTGATTTCGCTCGAAACGGGCGACTCCGAAAACCTGCGTTTTGCCGACGGCTCGTTCGATGCCGTGACCGTCGCGTTCGGTGTCCGCAATTTTGAAAACTTGGAAAAGGGCCTCGCCGAGATGTGCCGCGTGCTGCGGCCCGGCGGCCGGGTAGTCATCTTGGAGTTCTCGCGCCCGCACGTTTTTCCGTTCAAACAACTTTACAACGCCTACTTCCGATACGTTTTGCCGCTCATCGGACGTTTGACGAGCCGCGACACGCGAGCATACTCCTATCTTTTCGAGAGCGTGCAAACCTTCCCCGAAGGCAACCAAATGTGCGAAATTTTAATCAAAACAGGATACCAGAACCCGCAGTTCGAGCGACTGACGCTCGGTATTTGCTCAATTTATTCAGCCGTCAAATGACAAATCCGACTTCTGCTTTTTTCAAAATCCGCTTCTTTTCCCTCGCGTTCGGTCTGCTCGCCGCCGCCCAACTCACGGCCCAGTACAACCGCAACGGCAACTACAACTACCTCGATTTTCAGGCCAAACCATACTATTTTGGCATCACGCTGGGCTACAACAGCAGCGATTTCCGCATTTACCACTCCAAAAACTTCATCCTGAACGACTCGTTCAGCCGTGCCGAATCGGTCACTGGCCCCGGTTTCAACCTCGGCATCGTGACCAACCTGAAAATCGGCGAGTATTTCGACATCCGTTTCCTGCCCACGCTGTCGTTCGGCGAGCGCAACATCCGCTACACCCTGCCCGGCGAAAACGCCCGCTCGCTGGTGCGCCGCGTGGAGTCCGTTTTCGTGGAATTGCCTTTCCATGCGCGGTACAAATCGGCAGTTTACCACGATTTCCGGCTGTTCGTCGTCGGCGGTTTCAAGTATTCGTTCGACGTGGCGAGCGACTCGCGCACCCGCCAAGCGGCGGGCATCGTCAAAATCGCGCCCACCGATTTCTCCCTCGAAATCGGCACCGGCATCCAGTTTTTCTTCCCGTACTTCATTTTTTCGCCCGAAATAAAAGTCTCGCAGGGCCTGAACAACGTGCTGATTTTCAACGACAAAATCGAGCAAAGCAGCATCATCGAAAAAGTCCTTTCGCGCACTTTCACACTCTCGTTCCACTTTGAAGGATAGGAAAATGAGGGATGAGGGATGAAAAAACGCGCCGCACGAAAAACGTGCGGCGCGTTTTTTTTTCGGGAAAGTGGTTTGCGTCATGCCTTTTCCCCATCCCCTCATCCCTCAAAAATCAGAGCGGTTTCAAATCCACTGTTATCGAGATGTTGGCCTGTTTGCCGACTTTGTCGGACACGATGGACGGGATATCGATGTTATAGTCGGCAAGTGTCACCGCGAAATTGGCCGCGCCCGTCACCGAGCCGCCCGCCACCGTGAAGGTCACGACTGTGGAGACGGGCTTCGTCACGCCGTGCATGGTCAGGTCGCCGCTCACCGTCACTTCGTACTTGCCGTCCGCGCCGAAATTGACCTTGGAAAGGTCGGTCAGCGCACCTCTGAACGAGGCTTTCGGGAATTTGTCGCTCTCCATGTAGTTCTCGTTGAAGTGCTCTTGCATCAGGGCTTTTTCAAAATAGAAGCCCTTGATGAGCACAGCCATTTCGAATCTGCCAGTGGCCTTGTCAATCACGAACGTGCCGCCGGTGTGGGCCGCCTCGATTTTTTCGGGCGAGTTGGGCGCGGTGGCATTGAAGTAAACCTTGCCGTCGCGGGTGAAAAGTTTGCCTTGTGCAGCGGCGGAGGTCAGGGCGAAAGCGGCGAGGAGGGCCGCGAAAAATGCTTTTTTGAACATGGTCTGGAAATTGGTTTGCGTGAAAACTGGGGGCCATGCCCCGCGATTGATGCCACAAAAATTCGCGCTTGCGGCGAAGTATTTTCCCAACAAATCGCAAAGGGCGGAAATCAGGTTGCTGGACGGGAAAAAATGGGGGCTGAGCGGGGAACGGCAAGCATCGGCCTTTGTTTTTCGACGAGGTGTTGCGCTATCTTTGTTGCCAACATACCCTTCCGTTTATGCAAAAACGCATCACCATTGACCCCGAAATCTGCCATGGCAAACCCACCATTCGTGGCTCTCGGCTCATGGTCGCCACCGTGTTGGAATTGCTTGCAAGTGGCATGAGCTTCGCCGAAATCATTGAGGATTATCCCGGCTTGGAAACTGCCGATATCCTTGCTTGCCTCGAATATGCCTCCCAACTCGCCAGATTTCAAGCCGTCAGCCTCGCCGCATGAAATTTATCGTGGACGAACAACTGCCGTGGAGGTTGGTCAATTGGCTGACCAAACAAGGGCATGATGCCTATCACGCCACCTCGCTCCGAAGCGGCATCAAAGTCCCGGATTCCCTCATTTGTGAAAAGAGCATCCAAGAGCAACGCATCGTTGTCAGCAAGGACGTGGATTTTTTCAACCGATTCGTATTCCATCGTGAACCCTTCAAATTGGTGTATTTGACCACCGGTAACATGAACAACAAAGATCTGCTCGCACTGCTCGAAGCCAATTGGGATACACTCGAAAACTTGCTTCAAAGCCATTATGTCATCGAAGTCAATCAAGAAAACATCTTGATTCGTTTTTGAACTATGACCTGAAAATCAACGTGTTGCGCCCAGTCTCATTTGCTGCCCTTGCTTTTTTGTCAAAAACCGCTGCCCCTCTTCGCTGCGCCCTCCGCAGGTTTGCCCGGTCATCCGTCGCCCGCATCCGCCGCCGCCCGAAAACCGCTGCCGCCTTTTTTCTGATTTTTATCATTTGGCTCTTTTGCCTGCCCGACCCGCTTTTCCAGAAACCCGTTTCGACGGTCTTGGAAGACCGCAACGGCGAGCTGCTCGGTGCGCGCATCGCCGCCGACGGCCAATGGCGGTTTCCGATGGGCGGCGATTTGCCCGAAAAATATGTGGCCTGCGCCGTCGCGTTCGAGGACAAACGGTTTTGGTGGCACCCCGGCGTTGACCCCGTTGGCCTCGGTCGGGCCGTTTGGCAGAACCTGAAAACAGGCCGCGTCGTCAGCGGCGGCAGCACGCTCACCATGCAGGTCATCCGCCTCGCCCGCGACAATCCGCCGCGCACGGTCTGGGAAAAATTGGTCGAGATTTTCATGGCCACCCGCCTCGAACTGACCCACAGCAAACGCACGATTTTGGCCTACTATGCCGCCAACGCTCCGTTCGGCGGCAATGTCGTCGGCCTCGAAGCAGCCTCGTGGCGGTATTTTGCCAAACGCCCCGCGCTACTTTCGTGGGCCGAGGCTGCGGTGCTGGCCGTGCTGCCCAACAGCCCCGCGCTCATCCATCCCGGCCGCAACCGGCAAGCCCTGCTCGACAAACGCAACCGTCTCTTGGACAAGCTTTTAGCCGACGGCAAACTCACCGCCCGCGAATGTGAACTCGCCAAAGAGGAACCCCTGCCCGACCAGCCGCAGCCCTTGCCCCAACTCGCCCCGCATTTACTTGACCGGTTGACGGTAGACGGCGGACGGTCGACGGCAACCAACCGTCCACCGTCCACCGTTCACCGTCAACCGTCAACCGTCAACCGTCTATCGTCAACCGTCCACCGCGATTTGCAAGCCCGCGTCGCGGCCATCCTTGCCCGGCGGCAGGAAATCTATCGCGGAAACGGCATCCACAACATGGCCGCCGTCGTCATTGACGTACCAACGGGCGAAGTGCTGGCCTACTGCGGCAACGTGCCCGGCGCAGGCGCGGAGCATGGCGAACAGGTGGACATCATCGCCGCGCCGCGCAGCACAGGCAGCATCCTGAAACCCTACCTCTACGCCCTCGCTTTGGAAAGCGGCGACATCCTGCCCGGCAGCCTCTTGACCGACGTGCCGACCCAACTGGGCAGCTACAAGCCCGAAAATTTTTACGAAAACTACGACGGCGCGGTGCCCGCCCGACGCGCGCTCATCCGCTCCCTGAACGTGCCGTTCGTGCTGCTTTTGCAGCAATATGGCCTCGAAAAATTCCATCACAACCTCCAACGCCTCGGCCTGAACACCCTGAAAAAACCGCCCAGCCACTACGGCCTGTCGCTCATTTTGGGCGGCGCAGAGGCCAATTTGCTCGACATCACAAACACTTACGCTTGCATGGCGCGGGTGCTCGGCAATTTTTACGAACGCAACGGCCGCTATGCCGCCGATGATTTCCGGCCAGTACGGTGGACGGCGGACGGCGGACGGCGGACGGAAAACCATCCACTGTCCACCGTCCACCGTCAACCGTCACCCTTGCTCTCGGCTGGCGCCATCTGGCACACATTCGAGGCTATGCAAGCGGTGGAACGCCCCAACTCGTCGGGCGAATGGGAGCTCTTCCGCGCCGGGCGGCGCATCGCGTGGAAAACAGGCACCAGTTTCGGCTTCCGCGACGCATGGGCCGCCGGGGTCACGCCCCAATATGCCGTCGGTGTGTGGGTCGGCAATGCCGACGGCGAAGGCCGCCCCGGCTTGCTCGGCGTGGACATGGCCGCGCCCGTGCTGTTCGAGATATTTGAGGGGTTGACGGGGGGGGGGGGGGGGGGGGGGGGGGGGCGGCGGCCCCGCGCACTGCAAATGCACGAGGATCTGGATCCGTCAGATCCCCCGATCCATGGCTTACGCCCTTCGATGCGATGCCCGCACGCACCCGATCATCATTCGCGGTCGGGCCTCTCTT
>JBKBIC010000012.1:27202-39948 GCA_046299435.1 Saprospiraceae bacterium
GCCGTCAACCGTCGCTTGGTTCGACCCACCTTATGACGACATGGCACAGGCCGCCGTGTGCCGCCAAAGCGGGTTCCGGGCGGGCGAGTTTTGCGAATCCGATACCGTTTGGATACCGAAAAGCGGACTGAAATCCGCCGTTTGCCCCAACCACCAACTGCTGCACCTCGACCCATCGGGCCAATTCCAAGTGACCAGTGCCTGCGAACCGACGGCCACCATGCAGCATCGCGCATGGTTCGTGTTGCCGCCTTTGCAGGAGTTTTATTTCAAGAACAAAAACCCTTGGTACGCCTCGCCGCCGCCTTTCCGCATGGACTGCATCGGCGCACAAACCGCTGACAATCAATCGCCCATGCAGCTGATTTACCCAAAAAACGCCGCCAAGATTTATGTGCCCGTCGAGCTCGATGGCACACTCGGCAGCACGGTTTTCCAAGTGGCCCACCGCAAGCCGGGCGCGGAAATCCACTGGCATCTGGACGGCCAATTCCTCGCCACGACCAAGACTTTCCATCAAATGAGCCTGCAACCCAGCGTCGGCAAACACACGCTCGCACTCGTGGATGCGGACGGTTTCCGGCTGGAAAAAAGGTTCGAGGTAGTGGGCAAGGGCGGCGGGAAGTGACGATTTTGGCAGGCGATTTTCTGCCGCGCAAAAACTACTTTTGTCAAAAATTAAACCGCATGACAACAACGATTGCACCGGAGGTTGCCGAACGGCTGTACACCGTCGAAGAGTGGTTGGAACTCGAAAAACACGCCGACACCCGGCATGAATATTATTTCGGAAAACTTATCCCTATGGCAGGCGAAGCAAAACGGGCGAACATGATTGCCAAAAACATCCTCAAAAAATTGGACGACCCGCTCATCGAAAAAGGCTACGAGCTGTACGGCCACGATGTCAAGGCCGAAGTCGTGCCCGGTGGCATATATCGCTACCCCGATTTGGTGGTCGCCCCGGTGGTGGACGACGAGCACGACTACATCGTGAAAATGCCCGTGCTCATGGTCGAGGTCGCGTCCGATTTGTCGGCCAACCGCGACCGCATCAAAAAACGCCGCGAGTACCTCGAAATCCCGACGCTTTGGTACTACCTCATCGTGGCTCAAGACGAGATGTTCGCCGAACTACACACCCGCAACGCCGAGGGCCGCTGGGAAACCCGCTACTTCACCGAACCGGAGGAGAACATTGAGTTCCCGCGATTCGAGGTGGCGATGACTTTGGCGGATGCCTACCTGCGCGTGAAAATGCCCGCCTGACCTATCTTTTTTAATGGCATGAAACACAAACGCCCCGGAGAAACCTCCGGGGCGTTTGTGTTTTTTGACCTCTTTAAAACTTCCTGATTTTCACATTCCGATACCAAACCTCGTTGCCATGGTCTTGCAGCGCGATGCGCCCGCGTGGGCTGCGGCCAAAGGCAGGCATATCTTTGAATTTACTGCCCGCAATCAAATCGAGCCATGCTTTGGTGGGCTTGCCGTTTTCAAATGCTTGAATGTCAACGAGTTTGCGGTCGTTCAGCCAATGTTCGAGGCGGCCATTTTTCGAGACAATGCGGATGCGGTTCCAGTCGCCAGCCGTCCGTGCCATCTGGTATTTGCACTCGACGAGGTCGTACAAATCGCCCGCGTGGTGCTTTGAACTGGCTCCGATGCTGGGGCAGCCGTTGTCCAACACCTGCATTTCGGGACCGGTCAGCCAAGTGCTTGAGTATTTGGCCGCGTCGTCCTGCACCCAATAGATGATGCCCGAATTGCCGCAAGCCGAGATTTTCCAGTCCAATTTCAATTCAAAATCGCCGAATTCCGCGTCGGTCACGAGGTCGCCGCCGTCGGAGCCGACCGAGGTCAGATGCAGCGTTCCGTCGGCCACTTCCCATTTTTTGCCCGCTGCTTTTTGGCCGTAGCTGTGCCAGCCAGCGGTGCTTTGGCCGTCGAAAAGCAGTTGCCAACCGTCGCGCTTTTCTTTTTCAGAGAGTTGATTGTCAGGCGTTTGCGCGAAAGTGGGTGGCGTGGTTTTCGTTCCGAAATTGTCCGCCGGGATGCTGTTCATCGTGTACCAAGCCTCCGTTGCCCAGATTTCGTGGCCCAAATCGCTCAGCGGCAGCCCGCGCAAACGCAGGTACACGACGTGCAACGGCTTGATGCCGACGATTTCGAGGAACACTTTTTTGCGGTCGGACGAGACGCTGGCCGAGGCGACTTTCAGTTCGGTTTCGTCCAATTTCGGGCCGCCGTACTCGACCGTCGGCTTGTAATACCATTGTTTCACGAGGTAATTGTCCGGCGACCAGCCCGCGCCTTCGGGCAGCGGCTCGGTGAACTCGATTTCGAGGCCGTTGGTTTTGGCGCGCACGGCCAGCATCTCGAAGGCCGAGTTGCCGTTGAATTTCAGCCGCTGCAAGCCGTACCAAAGCCCGCCCTGATGGCTCCAGTTGCCGGGGTTGCCCACGCCGCCGACGTACAGCGCACCGTCCGGCCCCCACGCCACGCGGTTGATGCCCGCCTCCAAGCCCTGCGTGAAACGGAACACGCAGCCCTGATAATCGCCGTTGACTTTTTCCGCAAACACCCGCTTCAGGCCGCCGTGCGTGACCTCGCCGTGCAACATCTGACCTTTGTACGGGCTTTCGTCGGCAAAAAAAGTGGGCTGCGAGGGCGAGTTTCCAATCTCGTCCTGCGGCAACCAAACCACCGGCTGCTGCACGGGCATTTGCGCAACTGCCACACTATCAACGGAATACGAACCGTAAAACGCCCCCGGCTTGACGTGGACAATCTTCGACGACGGCAGCCAGTCGCCTTGGTTATCGGCCACGAACAGCTCGCCGTCCGCGCCGATGCCGATGCCGTTGGGCGTTCGCAGCCCACGCGCGATGAACTCCACCGAGCCGTCTTTTTTGCTGATTTTCAGGACTTTGCCCCGGTCGAGGATTTGCGGGCGAGCCGACGCGCCGCCGGGCAAAATGGCGGTGGCGAGCGTCGCGTAAAAATGCCCGTCCTTGAACGCCAGCCCGAACGCAAACTCGTGGAAATTGGCCGAAGCCCGCCAGCCTTTGGCGAAGCAATTGTACTGGTCGGCCACGCCATCTCGGTCAGTATCAATGAGTTGCGTCAATTCTTGTTTTTGCAGGACATAAATCGTGTCGTTCACCACCTTCACGCCCAACGGCTCGGCCAAGCCTTTGGCGAAAAGTTTGACCTTGATTTTTTTCGGGTCGCCGCTCTCCACATTTTCCAAAATATACACGCCGCCCATCGCGTCCCAAGTGGAAACGACGAGCCGCCCGTCGCTCAAAAAATCCATGCCCGCGACCTTCGGCAAAAACTCGTCGGGCCGCGCCTGCGACACCGTGTAGGCCGGGTGAACACCCATTTCGGATACGCCGTCGCCGGGCACCGCACCGGGGCCGCCGCCGAGCACGGCCACGCCCGCAGGGTCGTCGGCAGTCCGGTGGCGCAGGTTGGCCTCCGGGATGACCTTCATGTCGGGTTGGCCGAAACGCGCCCATTTCAGAGCCAACACGCGCCCGCCGCCGCCCTGAAAATATTCGATGCGGAGCGGGTGCAAGCCCGCACGGAGGGCGACTTCGGCCTCTTTGGTTTCGTCGCCGTGAAAGCCGTCGTTGTCAATAAGTAATTGATTGTCAAGATAAAGGCGTGTGCCGTCGTCGCTGGTGAGTTGCAGCAGCACGTTGTCGTCTTTTTCCAAAAACAGGTAGCCGGTGGCCGTCAACGCGAAGTTGTCTTTGAACTGCCCGAACTCCTCCGCGCCCGCATAGACCTTGCCGGCGATGGCAGTGGCGGTGGGTTCGGCAGGCCATTTTATCTGCGAAAGCGGCCCGACGCTGCCTTGAAACTGGTAAACTTTGACCAACAGTCCGGGCGACATCTCGGATTCGTTGGCTGCGTTGTCAGGTTTGAGCCAACTTTCGGCGGGGATTTCGGCAAGGCTTTTTTGTGTGCCGCCCTCGCCATCGTCCGCGCCCTCGTCGAGCGAAAGGATGTACGACACGATGGTCTTCGCGTCGTCGGGTTTCAGGTCGGGGTGCGCGCTCATGGCCGCCGTGCCCCACACGCCCGCGCCGCCGGCGATGATTTTGGCGGCGAGTTTTTCGGTGTTTTCGGGCGTGTTTTTGTACCGCTCGGAAATGCTGACATAGGCCGGGCCGACGGTTTGCACCTGCGCGTTGTGGCAAGTGGCGCAGTCGCTGCGGGCGATGAGTTTCTGGCCGGGCGACACGGCGGCGACTTCCTCCTCGTCGGCCTCGTCGTCGAATGGGTTGTCAACCAACGGCGTGTTGACGAACCAAGTCGTCAGGTGGGTTTCGGCGTTTGGGTTGAGGGCCAGTTCGGCCTCGACTTCGGCGGCTGTCAGGTTGCTGTGTTGACTGAACTCGGTTTTGCCAAAGGTCAATTTTCCGTCCGAAACCAGCCCGTGCGCCGCGCTGGCGACGGAGGCGGCGTTGGTTTTGAGACTGACAATGGCACCGTCGGGGCAGTTTTCGAGGCGAAACGTGCGCTCGAAACCCAGTTGGCGGTCGCGTTCGACGAATTCGGGCCGCTCGTTCACGCGGATGCGCTGGCCGGACGCGAGCACGAGGTCGTAGAAAATCTCGGCTTGGCCGTCTTCGGTGTATCGGTGGCCTTTGTAATCGGTGCGCGGCGTTTCGCTTTTGCCGCCGATGGCGACCGTCCAGGGCTGGCGGTGCTTGTTCTCGAACCACGAGTTGCCGAGCGTCGTCGGCTGCGGGCCGTGCGCCGTGTTGTACACCGCGCCGACGAAATTCACGCCGCCCGACCAAGCCTTGTACAGCGAGCACGAATCGGTGGAATAGGCCACCCAAAGCCGGTCTTCGAGCGCGAGCGTGACCATACGCGGCGTTTTGTCGAGCACCGAGCGGAACACCCAGGGGTCGTTCGGGCGGTCGAAAACGGGCGCGGCGTTTTTGCGGCTGGCAAAAAACCACAAGCCGAGCAGTGCGGCGATGAGCAAAATGAAAAGGTTGCGGGCGTTGAACATGACCAATGAAAGAATGTGCGAATGAGAGAATGTGCGAATATGGTTCGGGCGAAGGTATGTTTCGGGGCGGTTTTGGCGGGCGGAGTTTTTTGGGCAAACGATACATTTGGACTTGGAAATTTACCCAGCCTTGGAACATGATTGACGAGCATTACCCTTTACTGCCGTTCGACGACGACCATGTTTTCCCGTTTTTCAGTTCGGGGAAGCATGGAAAAATCCTGAAACTCGTCGTCTTCTCCCAAACCCGGACGGGCAAGTGGAATCTTGCGTTCGGAGATTTCAATGGGTTGCGACTGGACGATAGCATTGTCTCGAATAATCAAGACTTACCGTTGGTCATAAAAACTGTGGTGGCTGCGGCATATCGGTTTTCTGAAAAATTCCCTGATAGGGTCATTTATATCGAGGCAATTGATAAACGACGCAACCTGTTGTATCACAGGGTTTTGCGAACGCATTTCGAGGAAATATCCGAAGTGTTTTTCGTGGAAGGTCGAATAGAGGGCCGCTGGGTTTCGTACCGCCCGCGTCTTGATTTCGAGGCGTTCCAGTTCACACGCAAACCATACTTTTGAGTTCAAAATCCACATCAACAATGCCATACGCTACCGCCGAAACCGCAACAAAAGGTATGCTCACCGTTGAGGAAGCGCGTGCGATGTACCCCGACTATGACAAATATGAGGCTCAACTCAAACAGTTGGGTGCGCGGGCTGCTCGTGGCGAAATACTCTTCCCGCGCAAACACCTCGCGGCCTTGAAAACACTGTGCCTCGATGCGCTCCTCAAAGCTCGCCGCGACTCCCCCCAAACCCCACTCTCCGTCGCCCTCGCCGATGCCATCCGGCCCATCAACCCGCACACCACGCCCGAAATGCTGCTCGAACTCACCCGCCATTTGATTAAGGAATGGATGAAAATGGAAGCCGCTGAAAAGCCCGGCACCGCCACCGAGCCTACGCCCAAAGCCTCGCGCAAAAAGACACTGACCGCTCATAACTAACCACTTACAACTGACCATGACCAAAATTCAACATTCCGTCCCGACGGCCAAAGAGGGCACGGCTTGGCTCATCGAAAACGCCCGCCAGCACGTCCTCAACCTCTGGAACGAGCACCGCGACCGGCGGCTGGTCTATCACAATTTCGCGCAGGCCGCCGAGGTGGCGCGGCTCGCCGAACACATCGGACGAGCCTCCAATTTGCCCGACGAAACGGTGGAGATGGCAGTGCTGGCCGCTTGGTTCCACACAGCGGGCTATTTGTACGACTACCGGGATTTCGCGGAAAAAAGCGCGGTCAGCGCGGAGTTTTTCTTGGCCGAACGGCGGTTCGCGCCCGAAAAAATCCACCGCGTGCGGCAGTGCATCGTCACGGCCTTGACCAGCCTGCACCCCAAGCCCGTCGAGGCACAGCTGCTTTGCGATGCCATCGCGGCGTACAATTTGACCGAAGATTTTGACCGCCGCGCCCCGCTCCTGCGCCTCGAATGGGAGCTCGTCGAAGGCCGCAAAATCGGCGAGGCCGACTGGCAGAAATACCTGTACCAACAGTTGTTCGACGCGGTGTTTTACCTCGCCCACTCGAAAGTGGCCTTCGAGCCGACAGTGCAGCAGCTGCTCCTCCGGCAAAAAATCGCGGTGGACAAACTCGTTGAAAACCAACCCGTTGCGACGAAACCCGCCGCGCCGACCAGCCAGCCAGCCCGTTTTGAAGACCTGAACAAACGCACCATGCGGCAGGGCATTTCCACGTTTTTTCGCTCGAATTACGCCAACCACATCCACCTCAGCGCGATTGCCGACAACAAGGCGCACATCATGATTTCCGTGAATTCCATCTTGCTGTCGGTCGCCATTTCGATGCTGACGTACCAGACTTTGACGAGCAAAAACCCGCTGCTGGTTTTGCCCATCGTCATCTTTTTGGTCACGGGCCTGACCTCGCTGATTTTCGCCGTGCTGTCGTCGCGCCCGCGCATCCACACACCCGTGCCCGGCCAAGCCAACCCGATTTTTTTCGGCCATTTCGTCCACATGACACCCGACCAATACGAGCAGGCCGTTGACCAAATGCTCCGCGACGGCTCCGTTTTGTACGGCAACATGGCGCAGGACATCTACCAACTTGGCCGCGTGTTGGACAAAAAATACCGCCTGCTGACCTTCTCGTACAATGTTTTCATGCTCGGTTTTGTGGCGACGGTCGTGGCGTTTTTGGCAGCGTATTTTTTTAAGTGATGAGTTGTGAGTGATAAGTGATGAGTTGTTTTCACATTCATCACGCCGTTCATCACTCATCGTTCATCACTCATCACTCATAAAATGAGATTGGTTTTCATCTCCGATACCCACAACCAACACGCGCAAGTGGCCGTGCCGCCGGGCGATGTGCTGTTGCACACGGGCGATTTTTCGGGCCGGGGCCGCCTTGAAGAAGTGGAGGCTTTCCTCGATTGGTTCGCCGCGCAGCCGCACCCGCACAAGGTTTTGATTGCCGGCAACCACGATTTCTTGGCCGAGCGAAACCCCGAAATTTTCCGCGCCCTGCTGCCCGCGAACGTGATTTACCTCGAAGATTCCGCCGCCGAAGTCGCGGGCATCCGCATTTGGGGAAGCCCCATCCAGCCCTGGTTTTTTGATTGGGCGTTCAATCGCCAGCGCGGCGCGGACATCCGGCGGCACTGGGATTTGATTCCGGCGGACACCGATATTTTGCTCGTGCATGGCCCGCCCTACGGCATTTTGGACAAAGTGGTGCCCGACCAGCGGCCCGTCGGTTGCCGCGATTTGCTGAAAAGGGTGCAGGATTTGGGCGTAAAAATCTGCGCGTCCGGGCACATCCACGAGGGCTACGGCACGCACGAGGCGGACGGCACTTTGTTCCTGAATGCCTCCGTTTTGGACGAAAAATATGTGCTCCGCAACGCCCCGCTCGTGGTCGAGTGGAACGGGCCGGAGGATTTCCGTTTGGTGTGAATTTTCGGGAAATTGGTCGTCCGAACGCCGCGCATTGGTCGGAAGAAACACAGGCGACGCAAGGCAAAGCCTATACATTCGAGCATCACAAATCAATCAAAATCAACTCGTTATGGCTATCCTCGACCAGCAAACGCCCCACCCCGAAACCGTCCCCTACCGCGATTTGGCCGTCCGCACCGGAGCCGTCATCGCCCTCGTGCTCACTGTTTTGGGCCTCATCATGTACGTCGCCGGCTTGAACGAAACCATGATGCGCAACAAAGCCCTCAACTGGGGCAACAACCTCCTTTCGTTCGGCATCGCCTTCTACTTCATCTTCACCGCACTCAAAAACCACCGCCAAAACGACCTCGGCGGTTACCTCAGCACCGGGCGCGGCATCGGTTTCGGGACGCTGGCCGGAGTCGTCATGGGCGTCGTCTCGGCAGTGTGGGTCTGGGTGTTCATGACTTATGTGGATACGGAATTGATAGAGGTCATCCGGCGCGTGGCCATCGAAGACATGGAACGACAGGGGCTTGACGAAGGCCAAATCGAGCAAAGCATGAAATACGCGGCACCGTTCATGTCGGCGGGGTTCATCGCTTCGATGACGGTGTTCTTCGGCATTTTCACGGGTTTCCTCGCCGGGCTTTTTTCCGGGCTAATCCTCAAACGTCAACCTTCGACCATGTGAAATTTTCCGGTCTGAAAAAAACAGCGAGCCGGGGCGTATTGCGTCCCGGCTCGCTGTTTTTTGGGCAAATTGGGCAGGTTTTCATATCACTTTTGAACCAGTAAGTGCCCCACAGCCCGTTTCCCTTCGTTGTCAAACGTGATGTTATAGATGCCTGCGGGCCAATTTTGACAGGAAATCGTCGCGTTTTTCCCATTGGTTTTCTCTGCGAGAACGACTCGTCCGAGCAGGTCACGCACGGTCAGCCAACCGTTTTCGTCGTTCGTTTGTACGGTAAATTGCTCGCAAGTCGGGTTGGGAAAAATTGCCAGCGAACCTGTCGTTTCAGGCTGCCCGACAGCCACCGGCGGAAGCTCGGCGAGCGGGCGTTTCCAAACACCGTCGGAATTCATGGCAGCCCAGAGATACCCGTCATGGACGCAAAGCCGCGAGGCCACAGGATTGGAAAACCCATCGTTCCAGTCCGTCCAAGTCAGGCCAGCATCGGAGGAATAAACAATGCCCTCGGAAGTGGCCGCGATGAGATAGTCGTTGGCTTTCACCAAATCGTTGAAAATTCCGCTGCCCCAAGGCAGGCCTGTCGCTAGCTTGTCGAACAGTTGCCATGTTTGGCCTAAGTCGTTGGAAAACAGCATCCATAAATTATCAAAACTGGAACTGAACAGAAAAATCGAATTGCTTCGCACAAACAGCGTTGCCTCCAAAAACCAATTTGGCTCACCGAATAAATTGGTCGGAATTGAAGTCCCGACTGCCATCCAGTTATCGCCGCCATCGGTGGATTGAAACAAACGGCTATCTGCCGATAGTGCATACAACGTGCCGTTGTCATTTTCCAATTGAAGGATAAACGTGTTGTGCTGTGTTTGTAAAGAGGTCATATACTGGAAGGTTAATCCCTGATTCTCTGAAACATAAAATGCCCCAAAGCTCGTAGCCCTATCCCAACCAATGACCTTGCCCCCTGCTGTTTCGATACGGCCCAAGCCATATATCAGTCCGGGAATTGTTGATTCCGTCCATGTTGTGCCGCCGTCAATTGATACCCAAGGGCTTTCACCAAATGTTGTGATTTGGCTATTGCCCAATTCCGCATAATCAATAAAAGGCGTGAACGCCCAAAAAGGCCCTATATCCAACTGTGGTAACTCCCAGTTTTCTCCGTCTGGCAAAAGGGAGTAAATCCCTTCGGTGGCAGGAGCAAACAAGTGATTTCCAAATACTCGCAAGTGAGTTGGCGATTGTGCGACCAATCCATTGTTGGCCGCCGACCAAGAATTGCCGCTATCGTTACTGCGAAGCACTCCATTGGCTCCTCCGCACACCAACAAATTTTCCTCGACGCTATGGCCGTTGTAATTCCAGTATTTATTGAGTGGGGTTGCTTCCCATGTTTTTCCAAAGTCATCGGTTTTGAAGATTTCATCACCCCAAAAACCATAAACCTCGCCTTTGTGCCAAACCGCATTATACATCTGGTCAAAACGAACATTCGAGGGCAGTGTGGGTAAATATGCCTCCCACGTCTGGCCATAATCTTTCGAGACTGTAATTCTATTTGGTTCGTGATAATGGTAAACCATCACCACGCTGTCTTTAAGGGTAAATTCACTGGCTTTGAACAGGTCTATAACAACTTTCCACGAAAGGCCAAAATCATCTGAAGCCCAAAGGCCATTGCTATTTAACCCAAAAACCCGATGCCCATCATATCGAAGGCTGTTAAATGAGGCTTGGACAAGCTCCCATGAAGTTCCGCCGTCACCAGTGCGGAACGTACCATCAGGTGTCCCGACCAAGACCCACTGCCCTGCCACAATTTCAGTGTTGATAGACAAAGAATCAGGCACAGGCACGGGTTGCCACGTTTGCCCAGCGTCATCCGAGCGCAGCAACCGCTTCAAAGGGTCGGCATCATATCGTTTCACGAGCAAACTATGCCCATCCGACACCATGCCCGCGCTCCAATTCCATTTGTAGGTGAGCAAATTTTGCCACGAAAGCCCGCTGTTCGTGGAGCAATAAATCCCGGCCCCATGCAATGCAAACGTGGTGTCGCCCACCTGTGCAAAATGCGAGAAATCACCGCCGGGCAAACCGTTGGTTTTTGTCCATTGCGCCGATAACGTGCTCACATGGAACACTCCAAATAAAAGTATCAGGTGCGTAATGCTGTTTTTCATGGTAAAAATTCGAGTTTGATTGGTGAGTGAAAATTCTCAAAAACAGACACCCCAAACTCGAAAAAAGCGGTTTCATTCGCAAAAAATTTCCAACCCAGCCCATGCGCCCAACGCTCGCACTCGTCTGTTTTTTGGCCTTTTTTGCCCAAACATCTGGGCAAACACCCCTGCTTTTTGCCGACGATTTTTCTGGGAAAAACGATTCCGCGTGGACGGCAATCGGCCCCGGCGAGTTTGAGTTTGCCGACTCAAAACTCAAAACCCAAAACTCAAAACTGCTCATCGCTGGCGACGAAAACTGGACGGACTACGAACTCAAATTCCGCGCCCGCGCCCCCGAAAACGCCGAACAAGTGCAAATCTGGGCCAGCCTCCGTCTGCAAAGCCGCGACGACCGCTACACCTTCGGCTTCCGGGGCGGCAACCACGACGACGTGCTGCTTGCCCGCTACGGCCACCTCGGCACCGACGAATTCCTCGCCATCCGTCCGTTGGATTTCCACCCGGAGCCGGGCGCGTGGTTCGAGCTTCGATTCCTCGTTTTCGGCGACCACTTGATGCTTTTCGTCAATCCAAGCACTCAAAATTTCAATTTTTCAACGGCCAAACCCATCGTCCACGTCCGCGATTCGAGCCACCTGAAATCCGGCAAAATTGCCCTCGGCGGCGGCTGGTTGCCCACCGAATACGACGATGTGCAGGTGCGGCGGCTGGAAAAAACAGAAATAGAGCGGCTGGAAAATTTGCCTGAAATCGGCCTCGTCGAGCCTGCCGAGCAAAAAGAGGCGCGCCGGAAAATACAACGCGCCGCCTACCAGCCACTGAAAATCGCCACGCCCGACAGCTCGCAAGCCGAGATTCCGCTTGACGGCGATTGGCTCTTTCTCCCTGATTATCAATTGACTACGGAAACTGCGGCGGTCAACCCCGATTCCTCAGACGCGCATTGGCACGTCCTGCGTGTGCCCGAATTCTGGAACGAAAACCGCGTCTGGCTGCACGGCGAGGACGCGATGATGCGCTCCGGCGACAAAGGCGTTTCGGACAACTACCGCCAACTCGACCAAAAACGCTGCGAATCCTACACGTTCGATTACAGGAAAACGAACATCGGCTACTATCGTCAATGGTTGACGGTTGACGGCAGACGGCAGACGGCAGACGGCAGCCATCCCTCATTCCTCATCCATTTCGCTGCTGTGTCGAAAATCGCCAAAGTGTGGCTCAACGGCCAGTTCGTCGGCGAGCACGTCGGGATGTTCGCGCCGTTCGAGTTCGACGTGAGCCGTTTTTTGAGGCCGGGGCGGAATTTGCTCGTCGTGAAAGTGGTCAAAAACTACACGAACCTCGCCGACGGCGACCGTGTGGCCGACCTCGCCGAATCCGTCGGCGTGACGAAAAAAATGCTCAACGACCTGCCGCATGGCATTTATGCCCATGACCCGGCGGGCATCTGGCAGCCAGTCAAGTTGTTGATTCGCAACTCGTTGCACATCGCCGACGTGTTCGTGCGTCCAAATTTGACGGGCGCGGCAGTGGATGTTTTCATCAAAAATGACGGCCCGACCAAGCGCACCGTTTCGCTTGATTTGGAGGTCGTCGAATCTCCCCCTTCAAGGGGCAGGGGGGCAGTGCTTTTCTCCCAAAAAAACATGGCCACATGGACGCTCGCGCCGGGCAGTTCGGCAGAAAAAACGGTCGAATTTGGCGACCTCGCGCCCAAATTGTGGTCGCCGGAGCACCCGAATTTGTACGAGTTGCGGCTGGTTTTGCGTGCCCCCCTGCCCCCTGAAGGGGGAGCCATGCCGCTTCCTCCTTCAGGGGGCGGGGGGAGAAACGAAACTCCCCCTTCAGGGGGCAGGGGGGAA
>JBKBIC010000013.1:0-39156 GCA_046299435.1 Saprospiraceae bacterium
GGCTGGTCAGCCCATACCGTTCGTCGGGAGGGAAATTTTGAGTAGATAAGTACACTCGTTTTGCAAGCGATTTGGATGTTTTCCAGACTTCCAATCGCTCAAAACTGTATTCTCTCATAGCAGCAAAAGATTTGTTTGGATGAAATTTAGACGCTCAGCGCATCCCCAAATAGCCAAATCAACAAATCGCCAATAATTCATTCTTTCGGCTTGGGCATCCTTTTCGCCGCTTCCGATTTGTCAAACCAAGGCTGCGCCTTGTCGGGCTGGCCCATGTCGCGGTAGGCGGAGCCGATGAAAAAGAGCAGCGTCACGTTGTTCGGCTCGATTTTCAGTGCTTCCTGCCATTGCTCGATGGCCTCCGTGAACTTGCCCTGCCGCGCCAGAATCGCGCCGAGGTTGCGCCGCCCGTCCACGAAACGCGGGTCGTGTTTCACCGATTGGCGATAGACCTCCTCGGCTTTGGCCGGGTTGTACCAGCGGCCACCTTCGTTCGGCGGAATCATGTAAATGAAGCCGAGGTTCGAGAGCACTTTCGCGTCGTTCGGGCGGTTTTTCAACGCGATTTCGTAATCCGCGATGGCCTTGTCGTAGTCGCCGAGGCGGAACCAGACGAGGCCCCGGCTGCCGAAAGCGTCGTGATAGGTCGGGTAGAGTTCGATGGCTTTCGAGTAATGGAACAGGGCTTTTTGCAGCGCGGCGGTGTCCACCACTTTGCCCTCGTCCTCGTCCACGCCGAGTTTGGCCCATTCGAGGCCGCTGTGGTAGTTGAGTTTGGCGGAGTTCGGGGCGGTGCCGATGTCGGCGCGGTAGAGCGCGGCGGAGTCGTACCAAGCCGGGTTACGGGCGATGGTCTGGATGCCGTACAGGGCGACGATCGCCCCGGCCACGCCCCACGCGGCGGTGTTTTTGAGGCCGTTCGCGGGGTTCCAAATTTTGTCCAAGTCGCTGATTTTCAAAATCTTGCAAATCGCCCAGCCCAATATGAGCGCGAACGCCAGCGACGGCACGAACAGCAGCCGCTCGCCATACGACGTGCCGATGAGCAGCGGTTTGATGAGGTTGGAATACGGCGAAAAAGTCACCATGTAAAACAGGATGGCGAACGCGAGGAAGTGCTTGCGGCCTGTGTTCAGCACCGCCCACACGAACGCGCCGCCGAAAATGCCCAT
Organism: Saprospiraceae bacterium; assembly: GCA_046299435.1. Taxonomy (GTDB): domain Bacteria; phylum Bacteroidota; class Bacteroidia; order Chitinophagales; family Saprospiraceae; genus M3007. The sequence continues at coordinate 1,173 of JBKBIC010000013.1, forward strand.
CCCCAGCAAGGCCCGCCAGTCGCCGAACCCCACGGGCTGCATCTGCGGGTAGCCCAACTCGCTGACGAGCGGGTGCGGCCAGAGCAGCGTCTGTAAATAACGCCATGCCATCATGCAGCCGGAGGCGAACATCGAGAGCCCGTCCGGGGCAGACACGATGAAATTGTCGAGTGGCGAATAAACCTCCTTGCCCCCTTGGTCAGCCAGCGCGTTGGCACGGAAGAGGAAAAAAACAATCGTCGGGACGAGCATCAAGCCCGTGATTTTGAGGTTTTCGGCCAGCGATTTTTGGCTGAAAAACCAGATGCACAGCGGGATGACGGCCAAGAACGTAATCGCGCTTTCTTTGAAAAAGAAGCCGAACAAGTACGCGAGCATGGCCGCCGCGAGCCATTTCGCATTGCCCGATTCGAGGTGCCGCCAGATGGCGTACAGGGCTGTCGTGCAAAAAAACAACGACATGATTTCGTCGCGGCTTTTGATGTTCGCCACCACTTCGGTATGCACCGGGTGCGCCATGAAAAACAGCACGGCCAATGCGGTCAGCAGCGCGGGCTGCTCGGCGAGGATGCGCCGCCAAGTGGCCCAGAGCATCCAGCCCGTCAGGCCGAACCACAGGGCGTTCATGAAATGGTAGAGGAAGGGGTTGTCCGGCGCGAGCTGCCACTCGGCGGCGAACATCGTCAGCACGCCGGGGCGGTACAGCGACCCGACACTGCCCCAAGCCTTGTAGCCATAGCGGTATTCGGTCGTGAAAAGGGTGCCGATGTTTTTCAGGCCGCCCTGCACGATGTAGTTGTCCTTCAAACAGCCGTAATCGTCAAGGGCGTACAGGTGCCCGAACGTGTTGGCATACAGCACAAAACCCAGCGCGGCGGCCACGAGGCCGAACCACCAGAAGGCATCGGTCGGCAACGGGCGGGCGGGGTTCAGGGGCGTTCCTTGTTTCGGCGTGGACTTGGGCTTCGGGGCGGCGGGGGCGGGCTTGTGTGGCTTTTGCTTTGCCATGCGCGATGTTTTTCGGGCAAAACTAAACGGACGGCATTGAAAAACGCGCATCGAACCGCGAGGCTTTGAGTTGGCGAATTTCAGGGCGGCTACTTTTCGCGTCGGCTCTCCTGCACCAGCCCCACCACTTCGTTTGTCAAACGGTGCATGTGGAATTCGAGCGTCTCGCGCAGCCCGGCGTTAGTGTCCGCCGAGGCGGCTTCCAGTTCGGGATAAAGGTTTAGGATGGCTGTGTTCATGCTTTCGAGCAAATGGTTGGCCACCTCGTCCCACGACGGGTCGGTGCTTTGCCCGGCTGCCGTGAGGCTGGCCCAAGCGGGGTCGGCGGCGCGGGCACGGCGTTCGCGGAGCCACACAAGTCGTTCGTTTTCAGCGTCTTGGATGTTGATTCGGCGGGCAACGTAGCCGTGCAGCGAGTCGGGCCAATTGATGTGCTGGGCGTTCAGGCGGTCGAGTGTGCGGGCGTGGCGAGCCTTCGGGCTGTCTTTTGCCTCCGCGAACAGGGCTGGGTCCGTGGGCCTGCAAGTCTTCCAGAAAATCGTCGAAATCCACGAAAAGATTGGTCATGGCTTCCGGCTCTGCGAATCGCTGGCCCGTGAGGTCGAACCAAATGGTGGCCGCGTTGCCGCCGGGTTCCACGTCGAACCGGATGTTCTCGACCGCAAAAGGCTGGGCGGCGAGGTCGGTGCTGTGCTGGTTGTTTTTCATAAGTTGGCAAGGTAACACGAAGTTTGGCTTCGGCCCTGCCAAGTCGGTGGCCGCCGCTCAGTGGTTGGGGAAAATCTCGCCGATTTCGACCTCGAAGCCCGGCAACACGTTGGACTGCACCCGGCCCGAAATCTCGGCATAAGAAAACGGCTCGAAGCTGCCCGCACGGTTTTCGTACACCTCGACGGCGCGGTTGTTTGGGTCAATGAGCCAGTACTCGCGCACGCCCGCCGTCTGGTAAGCGTTCCGTTTTTCGATGCGGTCAATCATCGCGGTGCCGGGCGAAAGGATTTCCACCACGAGGTCGGGCACGCCCACAATGCCGTTTTTGTAGTCAATGATGCCTTCGTTTTCGCGGCGGATGAAAAGCAGGTCGGGCATGACGTGGTTGTAATTATCCAAAAATACATCGGTGGGTGCGGCGAAGACCTCTCCTGCCTGCTGGCTTAGCACGAAGTTGAGCATCTTGTTAAAGAGTCGTCCGCTGATGAATTGGTGCAGGGGCGTGGGGGCGGCTTTTTTCACGATTTCACCATTGATGAGTTCATAGTATGCCTCGTCCTCGCCCTCAAACTGCATTTGAAGGAAGTCGCGGACGGTCAGTCTTTTTTCGGCGACAAGCATGGGCGGCTGTTTTTGTGGCTGCAATTTTAGGAAAAAAACCGGGCGACCCAAAACGAACGGGGCTGCGATTGTGCATCGCCGCCCCGCGTTTTTGCTGATTTGAAAATGTGGGTTTCGGGTCGTTGAAAACCCGATTTGGGCTACTGGGGTGCCCGCTCAAAACTTCGCCATCCGCAGCGCGCCGACCGATTGGCCGTCGCTGATTTGCAGCAGGTACAGCCCAGCGGGCAGGTCGGTGAGGTCGAGGGTTTGGCTGAAAGCCGCGCCCGTGCTGGCGGCCAGCTCGCTGCGGACGAGCCGCCCGGCGGCATCGAATACCTTGAAATTCAAGGGGTTGGCCGGGGCGTTTTGCACCGAGATTTGGAACAGGCCCGTGCTGGGGTTGGGATATGCCCGGTAAACCGGCACCGCCGCCTCGCCCAGCGGCTCGTGCGCCGGGCTGGTGGCGCAAAGCAGCGTGTCCACGCAACCGTCGGGGCTGACTTTGATGACCCAGCCTGCGTAGGTGGATTGTTCTGGCCAATAAGCATAGGTCTCGCCGACCATGACAATGGAGCCACTTGGCAGCACGACCATACCGCCGGGGTTGCTGAAAGTGCCGATGGGATTTTCGGGATAGCCCGTGAATATCCGGTTCCAGAGCGTGTCGCCCTGTGCGCTGACTTTGATTAGCCCGCCAGCAAGGTAGTTGATGCCACCGGGTGGCGCGACGGGAGGCGGCCAGTTGCCCAACGCCAGCCATGTACCGTCGGGAGAGGGTTGCAAACCCATGAAAGTATTGATGTAATAATCTGTCGGCGTAGGGAATACCTCCCACAGCAAGTTCATGTTGCTGTCGCGGCACACGAGGTGGATGTTGCTGGCGAATGAGTTCTGGTCAATCGGCTCGTAACTACCTGCCCCATACATCCACCCGCCGTCGGGTGTGGGGGCGATGCCCCGTGCGTAAGATTCCTCGTTTTTCGGGCCTTTGAATTCCCATAAGACGTTGCCGAGGCTGTCTATGGCGAGAATCAGGCTGTGGTACCATGTTTGGCCGTTGCTGTCTTTTCCATGGCTACCTGCAATCAAAAACAAGTTGTCATTCACCTTTTGGACAGAATTGACCGTGCGGTTTAGGCCGGGTTTGCCATACCATTTCTCCCATTGGACGTTGCCGATGCTATCAGTTTTTGCCAAGAACACTCCGACTGAAAAGTCGCTTATCTGACGTTCGCCAAAAACCATGAACCCAGTCTCAACCTCAAGGATTTGTTGGTGACGAATCACCTTTGAGATGGTGTCCACGTTATCCACATAAGATATTTTATTGCCCCTTTCGTCAAGCCTCATCACGAATCCGGCGCGGCGGCGAAAAGGTGTTCCCACTAGTGCGAAACCCCTATTTCGCGTCCTAATCAACCCATAGCCTAATCCTAACACTAAATCGTCGTTCATATTATCTTTGATTATCTTCTTCCCCAAGATGTTGCCCAATGTATCCATTTGCAAAAAGACAATGTTCTGAGTAGAAGTAGTAAAAGGGGTATCAAGTACGACCCCCACAATGGTGAGCGTATCGCCATGTGACACAACATTGGTGAATGAACTGTGCCCTGCAGAGGTTAGGTTCATACGTTGATTGAAGCCTTGTTGGGCAATGGCTTCTACTGCCAACACAAAGAGCAACAGGCAGCAAAATATAAGCCGACCAATAGGTAACATAGGTGCGCGTTTTTTCAGCAAAACTAAACCGCCGCACCGGGTTTCCCCGATGCGGCGGTTTTTGTTCGGCAAGAAACCGGGTTCAAAACTTCGCCAGCCGCAGCGCGCCGACCGATTGGCCGTCGCTGATTTGCAGCAGGTACAGCCCGGCAGGCAAGTCGGTGAGGTCGAGGGTTTGGCTGAAAGTCGTGCCCGTACTGCCCGCAAACTCGCTGCGGACGAGCCGCCCAGCAGCATCGAACACCTTGAAATTCAAGGCGTTGGCCGGGGCGTTTTGCACGGAGATTTGGAACAGGCCCGTGCTGGGGTTGGGCTGGACGGCTACGCCCCAAGCCGCGCCCGGCTCGACGGTGCCGACGTAATCCAGCACATATTGCTGACTGGATGTGCAGCCGTTCGCGTCAATCACCCACACGGTGTACGTCCCTTTCGGCAGGTCGGGGAAGATGTTGGACGATTGCGCCGGGCCGCCGTTCAGGCTATACTGGTACGGCGAGGTGCCGGAAGCCACTGTTACGATAATGTCGTCCACGTTGTTCGAGACCGTGAAGCCCACAAGCGGGAAGGCTTCAATCGTGAACGTCAGGTTGAGGGTTTGCCCGGTGGTGATGTCGGTCACGATGACGGTGTAATTGCCGGCGGGCAGGTTTTCAAAGCGATAGTTCTGCTCGCAAATGCCCGGCGACGGCGCGAACGTGCCCGCGCCGGGGTTGATGTTGAACGAGAACGTGCCCGAACCGCCGTTGACGCAAACCACTGCCGTGCCGGTGGCCGTGCCCACGCAGGTGCCTTCTTCGGCATCGGCGGAAGCGGAGAGCGGCTCGAAGAGGACGGTGAGCGTGACGGCGACGGTGCAGTTGTTTTCGTCTTTGGCCGTGATGGTGTGCGTGCCTGCGGGGACGCTCGTGAAGGTGCCGCTGGCTTGGTAGGTGCCGCCGTTCAGGCTGTACTGGATGTTGCCCGTGCCGCCGGACGCGCTGACTGTCAATGTGTTAAGCGTGACTTCGGAGGTTGTGAACACCAGCGCGGGCGGCTCGGTGACGACCAAGCCCGTGAGCACGAATTGGTCGCCGGCCCCGTCTTGGATGGTGATGTCATACGTCCCGGCGGTCAGGTTGGTGAATAGGCCGCTGGCTTGGAAGGCCCCACCGTTGAGCGAGAACTGGCGCGGCGGCACGCCGCCTGCTGCGTTGACGAGGATGCGCCCATCGTTGCCGCCCGCACAGCTCACGCCGCCGATTTGGGTGGTGGCCGAAAGCGCGGTGTAGTTCACAGTGACTTCGGCAGTGCCTGTGCAACCGAAAGCGTCGGTGGCGACGACGGTGTAATTGCCGTTGGGCAGGTCGTTGAAAGGCGGCAAGAGACCGTTGGTCAATGCGAAGGTGTAGGGCGGGTTGCCGCCGGTGGCCGTTGCCGTCAGGTCATTGGAAAAGACGCTGGCGTTTGCCACGACAGGAGTCGGCTCCGTCACCTCGAAATCGTTGATAATGAACACAGTGCCTGCGTCGTCGCGGACGCGGATGGTGTGCGTCCCGGCCAGCACGTTCGTGAACGTGTTGGAGTTTTGGAACGGGTTGCCGTCCAAACGATAGCGGTATGGCGGGATGCCGCCGATGGCGTTGACCACCAAAGTCGCCTCGCCGCCCGCGCAAGCAATCAGCACGTCCACCGAGACGGTCGCGGAAAGCGGTGCCACGCTGATGCTGACGGTGGCTGTGGCGGTGCAGCCATTTCCGTCGCGGACGGTCACGGTGTAGTCGCCGTTGGCAAGGTCGCTGAACGTGTTGCCCGCTTGGAAAACCGCCCCGTCAATGCTGTACTCGAACGTGCCCGTGCCGCCAGTAGCCGTGACCGTCACCGAGTTCAAATCGGCGGAAGCCGAAGCCGTGAGCAGCGTCGGGTCGGTCAGCGTCACTTCGTTTGTGGTGATGGTGAAACCGAGTGCGTCTTGGATTTCGACGGAATATGTACCCGCTGCGAGGTCGCTGAATGTATTGCCATCTTGGAACGCGCCGCCGTTCAGGCTGTACTGATACGGTGCTTCGCCGCCAGCGACGGTTGCGGTAATCGAGCCGTCCGTGTTGCCCACGCAAGAGACGTTGGAGGTGATGGCCAGCGAAGCGACCAGCGAATTGACGGCCACCAGCGCGGTGGTCGTGGCGGTGCAGCCGTTCGCGTCTCGGACGGTGATGGTGTACGCGCCGTTGGGCACGTTTTCAAAAGTGTTATCGGTGATAAAGTTCTGACCGTCAATGGAATAGCCATACGCGCCCGTGCCGCCTGTGGCCGTCACGGTGATGACATCGGTCGCCACCGAAGCCGATGCGGAGACCGCCGTCGGGGCATCAATCTGCACGGTGTTGGCGGTGGCCGCGAAGCCGTCTGCGTCCGTCACGACGACGGTGTAGCTGCCCGCTGCGAGGCCGGAGAACACGTTGTCGGACTGGCTTGTGCCGCCGTTCAGGCTGTACGAGAGCGGCGCGGCACCGCCCGTCGCGGTCACGGTGATTTGGCCGGTGGCCTGCCCAGCGCATTGAATGTCAGCCGTTTGTGTGGCGAGGACGGCCAGGGAGTTTTGCGTGATGAGGATTTGGAAAATGCCGTCGTGTACCCAAGCCGCGTTGTTTTGGTCGAGCACGTCGAAGTGGAAATTGTCCGAAGTGGCCGCGCCGCCGTCGTGGGTGTATGCCAGTTGGTTGCCGTCAATGTTGGCTTGCGTGAACGTGCCGCCGACGGCGAGCGTGTTGCCGTTGACGGCCAATGTGCCGTGTTGCGGCACGGTCAGGAGGACGTACACGACTTGGCTGGCAGCTGCGCTTGTTTGGGTGCGGAGGTTGGCGGTCGGCACCACACGGGTCGCGCCGTTGGGCACGGTGAGCGGGTTGTTTGCCAAGATGTTGCCCTGCAAAACCGGGTCGGCAAAGCAGAAATTCAGGCTCCACGAGTTGAGTTGGCCGCCGTCTTCGGTGGCGTAGGCATCATTGACCAAGAGCGTCCAATCGCCCTGCGCGTTTTCGCCGTCGAATTTGTTCAGCGAGGCCAGCGGCTTGAAGGTGCCGGAAATGGCCGGGGGGGTGGTGGTGTTGCAGGCGTTCTCGAAAACGGTGTGTTGCAGCAGCGATTCGTCGTCGAACGTCGCCACGATGTTGTCACCGGAGCAGCCATACTGCGTGGTCGGCACGCCGGGTTGGTCGAAGAGCTGCACCGTGTCGTTGGCGGGCGAGACGAGCCAAGCCTGCAAATCGCCGACGTACACGTGGGCGATGTTGGTGGTCAGGTTGACATCGGTGACGAATTTGTTGGCTCCGACTGCCAGTTTGGACGAGACCAACCCGCCTGCCGTCGGGCTGAGCACGATGGGCACGTTGGTGCTGGCGAAGGTCTGGTTGCAGGCTTCTTTGCCCGTTTGGAAAGCAAAAATGGACGATTGAGGCCCGGTGCCGCAGTCGTTGGAGCCTTGCACGCGCCAGTAGTACACGGTGCTGGCGGCGAGCGGCGGCGACACTTGTGCGGTGGAGCCGCTGACGACGTTGGTGAAAATGATGTTGTCAAAAGCCGGGCTGGTCGAGACTTCGACGTAGGTCGTTTGGGCAAATTGGATGGCCGACCAGTTCAGCGAAGTGTTCAACGCCACGCCGCCCGCGCCGTCGGCAGGTGTGGTGGCGGTAGCCTGTTGCGTCGGCGCGCCGGGTTGCACGGTCAGCGCGACGTTTGCGGTCTGGACAATGGTGCCCGATGTGCCGGTGACGGTCAGGGTGTAGTTGCCGGCCATGGCGGGGGTCAAGCCCTCGATTTGCACGGGCACGATGGGGTTGGTCAGCGGGAGTGCGGGGTTGAAGAAGATAGTGGCCGTCGCGCCAGTGGGCAGCCCGGCGACGGTGAGGTTCACAGGGTCGTTGAAGTTGAGGAGCGAGGTGAAATTGATGTTGAACGCTGGTGTTTCGCCCGCGCAGCCTGTCAACGAGTTGCTGCTGGTTGTGAGCAAAAACGTGGGCGTGGGCGGTATTTGAATCCTGAAATTGACATTCGAGATGTCGAAAAAGATGTTGCCGACCGATTCCACTTTGACACGGCAAGTGGTGGAGACGTTGTTCGGGACGGTGACGGGCGCACTGCCGTTGTTCGGCACGCCGTCGGCCAGGACGATGGGGTAGGTGAGGCCGCCGTCGGTGGAAAGCAGGATTTTGACCGACGTACAGTTGACCGGGGCGGTGTTCGTGTTGGCGACGTTCCAAGTGACGGTTTTGGCTTCGCCGACGAACCAAGTGACGTTGGTGTTAGGCTCGGTGACGACGAATGGGCCTGCGTTGGCGTTCACGGTCACGGTCATGTCGTCCTCTTCGGTGCAGCCCGCGCCCGCGTGGTTGTCGCGGATGGTCACGCGGAACTTCATGGTGCGGGCGACGGACGGGAGTTTTTCCCAAGTGTAGTTGGTGTTCGAGTTCAAATCCGACAAGCGCGGGAAAATGCGCGTGGGCGAGGTCGTGGGCGGGAAGGTGCGGAACAGCGGCCCGACGGTGTTGGTCGCCACGGGCGGCATGGTTGCGGTTTCCGGGTCCATTTGTTCCCAGCAATAGGTGATGGGGTCGTTGTCCGCGTCGCTGCCGGTGGCCGTGAGCGCGAAGGGCGTGGATTTCGGGATGATGCGGTCGGGGCCGGCGTTGACGACGGGGGCTTTGTTGCCCGTGACTGTCTTGGCGGCGCAGGAGTTGCCGTTGCCGTTGGTGATGAAGTTGCCGATTTCTTGGAGGCTGATGGCGTGGAAGTAGTCGTCGGAGTGCGCGGCGATGTTGTGGCTGCCGCAAATGCCGGCGTAGGCCATGATGGTGATACCGGAGCCGGGTTCCATGGCCGCGCTGTTAGCTTGGTTGCCGTTGCAAGAGCCTTGGTTGGAGTTGAACGTGTGGTTGCCGCCGAACTGGTGGCCCATTTCGTGCGCCACATAGTCAATGTCGAAACCGTCGCCGACGGGCGAGCCGAGGCCGGTCACGCCGCGCGCTTTGCTGGCCGTGCAAATCACGCCCAGCCCGGCGATGCCGCCGCCGCCTGTGGAAAAGACGTGGCCCATGTCGTAGTTGGCTACGCCGATGACTTGGTTGATGGTCGTGACGTTTTGGCCGAGCATGGTGCCGCCGCTGTTGTTCGAGTACGGGTCGGTGCTGGCGTTGGTGTAAATCAACAGGTCGTTGTTGGCGATGAGCATCATGGTGACGGCGGTTTCGCGCTCGTACACGCCGTTCACGCGGTTCATCGTGGTGTTCATGGCCGCCAAAGCGGGGGCTTTGTTCGCGCCCGTCGCGCCGTGAAAATTGGCGTACTCGCCCGTGCAAGCCAGCGCGAGGCGGTATTTGCGGAGTTGGCAATCGCCCTGCATATCGGGGCCGGAGACGTAATCGCTCGCGTTGCCGAGGCTGATGGGGAAGTCGTGGTCGGTCTCGCAGACGAAATCTTTGCCGTCCTTGCGGGTGTAGTCTTTTTTATAGTAGGAAATGTAGCGTTCGGTGTCGCCCATCGAGTATGGGTCAACAAAAACGGGGCTTTGGCCAGCGGCCAAAATCATGGCGTGGAAGCCCTGCGGCGTGAGGTCGCACTTCATCGTGGCCGATGGGTCGTCAATGCCCGCGCCCGTGTAGCAGCGGATGTCGGGGTACTTTGCCTGCAATTCGCGCTCCATGACGGGCGACTCGAACAGCCGGAACCGCTGGAAACTGCCGTCGGGCATCGGGATTTGGAGCACGGTCTCGTTGTCCGCCGCCGCCGGGGCAAAGCGTTCGGGCGCGGCAGCCAGCACCGGGCGGATGGCCGCGAGGTCAAGCGCGACGGTGCGGTATTTCTGCGGCACGATGACGCGCTGGCCCACAGGCTGGATGGCGCGTTCCTGCACGTCTGTCCACAGGTTTTGGGCAAAAACTTGGCCCAAGCCGATGCTCAACAGGACTGTCAGGCAAAGTAACTTCTTCAACATGAGTGTCGGGTTTGATTTGATAAAAATTGAAAATTGAGAAATTGGAAATTGGGAATTCGGGAACGGCGCGATGCGCCAATTTCCAATTTCTCAACTTCCAATTTCCCGACTGGAAAAATGTGGCGTGAAAGTACAGCGAACGCCTTTGACCGTCGGGCACGAAAACCGTTTAGTCGGTGACAAGCCAAAAAACGCACGTTTTATGTTAGCGGCCTCGCTTGCGTACACAGCCGGACCGCAAAATTTCAGGGGAAGGCTGCGCCAAACCACGAAACCTAAAACGCTACTTTTGCCTGCGGTGGCGATGTTGCCGCCCGCAAACCGAAATTGCCCAAAATGATGCTTGTCCGCCGCTCCCGACTTTCCCTGCTCGCCGCGCTTTGCCTCGCCGCCGCCCCGGTTTTTGCCCAAAATGTGCCCGCTGACTCGGCGGCGCAGGCCCAAAAATTCCCGTCTGATTGGACGCTCGGCCTCAGCGTGGTGAGCACCAACGCCCTGCCGGGCTTGGACGTGGCCGCCCGCATCGCGCCCCGTTTCGATGTGCGCTTGGGCTACTTTTACTTCGACCACAAGGTGAAACGCCGCAACATCGCCCTCGGCCAGTCGGCCCAACTTTACAACATGGATGTGACGACGCGCTTCTCCAACGTCACGCTGCTGGCCGATTTTTGGGCCACCCGCAACGGCAAAATCCGGCTGACCGCCGGGGTCGGCTATTTTTTCGACAACTGGGTTTCGGCCTACGCCGAGACCGCCGATAGCTCGCAGGTGTACGACGTGACGCTCTCGCCCGAAGAAGTGGGCCACGCCACCGCCAAGGTCACGTTCGCCAGCAGGCTCAACCCATACATCGGCCTCACGTTTTTCCGCGTCATCCCGGCGCGCCGCTGGAGCTGCAGCGTGGACGTGGGCACTTTTTACAAAGGCAAACCTTCGGTGGACATCGAAGGCACCGGGCTTTTGAGCGAGAACGACCGCAACGAGGAGCCGTTCGAACGCAACATCAACGCGCGCCGCTGGTGGCCTGTGCTGGCCGTGCGGATTGGGTACAAGCTGTGACGATTTGCGGCTGACGGTCAGCGGTTTTGACAAGTTTTGCCCTGTTGCGGGGCGGTTTTCATCCCAATCGTGCAGCGAACAGCAACGGAAATCGCAATGCTGAAAAAATCATCTTAGCCCCCACTCACGGGCGGGATGAGCGCGATTTCGTCCGTCTCGCGCAGGGGGCAATCATCGTCGGCGAAGTCGGCGTTGACGGCAATTTGCAGCGATGCCAAAGCCCCGAATCGGGGGTGCGTTTCCAGTATCCATTGTTTCAGGTCGCCGACGGTCGGCGCACTGTCCGGCAAATCAACTGCCCAAAACGAGCCGCCCACAATGTCGCGGGCGATGCCAAAGGCGAGGATGTTCAGTTTCATAAATTATTGATTATCAGGTTCCCGCCTGCGTACAGGGTGAGCACGGCGGTGGCGATGCGGACGATGTGCTGCGGCAATTTCACGGCGGTCAGGCTGCTGCCGATTTGCCCGCCGACCAGCACCGCGCCCATGAGCGGCCCGGCCATCGACCAGTCAATCTGGGCTTGTTTTTGGGCGAATTGCCCGGCCAGCCCGGCCAGCGAATTGACCAAAATGAACAGGCTTGCGGTGGCGGCGATTGTCTTGGGCGCGGCCCAACGCCACAAGTGCAGCACTGGCGCAAGGAAAATGCCGCCGCCGATGCCGACCATGCCCGACAACAACCCGATGCCGCCGCCGACGAGGGCTTGGCGGGCTGGTTGATTGGTTGATTGGTGGATTTGTTGGTTGGTTGGATGGGAGTTAAAAAATTGATTTTCAGGAGTTTGTGTTTTTGCCGGGGGTGAGTTTTGGAAAAAAAGCAACAGCGCGGCCACCACCAGACTGCCGCCCAACAGCAACAAAAACTCCCCCTCCCGCACGGGCAAGTACCCGCCCAAAAAGGCCATCGGGACGCTGGCAAACAACAGTGGCAGGCTGCGCCGCCAGTCAATCAGGCGGTTTTGATGGAAAACCCAAGTGTTGCCGAGCACGACGACCACGTTGCAAAGCAGGGCGAGCGGGCGCATGGCCGCCGCCGAGAAACCAAGCAAGGCCAGTGCCGCCAAATAGCTCGACCCGCCACCAAAACCCGCCGAGGCATACACGGCAGCGATGCATAAAAAGAGCAGAATCAGTTCAGGATGCGTCATGTGTGCAAAGTCGGCGCGTTGGCCGCGAGGCCGAAGTTCCGATGAATTTTTGGGGAAAATCACGCCGGATTGGGGCCGAGGATTCCCCGCACGAATGCCTCCGCCGCGCCCGCCACATCCTCACAGCCCGCCTCCAAAGCCCGGATGAACGCGCTGCCGATGATGGCACCGTTGGCAAATCGGCAGGCTGTCTGGAAGGTTTCGCGGTCGGAAATGCCGAAGCCGATGAGCCGGGGGCGCGACAAGTTCATGGCCTCAATCCGTTGGAAATAAGCGAGTTGCGCGGCGGAGATGCCCGTTTTGGCCCCAGTCGTGGCCGCGCTCGAAACCATGTACACAAATCCGTCGCTCAATGCCTCGATGCGCCGAATGCGGGCCTCTTCGGTTTGCGGCGTGATGAGCAGGCTGACGGGCAGCCCGGCTTCGCGGAACATGGCGGCATATCGTTTTTCAAATTCGTCGAGCGGCAAATCGGGCAGGATGAGGCCGTCAATGCCCGCGTCCGCGCAGGTTTGCACGAATTTCTCCTCGCCGAATTGCATCACTTGGTTGAAATAGCCCATGAAAATCAGCGGCAGCTGTGTCCGGGCGCGCACGGCGCGGATTTGCTCGAAATACAGGCCGAGCGTCATGCCGTTGCGGAGCGCGGCCTCGCTGCTGCGCTGGATGATTGGCCCGTCGGCCAGCGGGTCGGAGTACGGCATCCCGACTTCCACAAGGTCTGCGCCTGCCCGTTCGAGTGCAGGGATGAGGTCGAGCATCGCATCGCGGCTGGGGTGTCCGGCGGTGAAATAGATGCTGAGCAGGTCGCGGTTTTTGCGGGCGAGGAGGTCGTGCAATCGGTTCATGCGGCAATAAAATCGAGGTAGTTTTCACGGTTAATGTATTGAAAATCAGCTTCTTGGTATGTTTCGAGCCAAGTGGCGGGCGGTTTGGCCTGTTTCTTTCCCCATTTGAACTCAAAGCCGTGCAAACGTCCGCCGGTCTCTTCCACATAGTCTAGTTCCGCGCCGGTGTAGGTGCGCCAGAAGTATTGGTTGGCGTGGAAAGCAGGTTGGTAAGCCAGTTTTTTGAGCCGCTCGACGAGCAGGAAATTTTCCCAGAGCTGCCCTGCATCTTGTCGCCATTGCAGCGGGTTAAAGTTTTCGACCAGCACGTTTCGGATGCCAGTATCGTAAAAATAGACCTTGTTCATCTTGCTCACCTCTTTCCGCAGGTTGCGGCTGTACCCCGACAGGCGAAAAACGATGAAGCCCTTTTCCAGTAGGTCAATGTACTTGCTGATGGTCTCGTGGCTCATGTCGAGCGATTTGCCGAGCTCGTGCGTGGACACCTGCGACCCAACTTGGAACGCCAGCAGCCGGAGCAGCCGGAAGATTTTGTCGGAGTTTTTGATGCTCGATAGTTGCAAAATGTCTTTGTACAGATAGGCCGAGGCCAGTTCGCGGAGGTGCCGTGTCTTTTGTTCGGGCGTGTCGAGTTGCAGGATTTCGGGGTACATCCCGAAAAGCAGGAAATCCTCCAAGCGGTCGTCGAGCGCGAAATCCGTGTGCGACGGGCGCAATTCCTGTACTGAAATTGGGTAAAGCGTGTGCGTCCGTGTGCGCCCGGTGAGGGGTTCTTTGACTTGGTTCGCCAGTTCGAACGATGAGGAGCCAGTAGCGATGATGCGTAAATTGGGCATCCCGTCGTGCAGAATTTTCAGGTTGATACCGATGTTCGGCACGTGTTGCGCCTCGTCAATAAAAAGCAGCTCGGAGTCGCCGACCAACCGCTGCATCTGGGCCAAATCCCGCGAGGACAAAACCTCGATGAATTTTTGTTGGTCGGCGTTGATTTCCAGCGATTTGTATGGCAGCTGTTGCAAAACCTGTCTTGCCAGCGTTGTTTTCCCCGCTTGGCGAGGGCCATAAAGGATGACGACTTTGCGGCCATCCGACAAGTCTTGGAGTATGGTCTTGGCTATCGTTCGTTGAATCATGGTGCCCATTGAAATGTTTGAGTGGCAAGATTAGCGCGAATTTTGCAGGTGCGTTCGCAAAATTCGCGCTAATGTTGCCACATAAATTGTCCTTCACCCTTCATTCCCCGTTCCTGCATACGCGGCCATATCCTTATCGCCGCGCCCGCTGACGTTCACCACGACCACGTCGTTTTTGCCGAAGCCTAATTTCGGCAAGGCCGCGAAAGCGTGGGCCGTTTCCAGCGCGGGGATGATGCCCTCCAAACGGGTCAGCAAAAATGCCGCGTCGAGGGCCTCTTGGTCGGTGATGGGCACGGCCTCGGCGCGCCCGGAGCGGATGAGGTGGGCGTGCAGCGGCCCGATGCCGGGGTAATCCAGTCCGGCGGAAATGGAGTGCGGCTCCACGATTTGACCGTCGGCGGTTTGCATCAAAAGTGTGCGGCTGCCGTGGATGACACCTTCCGTGCCAAGCACCGACGTGGCCGCCGACCGCCCGCTGTGGATGCCCTCGCCCGCCGCTTCGACGGCCACGAGGCGTACCGCCGGGTCGTCCAGAAAATGATAAAACGCGCCCGCCGCGTTCGAGCCGCCGCCCACGCAAGCGACCACCGCAGCCGGCAGTTCAGAGCCGGTTTTTTCCGATAATTGTTGCCTAACTTCTTGACTGATAATGGATTGGAAACGCGCCACCATGTCGGGGTAGGGGTGCGGCCCGACCACCGAACCGATGATGTAGTGCGTGTCGTCGGGGTGGTTTATCCAATCGCGGATGGCCTCGTTGGTCGCGTCTTTGAGCGTTTGGGAGCCGCTCGTCACGGGGCGCACCTCCGCGCCGAGCATCCGCATCCGGGCCACGTTCGGGGCCTGCCGCCGCACGTCAATCGCGCCCATGTACACCACGCAAGGCAGCCCGACGAGGGCGCAAACCGTCGCCGTCGCCACGCCGTGCTGCCCCGCGCCCGTCTCGGCGATGATGCGCCGCTTGCCCAGCCGCCGCGCCAGCAGGATTTGCCCGACGGTATTGTTCACCTTGTGCGCCCCGGTGTGGCAGAGGTCTTCGCGCTTCAAAAACAGCCGTGTCCCGATGTGCCGCGACAGCCTTTCGGCAAAATAAAGCGGCGTGGGGCGGCCTACATAATCCCGCAAAAGCAAGTGAAACTCAGCCTGAAACGCCGCATCGGACGTGATTTCCAGATAGCATCGGCGCAACGCTTCCACGTTGGCGTGGAGCAGTTCGGGGATGTACGCGCCGCCGAATTGGCCGTAGTAGCCCGCTGTGTTTGGTTGATAGTTCATTGATTGTCAGTTGTTTGAGATGGGTAAGATTGGTTCAAAAAATCCCGCAGCGCAGCCACGTTTTTCAGGCCCGGTTCCAGCTCGAAACGGCTGTTCAAATCCAGCCCGGCGAGTCGCGGATGCCGGTAGTTTTTCAGCATTTCGGCGTGCGCTGGCCCGATGCCGCCGCTCAGCCAAAAGGGTGTGTCGCCGCGATAATTTTCGAGCAAACGCCAGTCGAACGCCGTCCCGTTGCCGCCCGGCGCGGGGCCTTTGGCATCAAACAAAAACTTGTCGCAGCAGTCGCCAAACGCCGCCACTTCCTGAAAATCAAAGCCTTCACCGACCGAAAACGCTTTCCAAATTTCCACGCCCGGCAGCCGACGGCGCATCTCGCGGCACGTTTCCGGCGGCTCGGAGCCGTGCAGTTGTAGCGCGTGCAACCCGAATTGTGCGGCCTTTTCGGCCATGATGTCGAGGTGCTCATCCACAAAAACGCCCGCTTTCCGCACGGGAAGTTTTCGGGCAAAATCCGCGTCCAGCATCGGCTCGGCGCAGCGCGGCGAGCGGGCGTAAAAAATAAAACCTACCCAGTCGAGGTCGGGTAATTGGCTGATTTCCAGCAGATTTTGGGCGTGGCGCAGGCCGCAGATTTTGATAATCATGGATGTGGAATGAGATATGAACAATGAAAACAAAGCGGGGGACATCATCCCTCATCCCCCATTCCTTATGCCTGAAATGAACGCCGCGCAAGCCGCGCCGGGGTCGGGTTGCCGCATGAAAAACTCACCGATGAGGAAGCCCCGAAAACCCACCCGGCGCAGCTCGGCCACGACTTCCGGGCTGTCAATCCCGCTTTCCGACACGCGCAGGAACTCGCTGGGAATCAATGCGTTGAGTCGCTGCGAAGTGCCCACACTGACCTCGAATGTGGCGAGGTCGCGGTTGTTCACACCGACCAAGTGGATATCGGGCACGAGTTTTTCCAGCTGCCTTCCGGCGTGGATTTCAAACAAAACTTCCAGTTCGAGGGAGCGGGCGAACCGCGCCAAATCACGCACCTGCCGCGCCTCCAAACATTCGCCGATGAGTAAAATCGCGTCGGCTCCGAGTGCACGGGCATGGAGGATTTGCCGCTCGTCCACGATGAAATCCTTGCGGAGCAGGGGCAACAGATCCGTGTCGCGGGCACGGCACAGGTCGTCGGCGTGGCCGCCAAAAAACTGCGCGTCGGTCAGCACCGACATGGCCGCCGCGCCCGCCGCGTGGTAGCCTTGGCACACAGATTCCACGTCCGCAGCTGGCGCGATGTCGCCTTTCGACGGTGATTTTTTCTTGAACTCGGCGATGATGCCCGACGAGTTTTCGGCCACGAGCGCGGCCCGCAGCGAGCGGCGCGGCAGCCCGAAACGGGGCATTTTCTCGAAATCCGAGGCACGCGGAAACTGCGTTTTCAGGGCCTCGATTTCGCGGTGCTTTTGGGCGATGATTTTGTCTAAGATGCTCATTTTGAGATTTTTAGAAGTAGTATTGCATACCAACTAATTTCCTGAAACACTCCCCTGCCCGCCCGCTCGCCAGCGATTCGGCGGCCTCGCCCATGCAATCGGCCAGCGATTTTTCGGGGCAAAGGCATTGGATGGCCAGCCCGGCGTTCGCGGCCACCACGTCGTTTTGTGCCTCCGAACCCGCCCCAGCGAGGATTTTTTGAAAAATCGTGGCAGCTTCTTCGACGGTGTTCCCGCCAAACAAGTCCGCTGCGGCGACCTGCTTTTTACCCAAATCCTGCGGCACGAACAGCCGTTCGCCGCCCGCCGAGCGCAACTGGAACGGCCCGGTCAGCGACACTTCGTCGTAGCCGTCGAGGGCGTGGACGATGGCGAACTCGCGCCCGGATTTTTCGAGCAAATAATGGTACTGCCGCCCCAGCTCGCGGCTGAACACGCCGAGCAAACTGCACCGGGGCTGCGCCGGATTGACCAACGGGCCGAGCATATTGAAAAAAGTTTTCACGCCCAATTGCCGCCGGATGGGCGCGACGGTTCGCATGGCCGGGTGAAAAAACGGCGCGTGGAAAAAGCAGATGCCCGCAGCATCCAACTGCCGCCGCAGCACGTCCGCGTCGGCGGTGAATCGGTAGCCGAGATGTTCGAGCACATTGGACGAGCCGCAGGCCGACGACACGCCATAATTGCCGTGTTTCGCCACTTTGTAACCCGCGCCCGCGACCGTGAAAGCCGCCAGCGTGGAGATGTTGAACGTGTTTTTGCCGTCGCCGCCCGTGCCCACGATGTCCACCGCAGGCGTGCCGCCGAGGTCAATCCGCAGGCACAAATCCAGCAGCGCGTCGCGGAAGCCTTCCAGCTCTTCGGTCGAAATAGCCCGCATGAGAAAAACAGTGATGAACGAAGCGATTTGCGCGTCGTTGTAGCGGCTCTCGGCGATGCCCGTGAGGATGTCGCGGGCCTCGGCGCGGCTGAGGTGGTGATGGGCGTATAGTTTTTCTAAGATGTGTTTCATCGTTCGTTTGATTTTTGCTCGGCTGGTTTTGCCGGGTTTTCAGTTAATTTGTCCTCGAAATCATAAAAAATCCGCCATGCACACCTCGCTTTTTGAACAGTTGCTGGATGCGCCCGATTTGGGTTTGATGGTCGAAAAAGCAACCCAACGCCTTTCTGACGAGGCCACGCGCCGCCACGAATTCCGCGAATGGCTCACACCCGGCGTGAAAGCCGAGTTCATCAACGGCGAAGTCGTGTTGCACTCGCCTGTGCGGCGCGGCCACCTCAACAGCAGCGGCAACCTTTACAAACTGTTGGACACCTACGTCATCGTCAAAGACCTCGGCGAGACATCCTACGACAAAGGTTTGGTCGCCCTCACCCGCAACGATTACGAGCCTGACCTCTGCTTTTGGAGCCGCGAAAAATCTGCCGATTTCACCGATGAAACCATGATTCATCCCGCACCGGATTTCGTGGTCGAGGTGCTTTCAAAATCCACCGCCAAGATTGACCGCACCATCAAGTTCCGCGATTATGCCGCGCACGGCATCCCCGAATACTGGATTGTTGACCCGCGCACGAAGACAATCGAGCAATATTGGCTGCAAGAAATCCCGCCGAACGAGTACGTTTTGGTGGCAAAATGGGCCGCGCACGACCGCATCAATGCCCGCACGGTGCCCGGTTTTTCCATTCCCGTCGCGGCAGTTTTTGACAAAACGGCCTGCGCCGAGGCGTTGAAAAACTTGCTCGCTGGATAACTTACCACTAAGTACATGAAGTTGCGCAAAGCATTGACTTACAACAAATTGCCTCATGCAACTTCGTGTACTTAGTGGTGGTTGAAATAATTCCGCAACATCGTTTTCCCGTCCGGCGTGAGGATGCTTTCCGGGTGAAACTGCACCCCGCGCACGTCAAACTTTCGGTGCCGCAGGGCCATTATTGTCCCAGCCTCGTCGGTGGCCGTCACCTCGATTTCGGGTGGCAAAGTTTCCCGCACGACGGCCCACGAGTGGTATCGCCCGACGGGCAATCTTTCAGGCAAGCCCTTGAAAACCAATTCGTTCGCGTCAGTCACGCGCAGATCGGTCGCCACCCCGTGAAACACTTTTTCCAAGTTGAACAACGTGCCGCCGAATGCTTCGGCGATGGCTTGGTGGCCGAGGCACACGCCCAAAATGCGTTTTGTCGCCGCGTATTTTTGGATGAGCGCGGGCATGATGCCAGCGTCGGCGGGCAGGCCGGGGCCGGGCGAGAGCACGATGGTGTCGAACGCAGCCACGTCGTCCAGCGCGATTTGGTCGTTGCGGCGCACGGTGACGGGCAGGCCGGTGATTTCGACGATGTATTGCACGAGGTTGTAGGTGAAGGAGTCGTAGTTGTCGAGCAGCAAGATTTTCATGTTGGAAATTGTTAATCGGAGATTGTTGATTAGACTTCTTGCGAAAGTCTCAATCGAGATAGCAATGGGAACGCGGATTGGACAGATGCGACGGATTTGCACAGATTTCCTTTGAAAACATCCGCTTGCATCGGCAAAATCCGTGTCATCTGCGTTCCAATTGGGTCCATAACGGGCGGCTTTCGCAAGAAGCCTATTTTTGAAAATGAAGAATTATCAATCAAGAATCAATGTAACGCTTCGGCCAGTTCCAATGCGCGGCGCAGCGCACCGATTTTGTTGTTAACTTCCTGTAATTCAAGCGTTTCCACACTCGACACGACCACGCCCGCCCCGGCCTGAAAATGCAGCACGCTGCCCATGCTCAGGAACGAACGGATGAGGATGGCTTGGTTCATGCTGCCGTCCAAGCCGATGAAACCGATGGCCCCGCCGTAAAAACTGCGGTGCTGGTTTTCGTGCTGGCCGATGAGTTGCAGGGCGCGGAACTTGGGCGCACCGCTCAACGTGCCCGCCGGAAAAGTATCGGCAAACACCCGGAACGGATTGGCACCGGGGCGCAGGCGACCCTCGACCTTCGAGACAAGGTGGATGACGTGGCTGAAAAACTGCACCTCGCGCAGCGTCCGCACCCCCACCGCTGCTGCGTGGCGGCCCAAATCGTTGCGAGCAAGGTCAACGAGCATGACGTGCTCGGCATTTTCCTTTGGGTCGGCGAGCAGGGCCTCGGCGCGGCGGGCATCCTCTGCGTCGTCGCCCGTGCGGCGGTAAGTGCCCGCGATTGGGTTCACGGAGGCCGTGCCATTTTTCACAACCAATTGAGCCTCAGGCGATGAGCCGAAAATTTTGAAGTTGCCGTAGTCGAAAAAAAACAGGTATGGCGAGGGGTTCACGGAGCGGAGCGCACGGTAAACATTGAACTCGTCGCCGCGAAACCGCTGCCGGAACTGCCGCGAAAACACGATTTGGAACACGTCGCCCTGTTGGCAGTGGTGCTTGCCGAGGCGCACCAACTCCATGAATTCCGCGTCGGTCATGTTGCTGGTTTCCGCGCCTTCGCGGGCAAATTGGAACGCGCCGACACTGTGGTTTTCGAGCAAATTTTCGACTTCATGAAGGCGGGATGTTTGGCCTTCGGGCAGGTTTTCGAGCAGGTACATCTCCTCCCGAAAATGGTCAATGCCGATGACGAAACGATAAAAACGGTAGCAGATGTCGGGCAAATCAAGTCGTCGTTTTGCGGGGTCAAACTGCACAGAATCAAAGTGTTGCACAGCATCAAACGAGGTGAACCCGAAAAAGCCGTTCGTGGTTTTCAGGCCGTTGGCAGCAGGTTTCCCAACTTCAATTTGCGCGGCAAATTGGGCAAAAAGCTCGGCCACATCGGCTTCGCCGCCGAGCGGAAAAACTTGCGGCGGCTGGCCGGGCAAGTTGGTTTCGGCCTGCTCGCCGCGCACCTCGAAGCCCGCCAGCGGGTCGAGGCCGATGAACGAAAAACAGTTCTCGGCGGAGCGGAAATCGTTGCTTTCGAGCAGCACGGGGTTCTGGAAATGGTCGCGCAGGCGCAAATACAGGCCAACAGGCGTGACCATGTCGGCAAGGCGGCGGCGGACGATGGGACGGATTTTGGTCATTTTCGACAGACGGTTGTAAACGCAAAAACGGCTTGCCGGGCGAACCGACAAGCCGTTTTTGCTTCGTGAAAAAGCAAACGTCAGCAATTGCCAATGGCTTCGCCCGATGCGTCGGAGCGGTGCCACCACCAATTGTTGCTGTTTGCGATGTTGAAATTCATGGGGCAAAGGAAAGGCGGTTTGCGGGAGACGGACAAGGGGCAGCAATTTTTTCTTCGGGATTCTGAGCGGGCGCGGCAAAACTTCACCTGCCGAGAAAACCAATGTCTCGCCCTACCTTTGCAACCACTTGCACCGTCGGACTGTTTCAGCGGCTTGAAAGTCAGGTGTTTAGCACCACAAATCTTAATTTCCAGTTCCAATCCCCGATTTCCACAGTCATGCTCATCGAAGTCTTTAAAAGCAAAATCCACCGTGTGCGGGTCACGCAAGCCGACCTAAATTACATCGGCAGCATCACGATTGACGAAGACCTGCTGGAGGCAGCAGGCATCCTCGAAGGCGAAAAGGTGCAAATCGTGAACAACAACAACGGTGAGCGGCTCGAAACCTACGCCATCCGGGGCGAGCGCGGCAGCGGGGTCATTTGTCTGAACGGCGCGGCGGCCCGGCGCGTGCAGGTGGGCGATGTGGTCATCATCATTTCCTACGCGCTGATGACACCCGAAGAAGCCAAGACTTTCCGCCCGACGGCCATTTTCCCGGACGAAAACAACCGTTTGGTGCGGGGCGGCTAAAAATCGCCATTTTTAGTTAAATTTTTGGCGGACTGCTGCTTTGGGCCCCGATTGGCTCTCTTTTTGCCAGAGCCGCCCGTTTTTTCCAGATTGCGGAAAAAATTATCTGACTTTTCCGCATGCCAAATGCTTGCGCGGTCACTTCCCCTGAAAATATCTTGCGCCAAGTTTCGGTCGAATCCCCCGCTGTTCCCTCGCAGCAATCATCCCTCCCTCCCGTTCGGCCTTTCCCCCGTTTCCATACAAACACGCTCGACAGCGCACCAATCCGCTGTCGTCTGATGCACAATCTTTTCTTTAACCTGCCTACTTCAGCCTTTTGAAGACCGCTATGGACGACACCACAAGCACGCAGACACTACAATCCCCTGTCCTCTGAAACACTTGGGACACAGCCACCGGTCAATCGGGGCGAAGTAGAATCAAACACTGCTTACACTTACTATGAAAAACCGCACGATCCTCGTCTGCTGCGCCATGGCAGCAGCTACCTTTCTGTCCGCAAACACCCCAAGCACGACCAGAGCGTTGGCCATCTCCTACATCGAGAAACACCTTCCGCTCGCCCGACAACAATCCCTCCTGCATGGCATCCCCGTCAGCATCATCCTCGCCCAGGCCCTGCACGAGAGCAAATCCGGCACAAGTAAGCTCGCAACCGAAGCCAACAACCATTTCGGCATCAAAGCATTCCGAAACTGGAATGGGCCACGCTACAAGCGGAAAGACGACGACTATGTGGACGGGCAACTCGTCCCGTCCGAATTCCGCAAGTACGCCTCCGTCGAGGAGAGCTACGCTGATCTCCCTCTCTTCCTGAAAAGCAACCCTCGGCGCTACGGCTACCTCTTCTCTCTGTCGAAGGACAACTACATCGGCTGGGCGAACGGCCTGCAAATAGCGGGCTACGCGACCGACTCAATGTACGCCGACCGGCTCATCGAAAAAATCGAGGCACTCGAACTGGATCGCTTCGATTTGGAGCCGACCGCCCCGCCGACAGGTATCCGGTTCAACCCCTCGGCTCCCGCCGCCAATCCCGACCCGTTCCCTTCCGCCACTGCACCCCAGCTACGGCCTGCCAAACCCCAAGTTTCCATGTCGGAGGCTGCCCGGCAGGTGCGCAGCAACGCCCGTAGCACCGCCTCCGGTGACAATCACGAAGAGGCTGCCTCGCCTCAAATCCCCGCACCCGCGCCTCTCGAACTCGACGCAGAGGGCGGCGATGCCCAAACCCCACCGTGTCCCTGGCCGACCCAACGCCTTGAGGTCATGCAGCCCATGCCCTCATTCAAATCCGTTGGGCCAAGACATTGATTCCAGATGCGACAAAACACACTGATAGTCAGGGACATAACAAAAATGAACACACTCTTTTTTCGTACTCGTAAGCAACACAAAGTAAAAAACAGAACAACCACGCCGCCCCTGAGCGGAACATTTTGAACAAACCATGAAGTGCGGGCGGCAGCAATTGCCGCCCGTTTTCTTTTGTGGTCGGGCCGCTGTCGAATGCCACAAATGCCGTAACTCTGCCGAAAATTCACAAGCCAAACCTTCGTTCAAAACATGAATTCGATTGTCAAAAAAGTGCTGCTCGGCCTCTTGGCCGCCCTCGTGCTGCTCCAATTTTACCGCCCCGCCAAGAACCAATCCAACGACCAAGCCCGCCATATTTCCACGAAATACCCCGTCCCTGCCGATGTGAAGCATCTGCTCGCCGTCGCCTGCGACGACTGCCACAGCAACGCCACCCGCTACCCGTGGTACGCCGAAGTGCAGCCCGTCGGGCTTTGGCTGACCGGCCACGTCAACGAAGGCAAAAAACACTTCAACATCTCCGAGTTCACCGGCCTGCGCGCCGCCGTGCAGAACCACAAAATGGAAGAACTCATCGAAATGGTCAAAGAAGGCGAGATGCCGCTCAAATCCTACACTTGGACGCACGGCGACGCTCGGCTCACACAGGAGCAGCGCGCACTGCTGACCAGCTGGGCTTCCAGTATCATGGACACGCTCCGCGCCAATTACCCGCCGGACAGCCTCGTCCTGCGGCGCAAAGGCTGATTTCGTCCAAATTGCCCCGACAAATCGCGGATTTGGGCAGCAAACGGGTAGTTTTGTCGTCCGTTTCCCAGTTTGCTCCGTGAGATTTTGCTTTTCTAAAATATGTGTCTTGCTGCTCGCACTGTCCGCCGTGCAACGCATACCCGCGCAACAGCCCGACCCGAAATCGGCATTCGGCGACAACATCCGGCTGGCCAAGCAGCTCATGGGGCGCGGGCAGCAAGACAGCTTTGAGCAGGTCTATGGAATAGTCCGGCAACAAGCCCTCCAAGCCAAATCGCCCGAGCAGATGGCCGAGGCTGACCTGTTGCAGGGCGACTACCTCCAATATTCATTGCAACAGCTCGATTCGGCACGGGCGGTTTATCTCGTCGGCCTTGCGCGGCTCCGGCACGGCCAAGCCCCGCAGGTCAGGCTCGCCATCCTGAAAAACCTCGCCCACAATTATTACGGCACGTTCTTCAACGCCCAAGCCATCGAGACCTGCAACGCTTGTATCCGGCTGGCCGATTCGCTGGGCGATACCCATCACAAATTCGCCTGCCTCACCACGTTGGGCAACGTCGAGGCCAACGAGCGCAACTTTGAAAAAGCCGTTAGGTGCTATCACAACGGGCTCCAGTTGGCGCGAGCGACCGCCGATTCCGGCATGATTTCAAAATCGTATTTCCAGATTGGCAACGTGTTTGCCAGCATGGGCGACTTCCGCCAAAGCCTGACGTACTTGGACAGCGTCGAGCGGTGGATGCCCGCCGCCGATTTCAAACGCAACCACGCCGAGCTGCTTTTTTGGAAGGGCCTCGCATACGACGGCATGGGCGAGCATGCCCGCGCAATCCAACATTTCAAAGCCGTGCTGCCCACCTACGCCGAGTTCAAGGACACGCTACGCCTCATCCACGTCCAAAAAGACATGAGCAACACCCTGCTCAAAATGGGCAAGCACGCCGAGGCCATCCAACTCGCCCAACAAGCCTTCGGCCTCATCAACAATCGCAAGGCCCACTACGAAAAACAAGAACTCTACAAAATCCTCTACGAGGCCCACAAGGCACAGGGCGATTTCGCGCAGGCACTCCGCTACCACGAGCAATGGCAGGGCATCAAAGACAGCGTCGCTGCCCAAAACCACGTCAACGCGCTCGCTTACATGGAGGCCCGCCACCAGTTGACCGACAAACAACAGCAAATCGAGCAGCAGCAAAAACAGAAAAACATCTACCTCGTCGCCCTGATTTTGGCCGTCGGCCTCTGCGCCGCGCTGTTCTATTTTTACCGGAAAGTCCAAAAAACCCGCCGCGAACTGGCCGCCAAAAACACCCTCGTCGAGCAGCAGCGCGCCGAACTGCAACACCTCGACGAGATGAAAAGCCGATTTTTCGCCAACGTCAGCCACGAACTCCGCACCCCGCTGACCCTCATTTTGGGGCCGATTGCCTCCGCCCTGAAAAGCGGCGAGCTCGGCAACCGCAATTTCACGCTCCTCAAAAAAGCCCAGCAAAGCGGCCACGACCTACTCAAACTCGTCTCCGAAATCCTCGACCTCTCCAAACTCGAAAGCGGCAAACTCGAATTGCGTGCCGAAAAGACCGCGCTCCTGCCCTTCGTCCGGCGCGTCGTGTCGCAATTCGAGAGCCACGCCGAAATGCGGCATTTGCAGCTGACCCTCGCGTTTTCGCCCGAAAAAAGCCTTCAAATCCTCACCGACCCCGCCAAACTCGAAAACATCCTCAACAACCTCCTCTCGAACGCCATCAAATTCACGCCGCCCGAAGGCTCCGTCGCCGTCAGCGTCGAAGACCTCGGACACAGCCTGCGGTTCGCCGTCGCCGATACCGGGCGCGGCATCCACGCCGACGACCTGCCGCGCATCTTCGACCGTTTTTACCAGACCAGCCAGCCCAACGCGGCTGCCGAAGGCGGCACGGGCATCGGCCTCGCCCTTTGCCGCGAATTGGTCGAGCTGTTCGGCGGGCGCATTTGGGCGGAAAGCCCCGCCGACGGCAGGCCCAATCCCGGCAGCGTGTTCCGTTTTGAAATACCCAAAAAAGAGGTCTTCGGCATGGCCGAACCGCCCACCGAACCACCGGAAGCTACCGACATCCCGCACGAAGCCGCCCCAATCGCATCCGTCGCCGCCCGCGTGGCAGCGATGAATCCCGAAAAACGCGCCACCGTGCTCATCGTGGAAGACAACCCCAGCTTGCGCGAGTACGTCCAGTTTTTGCTTTCCGAAAAATACCGCGTCGTCACTGCCGAAAACGGCCAAGAAGCACTGGGGCTTTTGAGGGATGAGGAACGAAGGATGAGGCATGATGGGCAGGGCACACCCATCCCTCACCCCTCATCCCCCGTCCCCGACCTGATTGTTTCCGACCTGATGATGCCACTCATGGACGGCTATCAACTGCTCGAAAACATCAAATCCGACGCTCATCTGCGGCAAATCCCGGTCGTCATGCTCACGGCGCGGGCCGACGTGCGCGACAAACTGAAAGCCCTGCGCATCGGCGTGGACGACTACCTGCTCAAACCCTTTGACGAAGAAGAACTGCTGGCACGGGTCGAAAACCTGCTGGCCAATGCCCGAAACAAAGCCGCTTTTGCCCAGCCCGCGCAGCCCGAATCGGACGACCCAGAGGCTGCGCCGCCGCCCGCAAACGACATTTCGGAAGCCGACGCGCTTTGGCTGCAAACACTGGAAAGCGCCGTGCAGCAGCACCTGACCGAGCGCGAGTTCGGCGTGGAGCGCATGGGCGCGGCCATGAACATCAGTGCCCGCCAGTTGCAGCGCAACCTCCAACGGCTCACGGGGCTTTCGCCCGGCCAATACCTGCGCGAGGCCCGCCTCCAACACGCCCGCCAGTTGCTGGAATCGGGCAAATCCGCGAGCGTCAAAAGCATCGCTTTGACCGTCGGCTGGACGGACGTGGAGTATTTCGCCCAGCAATTCCGGCAGCGTTTCGGCAAACTCCCAAGCGAATATCGAGGCTGACATTTGTGCCCTGTCCGTTTTTTCGGGGCATGATGTCCGTTTTTTCGGGGCGATGTCCTGTTTTTCGGGGCGGTTCGTCCGAACAATCAGGTAGCTGGTTTCCAAAAGTTTGGTGTGCGAATTTTTCAATCGCACAGACTTTCACTTCCCTACCAGCACTTTGATTATGAAAAAACTATTGACCACACTGCTCCCCGAAAAATTGACCGAAACAAACCCAGCCCGCCTTTGGCGCAGCCTTTTTGCCGCCCTGTTTTGTTGGCTGTCTGTGGCCGCCCACGCGCAGGAACCATTCCCGGTGGCATACCGCACGAAACAGGCTCCGTCGGTCGTCATCCCGTACCCGGATTTCACATACGTCGTGGACGAGTACCCAGTATTTGAAAACGGCGAAACGCCCCCCGATGCCAACGCCTTGTTGCGCATCGAAACGAATTCAAAAACACCGTTGCGCGCACCTGCATCCGCACAAACGACTAACCCAGACCCAGTGGATTGTGTGGTCAGTGCATGGAGCAACTGGAGCAACTGCACGGTTTCCTGCGGCGGCGGCATCCAAACCCGCACCCGCGAAATCGTGACCCCGCCAGCCAACGGCGGCCAACCTTGCCCGCCGCTTTCGGAAACCCAGGCCTGCAACGAATACCCTTGCCCGGTGGATTGCGTAGTCGGTCCGTGGAGCAACTGGAGCAACTGCACGGTTTCCTGCGGCGGTGGCGTGCAAACCCGTACCCGCAACGTCGTGACGTACCCTGCCAATGGCGGCTTGCCCTGCCCGACGCTTCTGGAAGCCCGAGCCTGTAACACGCAGCCCTGCCCGGTGGATTGCGTGGTCAGCCCCTGGGGCAATTGGAGCACTTGCACAAAAATTTGCGGCGGCGGCATCCAAACCCGCACCCGCAACGTCGTGACCCCAGCAGCCAACGGCGGCCTGCCTTGCCCAGTTCTTTCGGAAACTCAGCCCTGCAACCAGCAGCCCTGCCCGGTGGATTGCGTGGTCAGCGATTGGAGCGTGTGGAGCACTTGCTCCGCTCCGTGCGGCGGCGGCGTGCAAACCCGCACCCGAAACGTCATAACGCCCGCTGCCTATGGAGGTGTGCCTTGTCCAACATCCCTTTCGGAAACCCAGCCCTGCAACCAGCAGCCCTGCTGCTATAACTACTACACCGACGCTGACAACGACGGCTACGGCACAGGCGCGGCCCAATTCCTGTGCAGCGACCCCGGCCCCGGCTACTCGCTCCAAAACGGCGACTGCAACGACAACGACGGCAGCGTCAACCCCGGCATCGCCGAAAACTGCGGCCTCGTCGGCACAAATTCTGTGGACGACGACTGCGACGGCACCACCGACGAGGACATCTCCGCGCCCACCGTCACCTGCAAAAACACAGGCATCGCGCTGGACGACGCGGGCATGGCCAGCCTCACATCCGGCCAAATCCTGAACGGCACCAGCGACAACTGCACCGCCAGTCCCAGCATCGCTTTCAGCCCAAATATGTTCGATTGCGCCAACGCTGGGCCGAACACCGTCACCATCACCGCCACCGACGACGCGGGCAACTCGGCCAGCTGCACGGCCAACGTCCTCGTCGTGGATGTGCTTTATTACAGCCAAACAGCCGCCAAAAACGCCTCCAACGCCGCAGCCAATGACAAATTCGGCTGGGGCATGGCCCTCGAAGGCAGCATCGCCGCAGTCGGCGCACCTGACAAAAAAGTCGGTACCCAAAGCAAGCAGGGGGCGGCTTACCTATTCAACGGCGCGAGCGCATGGGCGCAATTCAAAACCCTGACCGCCACAGGCGGCGCAGCGGTGGATTATTTCGGCAATGCCATTGATTTGGACGGCCAGTCCGCGCTCGTCGGAGCCTACGGCGACAACGTGGGCGCGAATGCCG
Source organism: Saprospiraceae bacterium (assembly GCA_046299435.1). Classification (GTDB taxonomy): domain Bacteria; phylum Bacteroidota; class Bacteroidia; order Chitinophagales; family Saprospiraceae; genus M3007. The sequence goes on from JBKBIC010000013.1 coordinate 29,878, forward strand.
ACCAAGGCTCGGTCTATGTTTTCGACAAAGACTACCCGACGAGCGGCGCGTGGGGGCAAGTCGCACAGATTTTCTCTTCCGACAATGGCACACCCGACGGGGCCGCCTACGACTACTTCGGCAATGCGGTCTCGCTCAAAAACGGCCGCGCCATCATCGGGGCCAGCAAGAAAAAAGTGGGCAGCAACAACGCACAGGGCGCGGCTTACATCTATGAAAAAGACACCCCGACCACTGGCGCGTGGGGCATCGTGAAAAAACTCACCGCTTCCGATGGCGCAGCCAACAACTTCTTCGGGGTTTCGGTGGCCCAGTCCGGCAGCCTCGCGCTCGTCGGCGCGAACGGTCACAACAACAACCGGGGAGCCGCGTACTTTTTCGACGGCGCGAACGCATGGGCGCAGGGCCAAAAACTCACGGCCAGCGATGCCGCCACTGGCGACGGATTCGGCACAAGCATCTCATTGACAAGCGATTACGCACTCATCGGTGCGCCGAACAAAGCCGGGTACATGGGCGCGGCCTACGTTTTCAGAAAAGGATACCCGATGCCCGGCCAATGGGGACAAATCAAAAAACTTGTGCCTGCCGACGGAGCCGCAAACGACAAGTTTGGCACTTCGGTGGCCTTGTCCAACGATTATGCCTATGTGTCGGCGGTAAAAGCCAGTAGCGGCGTGGGCGCGGTGTATGTTTTCCACAAAGACGTGGGCGGCAAAGACAACTGGGGGCAAGTCGGCAAATACACCGCCACCGGCGGCGCGAACGGCGACCAATTCGGCTACAACGTGGCCGCCGACGGCGAATACATGGCCGCCGCCGCCAACCTCGCCGACCTGAGCAGCCCGACCCGCGCCGATGCAGGCAAACTGTACATTTTCACAGGTGAAGGTTGCCCGGATGTGCCACGCGCAGCGGACGGCGCGACCTCGCGGTCACAGGGTCTCGTGGCAGCACCGACTGTCGCCTGCTCGCCCAACCCGTTCCGGGGCGACTTGGTTATCCGGGTTGAATCCAACAGTGCGGCGCGCTTGCAAGTGACCGACGCGGCTGGCCGCCCGGTGACGAACGTGGATTTACCCGCCGGTCAGGTGAGTTTCACGCTCGACGGCGGTCGCCTCCCGGCAGGCTTGTACTTCGTGCAAGTGAGCACGGAGGGCGGTGTGCAAGTGCAGCCTGTCGTGAAGATGTAATTGAAGAGTTGAGTTGAAAAGAGGAAGGGTTGAAAAGTTGAACTGCTTGGCGCAAATTCAACTTTTCAACCCCTCCTCTTTTCAACTCTATTTCAACTCTTCCTCCAATCGCCGCATCGTGTCCTCCGATTTTTGATAAACTTCGGCCATGCGCGTCGGGTCGGGCTGCCCGGCAAAAAGCGCGATTTCGCAAGCCTGCAACACGCCGCCGAGCGCGTCCAAAGTTTCGGGCGAAACCCGCCGCTCGGTCAATTTTTGCCGCAGGGCCGCTTGGGTCAAATCCGATTGCGGCGCATCCAATTTGACGGCGAGGTAGCCGTGCATGGCCTTCAAAATCTCGTCATAAAACGCGCGGGGCTGGTTTTCCTGCATCAACTTCCGGGCGTGGGCCAAGTGTTCGCGGGCCAAGTCAACCTTCATTTTGGCCTGCACTTCGGGCGCGACGATGCTGCGCTCAATCGGCTTTTGCCGCTGCTTTTTTCGCCAAAAAAACACGCCCACGCTCACCGCGAGCAGGCCGAGCAAAGCCAGCCCAAAAGCCGACAACAAGCCCATCTGCGGCATTATTTTTTTCGACGGGCGCAGCTGCGAGGCTGTGCCAGAGGGGTCGCCCTGCCGTGCGCCCGTGCCCTGCGATACATTGATTGTCAATGGGTTGGCGACTTTTTTGGACACATATCGGTTGCTGTCCGGGTCAAAGAACACCAGTTCTGGGCGGAGTGCGAACGTGCCGGGCTGTTTGGGCAGGATGGCGTATTCCAGCACTTTGGCGTGGATGAGTTGGTCGCCATTCTCATAGGTTTCCTCTTCGGCGGTCTTGGGTTCGTAGGCTTCGAGTTCGGGCGGCAGGTTTAGTTGGGGCGGCGCGAAGCGTTTGCCGTCGCCATTGCCGCGCACGGTCATGCGGAGGGTGAGCGCGTCGTCGGTCGTCAGTTCGGTTTTGTTGGCCTCGATTGTCCAATCATACTGGCCCACGCCGCCCGTGAAATTGGCGGGCACGGGTTCGGGCAAGGGCTTCACCCGCACCGAAACGGGCTGTGTCTCGACCGTGACCGGCACCACATTCCGCCCAAAAAATGCGCTGAACGGGTCGCGAGGTGCGCCCGGCGGCGTGGTGCCGAACTGGAACCGCATCGCGCCGATGGTCAATGTGCCGCTTTGCTGCGGGAAAAGCGCGACGCTCCGCAGGATGCGGGCCATGTAATTGCTGCCGCGAATGGTCACTTGCCGGGTGCGCGTGTCGAACCGCGTGAGGTCTTTGGCAAAGAACCCGTCGAACGTCGGGTCGAGCAGGATGTCGTAGCTTTCCACGCCGACGCGGGTGTACAGCGTGAAGTTGACGACCGTTTGCTGCCCAACGTAGAGGCTCCCGTCGGCGATTTCGGCGGCCACGAAAAGCTCGTCGCTGCCGCCCGCGCCGGGCGCGGCATTGATCTTCGGGCCGCTGGCCGCACCGCCACGCGCTGGCACAACCTCCACTGTAATCGGTTGTGTACGAACGAGTTGCGACCCGACGGACACGCTTGCCTCGCCAATCGTGAACATGCCCGGCTGCACGGCTTGGAGGATGAACGTCCAGCCCATGCTTTGGCTGTACTTGCCGTTGACGATGGTGACGCTGGTCTGGGTGCTGGGGCCGGCGAGTTTTTTGAAGCCATTGAATGTCGGCGGGCGGAACTGTCGGCCCTCGCCGTTTTTCAGTTCAAAAACCACCTCGAAATTGGTGCCGACGGCCACTTGCGGCGACTCGACTTTGGCCGTGAACTGCGGCTGCTGCGCCCAAATTTGGAAGGGGAAAAAAAGCAGGCACAGCCAAGGTGCGGCTACCCGGACAGGGTGGGAATTGGCGGGAATGCGCGCTTGCGGAGCATCCGCGCAATCGTGTGTCGAAAAATTCACAGATGCTATCTGGTTCATAACTCGCTGAAAATCAATCGCTCAAATTCGGGTGACGGCGCGTTTTTTCTTTGGTTTGGCGGAGGGTTCGGGCTGCGGGGCGGGCGTGGGGCGGCCCCAGATGTCGAAGTGCTCCTTCGGTTGTGGCACTTCGATGATGTCGTTCGGATTCGAGTACACATGGAGCGTGATGGGGTTGCTGCGGTACTCTTGGCCGTTCAAGGTGACGATGGCCGCCGGCACGACGACCTTGCCCGTGTCGCGTGGCTCGATGAAATAGGTGTACGAAAACGACGAGCTCGTCCGGCCATTGATGATGGAAAGGCTGGACGACTGGTTCGGGCCGCCGCGCAAAATGAAGCCCGATTCCGGCCAATCTGGGGCGATGAACTTGGCCCCCTGCCCGTTTTCCAATTTGAACTCGACCCGGATGTAATTGCCGAGCAGCACTTCGGTCTGGCTGGCTTCGGCGGTGAATTTCAGGCCCGAAGCCTCGTTTTGGGCAGGCAGAACCGCCCACGCGAAAAGAGCTAATGCGCTGAAAATCAAGGTTTTCATTGTGTTGTCGAAAAGTTGAAGAGTTTATGGTTTAACAATTATAGCCCAACCTTGCCGTCTCACCCTCTCGCCGTCTCGCCGTCTCGCCGTCTCGCCGTCTCACCCTCTCGCCGTCTCGCCGTCTCACCCTCTCGCCGTCTCGCCGTCTCACCCTCTCGCCGTCTCACCCGGCTCACCAATCCTTGTCCGATTGCTTTCGGGCGCGGGGTTCTTGGCGGTATTTCTTGGCGTTTTTTTGGTCTTCGGGTTCGATGGCCGTTTGCAGGAGGCGTTTGGCTTCCTCTTGGCTGATTTTTCCCTGTTGTTGTTTTTGCTGTTGGTTCTGCTGGTTTTGGGCCTGCTGTTGCTGCTGTTCTTGTTGCTGTTGCTGCTCGTTTTGCTGGCCTTGCTGGGGCTTTTTTTGGTTTTTGGGTTGTTCTTTGGGCGGCTGTTTTTGCTTGTCTTTTTGTTCTTGTTGCTGCTGCTGGCGCAGGTTTTTCTTGGCCAACTGCAAATTTCTCATGGTTTCGGGGTCAGCGGGGCGGTTGCGGAGGCTGTTTTCGTAGGCTTGCACGGCCTCGCCATATTTGCCGGATTTGAACAACGAATTGCCCAAATTGTGGAGCGCGTCGGCCTTTTCTTCGGGCGTTTTGGCCTGCTCGACCGCCTGCTCGAACATCCCCGCCGCCTGCTCGAAATGCCCCTGATGGTAGGCCGCTGCGCCCGTGTTGTACGCCGCGTTGGGCGATTTCGGGTCGGTTTCGAGGGCCTTGCGATACTGTTCCTCCGCTTTGGCGTACTCTTTTTTATCGAATTGCCGGTCGCCGTCGCGCAGCGATTCGTGGGCGGTTTGCGCCGCTGCCCAGCCGGGCAAAAGCCCCACCGCACAGGCACACAACGCATTGATTGTTAATTTTTTGAGCCAATTTTTCATGTTCAAAGTTTGATAGGGATTGGAACGCGGATGAAACGGATTGGGCGGATTTGCGCGGATTTTGAAATATAAATTGAACACAGAGGCACGGAGGCACAGAGGTTTGGACAAAAAAAATCCGTGCAAATCTGCCCAATCCGTTTCATCCGTGTTCCAATCCTTTCCTCCAAGCCAGCCAAAACTCGATTGCCAACAACAAAAACGCGGGCAGCAAAAACCACTGGAAATACGACTCGAACTCGACGAACGAACGGGCTTCCACTTCGCGTTTTTCGAGCCTGTCCACCGCCGCGCGCATGGCCGTCAAAACGGGGTCGCCGTCGCCCAGATTGTACGCCTCGCCGCCGCCTGCTTCGGCGAGGTCGGCCAGCATTTCCTCGTTCAGGCGGGTCGTCACCACGTTGCCGTCCTTGTCTTTTTTCCAGACCGAGCCGTTGACCCCCATGCCCATCGGGATGGGTGCGCCCGCCGCCGTCCCGACCCCAATGGCGTGGACTTCGATGCCGGTTTTTCGGCAAATTTCGGCGCGTTCGAGGGCATTGTCGTCGTGACTTTCGCCGTCGGTGATGACGATGACGGCCCGCCCGGCGGCCACGTCGGGGTCGAAGGATTCCTCCGCCAAATCCAACGCCTCACCGATGGCTGTGCCTTGCTCGCTCACCATGTCGGGGCTGGCCGAGCGCAGGAACGAAATGGCCGCGCTGTAATCGGTCGAAAGCGGCATTTGCAGGTACGCGCTGCCCGCAAAAAACACCAGCCCGACGCGCTGGCCGGGCAACGATTGGACGAGTTTTTGGGCAAAAGATTTGGCGCGTTCGAGGCGGCTGGGCGCGACATCCTCGGCCAGCATACTTTCCGAAATGTCCAGTGCGATGAAAACATCCGCGCTTTCCTGCTTCACTTTTTGCTGTTTGCTGCTCGCCTGCGGGTTCGAGAGGGCCGCCGCCAAAAACGCCACGCCCAATCCGAACAGACTGATTTTCAGGTAAATACGCCGCCGCGAAAAGCCCGGCAGCAGCCGGGCGAGCAGTGCCGGGTTGCCGAAACGCGCCTCCGCCCGTTTGCGCCAAAGCCAATACCAAGCGACCAAACCCGCCAACATGGGCAGGGCCAAAAAGAGGTAGAGAAAATCGGGATGCTCAAATTTGAACATGGCTTGCGTGGTTTTTGCGGCAAAAATCAATACTCGATGCGTTCCAAAAACAGGCCCGACGGCGGCGCGGTGAATTTCGCCGGCTCCCGCGACGGGCGGTGCAGGAAGCCTTCGACGGTCTCCAAGCTCATCCGTCCGCGCCCGACCTCGACCAAAGTCCCGACGATGCGGCGCACCATTTTCCAGAGGAAATGCGAGCCGGTGATTTGCACATAGATGCGGTCGGCATCCTCGCGGATGTCCAGCCGGGTGAGTTCGACGCGGGTGCTTTGGCCGTCTTTTTCGGTGTCGCCAAACGAGCGAAAGTCGTGAAAACCAATGAGTTGCGCCCCGGCTGCCCGCATGAGCGGCACGTTGAGCGGGTCTTTTATCCACCACACATGGCGCTTGGCGAAGGCATCGCGGCGTTTTGAAATCTGGTAAACGTAGCTGCGCTGGCGGGCATCGTGCCGGGCATGGAAGCGCGGGTGTATCGGCTCCGCGTGCAGGATGTTGATGTCGGAGGGCAGCTCGTCGTTCAGCCGGAACTTGATTTGCTCCGGCGGCAGGCGCGTGGCCACGTCGAGGTGGGCCACTTGCCCGCGTGCGTGAACGCCCGCGTCGGTGCGGCCCGCGCCATAGATTTCCACGTCCTGTGTGCCGAAAATTTTGAACGCCGCTTCGAGCAGCTCGCCTTGGATGGTGCGGCTGTTTTTTTGCAACTGCCAGCCACCGTAGCGGGTGCCGTCGTATTCGAGTGTGATTTTGAAACGCATGAGAAAACGAAGTGTTTGGGCTGGCGGTCAATTCGCCGCCGAAGCCGCCGCTACTGTGCTGAACAACAGGCCTTTCGGGGCCAGTGAGCCGATGATGATGAGCAGGGCGATGGCTGTGTAGATTGCCACTTTTTTGTGCTTCTCGGTCGGGTCGGTGGCTTTTTTCGAGAAGGTGCGGCCCAGCTGGATGAGGAGGACGGCCAAGACCATTGCCGTGATGTGCTCGACCAAAAAGTAGCGCATCCAAGCGTCTTTCATGGCTACGCCCATGCCTGCGGCGCGGGCAGTGGCGACGATGCCGCTCGCCCAAAAATACTGCACGAGGCCCAGCACCAATTGCAGATGCGCCAGCCCGACGAGTGCGCCAGCGGCTGCGTTGTCGGCTTTTTCGTATGGTTTTTTGCCGAGCCAGCCGCTGACGGAGCGGAACAGCGCGAACAGGATAGCGGCCAAGAGCAGGTAGCGGTTGTTGGAGTGGAGTACGTTGATGATTGTTTGCATGATTGAATGAGTAGTTGAAAAGTTGAGTGGGGGGTGAAGAGTTGAATTGGTTGAAAAGTTGATGGGTTGAATTGGTTGAAACCCGGCTTTCAACTTTTCAACCAATTCAACTCTTCAACTTTCCACCGGTTCGAGCCAAAAATTGTTCAGGCCCTCGCCCTGCACGAGCGCGAGCTGCCCTTCGTTGAGCAGTTCGAGCAAGGCGAGGAAGGTCACGATGGCGTGGATGCGGTTTTCGAGCGATAGGAACAGTTTTTCAAAATTGGTCTTTTGGCCTTTTTTCACCCGCGCCAGCAGGAAGCCGCGCTGCTCCTGAATCGTGTAATTGTAATTGTAAACGGTGTGGATGCGCCGCGTCTGCTTGCCCTCCTCGAACCGCGCCATCACCCGCTCGAACACGCGCAGCAACTTGAACAGCGAGATGCTTTCCAGTTCCGCGTCGGCAAGGGCGCGTTCGGCCAGTTTCCGCACTTCCGTCATGGCATATCCGCGCGGGTTCATGAAGGCCCGCAGTTCTTCGAGGCGGCGGAGTTCTTCGAGGGTATCCTTGTAGCGGCGGTATTCGAGCAGCCTGTCCACCAGTTCGGCGCGGGGGTCAATCTCGTTGCCCTCCTCGTCCACCTGTTTTCGGGGCAGCAGCATCTTGGCCTTGATACGCATGAGCGTGGCCGCGACGACGATGAATTCCGAGGCCAAATCAATGTTTTTGGCCTCCGCTTGGCGCATGTATCCGAGGAAATCGTCCGTGATTTTGGCGATAGGGATGTTGTAAATATCCAGCTCGTCCCGCTCGATAAAGAACAGCAGCAGGTCGAACGGCCCCTCGAACACGGGCAATTTTATGGTAAAAGTGTCGGCCAAGCTTTTTGTGTTTGGTGTGTCGTGTTTGGTGTGTCGTGTTTGGTGTGTCGTGTTTCAGGGTGCGACGCAAGGCAAACGAAACACGATAAACGACACACGAAACACAGCAACGCGAAGGTAGCAAAACCGCCCAAACAGCCGCCACGCCTGAAAATTTGCCGCTCGCAAACGGCTACTTTTGCCGAACTAACGACGTGTTTCGTTTGTCGTGTTTGGTGTTTCGGGCACGGAACGCGGGGAAGACGACACACGAAACACCACACACGAAAAGCGATATTTTGACACTCTACCTCATTCCCACGCCCATCGCCGACGACGGCCTGCACACGCTCCCGGCCAACACCGCCGACGTGGCCCGGCGGCTGGATTTTTTCATCGTCGAACGCGCCAAAACTGCCCGGCACTTCATCAAATCGCTCGGCCCGGCGCGGCCCATCCAAGCGATGACTTTCGTCGAAATCGGCGAAAAAGACACCTCCGAGGCCGAAAACGCCCTCCGCGAAGCCATCCGCACGGGGCGCGACGTGGGGCTGCTTTCCGAAGCAGGCTGCCCCGGCGTGGCCGACCCCGGCGCGGGCATCGTGGCATTGGCGCACCGCGAGGGCGTGCGCGTGGTGCCGCTCGTGGGGCCGTCGTCGCTGCTGCTCGCGCTCATGGCTTCGGGCATGAACGGGCAGCGGTTCGCGTTTCACGGCTACCTCTCGCCCAAGCGGCCCGAACTCGCACGCGACCTGCGGCGGCTGGAACAGCTCGCCGAGCGCAACGACCAGACCCAACTGTTCATCGAAACCCCGTACCGCAGCCAAATGGTGCTCGAAACCGCACTTGAAAGCCTGCTGCCCGACACGCAATTCGCTGTTTGCCAAGACCTTACGGGCGCGGCAGAGTTCGTCCGCTCGCTGCGCGTGGCCGAGTGGCGCAAAACAGGGCGCGTGGAGTTGGGCAAATCGCCCGCCGTGTTCCTCGTTTTTCGGCAGAAATGAGCACCGGCACGGAAAATCCGCCCGGCGATTTGTCGCCGGGCAAATACTTTTGCCAGCCGATTTTTCGCGGCAATACTCATCCGCACCGTTTTCAACATGAAAAAACACTGGATTCTCGCCCTGCTCGTCGCGTTCGCAGCCGTGACCGTGCTGCCCGCGTGCCGCACCAAATCGGGCTGCCAAGCCACCGAAAGCCTGAAACCGAAGACGAACAAAAAAGGCGAAATCATCGGCAGCAAGCGCAAGCGCACCGACCTTTTCCCGAAAAACATGCGCAAAAAAATGTGAGCCGCTCCGCCGCAAATCCCTCCCGCACATGACAATCCGCCCTGCCACCGAGGCCGACATCCCGGCCATCCACGCCCTCGTGTACGAATTGGCCGTGTACGAAAAGGAACCCGAAGCCGTCGTCACCACGCCCGAAGAGTACCTCGCGGACTTTCGGGCGGGGCTTTTTTCCGCGCTC
>JBKBIC010000014.1:0-39095 GCA_046299435.1 Saprospiraceae bacterium
CCTTCGGAGATAATTAAGCAATTGCTCCATTGCCAGTTTGCCAAAAAACATCCGTCAAATTTTAAAACACACTCTAACTCCCTCGCCACATCTCGCAAAAACACAAATGGCGGGGCGGCACGAAGCCGCCCCGCCATTGTCATTTCGCGGTCTCGTCATCTCATTTTCCCACTTTCTGGAATTTCAGCGTCGTCGGGGCTTGGCCCTCCGGCGCGATGCTCAGCAAATACAGCCCCTCGGCGAAGCCTTCGAGCGGGATTTGCAGGGTCGTTTCCAGTTCGCTGCCCGCGAGCGCGGTGCGCTGCACGGTTTTGCCGCTCATGTCCTGCACCGTGAAGGTCACTTGCCGGGCCGCCCGGATGTGGGCAGGCAAGGTCACGGTGAGCAGGTCTTGCGCCGGGTTCGGGAACAGCGCGGGCTGGCCGAGGGCCGGGGCCGTGCTGCGGTCGCCTGCGTCGGCGGGCCGCAGCGTGAGCGGGATATTGGCCGTGAGGGAGGCCATGCAGCCGTTCGCGTCGCGCACCTCGAAGAGGTAGCTGCCGGCCACCACGTTGTTGAACACATTGCTGAGCGCGAAGCCCGTGTTGCCCGGCGTGCGGCGGTAGCGGTACGGCGTGGTGCCGCCCGATGCGTGGACGGTCACGGCGTATTTGCCGTTCGGCAAGACCACCGCGCTCACGCTATCGAGGCTGAGCGGGGCGGCTGGCTCGGCAATCGTGGCCGTGCCGACGACGGTGCAGCCGTTGGCATCGGTGGCCGTCACGGTGTAGGTGCCGGGCGCGAGGCCCGTGATTTCGCTGCTCGTTTCGCCCGTGCTCCACAGGTAGGTCTTCGTGCCGGTGCCGCCGTTGGCGGTGGCTTTGGCCGTGCCGTCGGCGTTGGCGAAGCAGCTGACGTTTGTTCGCAACACATTGACTGTCAAGGCACTCGGTTCCGAAATAACCGTCGGCGCGAGCACGCGCTGGCAGCCGTTGGCATCGGTCACGGTCATCGTGTAGGTGCCCGGCGCGAGGCCCGTGCGGTCTTCGGTGGTCGGGCCGTCGTTCCACAGATAGGTGTACGGAGCCGTGCCGCCGGAGACGTTGACGGCGATGCTGCCGTCGTTCGCACCGAAGCAAGTGACGTTGGTCTTCGTGCGCGTGGCCGAAATGGCGGTCGGCGCGGAGACCGTCACCGACGCGGTGGACGTGCAGCCGTTGGCATCGGTTATCGTCACTTTGTAGTTGCCCGCCGTGAGGCCCGTGATGGTCGCGGTGGTGCCGACGGTGGTGGCGTTGCGTTTCCAGACATAGCTGAACGGCGCGTAGCCGCCCGTCGGGTTGGCCGAGGCCGTGCCGTCGGTGAGGCCGGCGCAGGTGATGTTCGTGTGGCTGGCGGCGTTGCCCAAAATGGGCGCGACCGTGATGACATCCGTTTGCTGGCAGCCGTCCGCGTCCGCCACGACGAGGTTGTACGTCCCTGCAGCGAGGCCGCTGAACGTGCCGCCGGTTTGGAAGGTCGCGCCGCCGTCCGCGCTGTATTGCAGCGGGGCGAGGCCGCCGGTGGCCGCGATGGCAATCGAGTTGCCTGCCGGGTTGCTGCACGAGGCCGTCAGCGTGAACGTGGCCGACGTGATGCCGTCCGAGTTGTTGCAGTTTTGGTCAATGCCGTCGTTGCAAATCTCTGTGGCAGCCGGATTTACGCCCGCGTCCGTGTCGTCGCAGTCCGCGAAATTCGAGACGTAGCCAGCCGGGGCAGAGCAAGCAATGGCAAACGAGTTGGCATCGCCGAAAGTGTCGCCATCCGCGTCGGCGTAGAACGTCGTGCCTGTGCCGTTGCCGGAACCTTCGTCAACCTGCCCATTGCAGTTGTTGTCCGCGCCATCGCAGATTTCCAAAGCGTCCGGGTTGATGGCAGCGTCCGTATCGTCGCAGTCCGCGAAATTCGAGACGTAGCCAGCCGGGGCGGCGCAGGCGAGGGCAAACGAGTTGGCATCGCCGTAATAGTCGCCGTCCGTGTCGGCATAGAAGGTCAGTTGCACGCCGTCGTCCACCGCGCCATCGCAGTCATTGTCAATGTTGTCGCAGACTTCTGTTGCGTCGGGGTTGATGGCCGCGTCGGTGTCGTCGCAGTCGCCGTTGTTGGTGACGTATCCGGCGGGTTGGCCGTTGCAAGTTGTGGTGCTGTGCGCCGGGTCGCCATAGCCGTCGCCGTCCGCATCGGCATAGAACACATCCGCTGGGACATTGACGGCGATGCTCGCCGTGCAACCTTTCGCGTCGCGTACCTCGAAGGTGTACGCCCCGGCAAGCAGGCCCGTGAACACATTATTCGAGTTGAAGCCCGTGCAGGCTCCACCGATACAGCGGCGGTATTTCAACGCGCCCGTGCCGCCCGAACCCGATACGGTGGCCGTGTACCTGCCGTTCGGCTGAACCACGACCGACACACACGCGATGGCGACCGCTGGCGGATTGACAACCTCGACCGAGCCACTGGCCGTGCAGCCGTTAGCGTCGGTGACGGTGGCTGTGTATGTGCCGGCGACGAGGCCGATGATTTGGGCCGTTGTGCCGCCATTGCTCCACAAAATGCTGCGCGGCGTGGTGCCGCCCGAAGCGGTGACTTTGGCCTTGCCGTCCGAGCCGTTGTGGCACGAAACATCGGTTTTGGTCATCACCAAAATCAGTGCGGAAGGCTGGCTGATGGTCACGCTGGCCGAGTTGGTGCAGCCCGTCGCGCTCGTCACGGTCACGGTGTAAGTGCCTGCCGTGAGGCCGTCGTTGACGGCAGTCGTCGCGCCGTTGCTCCACAAATACGAGTAAGGCGCGCTGCTGCCCGTCGCGCTCGCGGTGGCTTTGCCGTTCGCGCCGCCGTGACAAGAGACGTTGTTGTTGCGGGTGATATAGGCGTTCACATTGCCGCCGACGGTGGTGACGGTGGCCGTAGCCGAACCCGTGCAGCCCGCCGCATCGGTGGCTGTCACGGTGTAGGTGCCTGCTCCGACGGTAATGGCGGCAGTTGTCGCGCCCGTGTTCCAAGCAAAGGTGTCGCCGCCGCTGGCTGTGAGCGTCGTCGTTGCACCGCCGCAAACCGTGAGGTTGCCGGAAATGCTGGCCGATGCGCCACCGCCCACAATGACCGTCGCCGAAGCCGAACCCGTGCAGCCGAATTCGTCGGTCAAGGTCACGGTGTAAGTGCCCGCCATGCTCACGTCAATCGAAGCCGAGGTCGCGCCCGTGTTCCAGATTGGGCTGTAAAGTGCGCCTTGCCCGGTGAGCGTGGTCGTTTGGCCGTTGCAAATGTCGAGGTCGCCCGTGATGGTCACGGTCGGGGCCGGGAAGCCGGAGACGGTGGCGACTGCGGTGCCGGTTTGGCCGTTCGCGTCGGTGACGGTCACGGTGTACACGCCCGGCGCGAGGTTTTCGGCCAAAGCAGTCGTGTCGCCCGTGCTCCAAGCATACGAGTACGGCGCGTCGCCGCCCGTGATGTCGGTGACTTCCACTTCGCCGTTCGTGCCGTTTTCGCAGCTCACGCCGTCGGCGACGGTGACTTCGATGAGCGTGGTTTGGAGGCCGAGCACCCGCTCGTTGTTCAGTTCGTTGTATTCCTGCGGAGCCACATTCGAGACGCGGGCGATGATTTGCACGGCATCCGATGGCGCGACCCACGCGAAATTGAACGTGGCCGTTTCGCCCGAACCGAGCGCACCGACTGCGATGTTTTGTGCCCCGGCAATTTCAAATTCCTGCCCCAGCACATCCACATAAAACAGTTTCAGCACTGCGCTGGCTTCCACGCCGGAGCCGTAGTTGCCGACCGTCGCGGTAATCAAACCGCCCGCGTAGGCCAAATTCGGGATGCTGTCGTCGGGTGCGAGGCCGATGATGAAGGAGCGCGTGGCCTCGTTGTTCAGTTCGTCGGATTCGTCAATGTTGTCGCCGTCGTCCACGATTGCCCGGAAAATGTGCAGTTCTGCCGGGCCGCCGGGGATGTAGGTGTTCGGCACGACGACGCTATCGAACGTAATCGTCACCATGTCGCCGTTCAGGAGGCCGGGCAGCGGGTGCGGTTTCACGCCCACGACGGTGTTGTCGAGTTTCAATTTGATGTTGAAGTTGTCGCCCGCCGGGATGTTTTGCCCGATGTTTTTGTAGGTCACGTCCACCGAAATCACTTGGCCCGGTTGTGGGTTCAGCGAGTCGGGGTTGATGAACTGCGAGTACGTCACCAAGTCGGGGTCTTCGGTCACTTGGAAGCTGCGGATGATGACGTTGTTGCCTTCCTGCGATTCGCAAATTTCGTCCAACGGGTCGGTCGTCACGCGGATTTCCCATGTGCCCGGTGTCGGGAACGCATACGGGAAGGGCGCGGTGGCGAGGTATTGCGGACAGTCGTCGCGGCCCCACGTTTGCAGCGGCCCGATGACCGCCGTGCCGACATTCGACCACGCACCGCCGCCGCTTGGCCGCACTTCAAACTTGACTTTCAGCGAGTTGTCTTTGAAATCGCCGCGTTTCATCACGCTCGAATAGACGGACACGGCCACGCCACGCGGGTGCGTCAAGTCCCAAAAATCATAGCCGTAGCAAGCGTCGCTGGGTTTGTAATCCTTGAACAGGCGCGGGCTGTCGCACTCGTTGTTCCCCTCGCTGCTTTCGGCCACCTCGCCGAGCGCGTCCACCGTGATGCGGAGGCGGTATTCCTTGCCCGCCGCGCAGGGGATGGTGTTCGACATCGTGACCAAGTGGTCGGCATAGCTGCCCGCCGCGATGTTCGAGGTCTCGGTGTACGTCGCCGTTGCCACCGCCGTCGCGCCGTCCATGATGTCCACTTTGACTTGGAAATCGTCGGTCACCGCCAGCAGGCCGTAGTTGTGGACACGCACCGGGAAATTGAACGTGCCTTCCGTGCCGTTGAGACCGAGGACGTAGTTGTAGCGCGTTTGCTCGCAATCGGGTACGAGGTCAATTTCGCAGTTGACGATGTTGATGTAGGTCGTGAACTGGTTGTTTTCGTCGGTTTCCGTCACCGAACCGAAGGCATCCACATACATATCCACGCGGTATTGGCCCGTGTTCGGGAAAACCGAGGGCCACAAATCCGGGAACGTCGCGCCGTTGAAACCGCCCGCCGCGAACGCCGGGATGGGCCGCACGTCCGTCCAAGTCAGGCCCGTCGCCGTTTCGGTCACGATGGTCACGAGCGAGGAAGTGTCGGCGGGCACGCAACTGCCATTGTAAAGGCCGACCGAGAAAGCATTGTTTGCACAAATCGCACCCGTGTACGGGTAGCCGAAGTTGTACACGCCCAAATTGGGCAAATCCGGCTGGACGTAAAAAGCCGTCGTCCACGAGTTGTTGTAGTTCGAGCATTCGAGCGGCACCGCGTCGAAGAAATCGGCCACCGCCGAAATGCTCACATATTCCGTCCCCGTTGGCACGGTGTACGTCACCGATGTTTCAAAAAATCCGCCGCCGCCCGCCAAAGCCGGCACCGCCACGAGCACCGCCGCGTTCGGCGAAAGGTTGCTGGAAGGCGTGATTTTGAGGGTGCTCGCGCCCGCCGCGCCCGTGCCGTTGTTGGTCACGCGCACGGTGTAGCTGACCGTTTCGCCGGGCAAAATGCAGTTCGTCGGCCCAGAAATGTAGCTCGTCAAATCCGGGTAATCGCAGCTCGGCGGCTCGTACACGCTGAAGGTCGTGGAGAACGTGTCCACCAGCGTGAAGTCCGTCACGATGCCGTTGATGGTGTAAGTGCCAACGCCCAGCGGCGGCGAGCAAAAAGCGTTCGGGTAGAAAAATTGGCCGTTGCTGTTCGTCGTCGTCGTCAAAGTATCCGTGCCGCCGACGAGCCAGAAAATGACTTCCGCGCCGGCCACGCCCGTGTTGTTGAGCATCAGTTGCGGCGGCAGGCCGTCGTAGATGGCCGTGCCACTCAACGAGGTGCAGAGGTTGTAGTTGAGCGGGAGGTCGAAGGCCAAAGCCGAAGCGACGATTTCGCCGGGCAGCGGGTAATCGCCCACGACCACCGGGCGCGATGCGTCGTTGTTGTTCTCGTAAGTTTCCACCAACTCGTTCGCATCGTCAATATAGACGTGGATTGGGTTCCAGCTCGGCTCGTTGGGCGTGGTGAACGTCCAAGCCAGCGTCACAGTGGAGTGCGGCGCGAGCGAAGTGGTCTGGGTGCCGATGTCCTCGCCCGTGAAATCGTTGTGCAGGCGCACCAAGAAGTTGTTGGCCGGGAAATCCGTGTCGTTGTGGATTTTGGTGAACACCGACACGACTTGGCTCGTGTCCGGGCTGTAATCCGAGAACGAAATATCGTTGGCGAACACATAAATATCGAGCGAATCGAACACGTCCGGCTCGTTCGGCGCGGGCATGATGTCGTTGTCGGATTCGCCGAGGCAGCCTTGTGTGTCGTAGGCGATGAAGTGCGCGTTCCAGTTGGTGCCGACAGGCAGGCCCGTCCAAGTCACCTCGTAGGTTTTGCCCGTCATGAAGTCGCCACCGGGCAGCGGATTCATCAGCAAGTTCAGGTCGTTGCCGCTCGTGCCCGACGGGTTGTAGCGCAAAATCAGGCGCGGGTAGCCCGCGTCGGGCGCGTCGCCGTCCGCGTCGGTGTATTTCACGCGGAAGGTGTACAAAGTGTACGGCCCACCTTCCACCGGGTCAACGACGTGGCCGTCAAACGGCGCAACGCCGACGTAATCGAAGTGCGGCGCGGCATTGTTCACGAGCACGGTGGCCGTGTTGGTGGACGTGCAAAGCTGGGCGTTGGTCACGGTCACGGTGTAGGTCGTCGTCGTCGTTGGGGCGACGGTGATGCTGGCTGTCGTCTCACCCGTTGACCACAGGTAAGTGCCGCCGCCCGAAGCCGTCAAAGTCTCCGAAGCACCGGCGCAAACCGTTGTGGACGAGGGGCTTATGTTGACCGTCGGGCCAAAAGTGTCGTCGTCAACCGTGCCGTCGCAGTCGTTGTCGAGGCCGTCGCAGAGTTCGGTTGCGCCGGGGTAAATGGTCGCGTTCGTGTCGTCGCAATCATCGTCGCTGGCCGAAATGCCGAGATAAGTAAAACAGGCCATGACAATGGAATCCGGGTCGCCAAAACCGTCGAGGTCAACGTCGGCATAGAACACGTTGGGCGCGTTCTCGTCCGTGAGGCCATCGCAGTCGTCGTCCACGCCGTTGCAGATTTCAGTCGCTGCCGGGTTGATGGCTGCGTTCGAGTCGTTGCAATCGTCGTCGTTGGCGACATAATTGAGCGGCTGAGTGCAGGCGAAAACGGGCGCGTATGGGTTGCCGTAGGTATCGCCGTCCGCGTCGGCATAGAACGCAAGCAAAACACCCTCGTCCACGCCGCCGTCGCAGTCATCGTCTATCGTGTTGCAAACCTCCGTCGCGCCGGGGTTGACGGCCGCGTCGGCATCGTTGCAGTCGCCGGCGGCCAGCACATAGCCCGAAACCGGGGTGCAGGACAGGGTGCTCACGCCCGCGTCGCCATAGCTATCGCCGTCCGCGTCGGCGTAATAAGTGAGCAAAATGCCTTCGTCAATCGCGCCGTCGCAGTCGTCGTCCATGCCATTGCACAGCTCCGATGCGCCGGGGTGGATGTCCGCGTTCGTGTCGTCGCAGTCGCCGCCGTTCAACACGAAGTTGGCGGGCTGGGCGCAAGCCACGCTGTCCACAGCCGGGTCGCCGTAGCCGTCGCCGTCCGCGTCGGCATAATATGTCAGGTAAAGCCCATCGTCAATCGTGCCGTCGCAGTCATCGTCAAGACCGTTGCACAGTTCCGGTGCGCCGGGGTAAATGCTCACGTTCGCGTCGTCGCAATCCGTCGAATCGGCCACAAAGCCCGAAGGCTCGGTGCAGCTGAGCGCGGTCACGCCCGCGTCGCCGTAGCCGTCACCGTCCGAATCGGCATAAAAAATGAGTTGTACGTCCTCGTCCACCGAGCCGTCGCAGTCATTGTCCACGAGGTCGCAGATTTCCGGCGCAGCCGGGTTGACGAACGAAAGCGTGTCGTTGCAATCGGTGTTGTCCGCCGAAATTCCGGGGTACGCCGTGCAAGCCAGCACCGTGACGTTCGGGTTGCCGTAGCCGTCATGGTCCCAGTCTTGGTAAAAAACATTGGTGCCGTTTTCGTCCACCGCGCCGTCGCAGTCGTTGTCGAGGTTATCGCAGATTTCTGGTGCGGCAGGATTGACGGCCGGGTTGTTGTCGTCGCAATCGCCCGCGCAAGCGAGATAAGTGTCGTTGTCGTTGTCGGTTTCATTTTCTGTCGGCGCACCGTCGCAGTCGTCGTCGAGGCCGTTGCAGATTTCCGCTGCGCCGGGGTAAATGCTGGGATTCGAGTCGTCGCAGTCCGCCGAATCGGCCACAAAACCGGGCGGTGCGATGCAGGCCAGCGTATCGGCAGCGGGGTCGCCGTAGCCGTCTCCGTCCGTGTCCGCAAAGAACAGGTTGTTGCCCGAAACGTCCTCGTCCACTTGGCCGTCGCAGTCGTCGTCCAATTCATTGCAGATTTCGGTCGCTGGGTTGAGCGTGATGTAGAACGTGCAAGTGTCGGCATTGCCCGATGCGTCGGTGGCGATGGCCGTGACGGGCGTTGACCCGAAATTGAAGACCGAGCCAGAAAGCGGGCTGGTGAAAATGGTCGGGTCGGCGGTGCAGTTGTCGGTGGCCGTCACCGTGAAATTGACCGTCGCATTGCAGGCACCGAGGTCGGCTGTCACGGTCATGTCGGCGGGACAGGTCACGACGGGTTCTTCGTTTTCGGTCACGGACACCAGCGTGACGCAAGTGGCGGTGTTGCCCGATGCATCGGTGGCCGTCCAAATGACGACGGTTTGCCCGGCGGGGAATGTCGCGCCGTTGAGGGTTGTGTCCGAAGGCGCGCCCGCAAAGTTGTGGGTGAGTGTGCCGCCCGCACCGCAGTTGTCTGTGAATGAAGCATTTAGCGAGTCGGCGTTGACCGTTGCGGTGCAAAGGCCCGCATCGGCTGCCAGTACGAACCCACCGTTGCAGCTCGCGTCCAAATACGCCAAAATGTTGCGGCGCATATTGTCCGCGTTCGGGGCCGGGCTGTGATAATTGGTCGTCGTCATGCCACCGAACATCACCTTGCCCGCGCCCCAGTTTTTCTCCACGAGGAGCGGGTTGGACACGTCGCTGCTTTGAATCAAAGTCGTGGCACCGGTGGCGGTGACGTAGGCGTGGGCAAATGAGTTGCCGTAAAAAGTGCCCGTTGCCGGGGTGTTTGGCCCGTTGAAGATGGGGTGCGCGGGCGCGGCCATGATGCCGTCCGGGCTGTAAAAAGCATAATTGAGCGTCGTGCCACCAAAGCCGAAGTTGATGTTTCCACCTTCATTTGGCCCTGCGTTCAGGAAGAGTTGGCCGCCGTTGTTGACCCACGCTTCGAGTGCGGGCAAATTGCCCGATAGGAACGTGTTGAGTTCGTTCGCGCTGTTGTCGCTGCCTTCCAAGAAAATGACTTTGTAATCCGGCGTGAGGAGCGTGGCTGGGTTCACCGTTTCATAGTGGAATTGGTCCCAACCGGATGCGCCAAACACGGCATCCATCGCCGCGATGTTCGAGCCGCTGCCCCAGGGCTGGCCGCCGATGGTAGTCAGGTAAGCAGCGCGCGCCGTCGGGAGGCATCCACCCGAACCGATGGCGCAGGTAATGGTGGGCGGGGTCGTGTCCTCGTCTGTTTGGCCGTCGCAATCGTCGTCAATGGCGTTGTCGCAGATTTCGGCTTGGCCGGGGTTGATGTTCACGTCGCCGTCGTTGCAGTCCGTCGAATCGGCCACAAAACCGCTCGGAACCGAGCAAGCCAGCGTGTCGTTGGCCGCGTCGCCGTAGCCGTCGCCGTCCGTGTCGGCAAAAAACAGGAGCAGCACGTCCTCGTCCACGAGGCCGTCGCAGTCGTCGTCCAGCTCGTTGCAAACCTCTGTGGTGCCGGGGTTTATGTAATAGTTCGAGTCGTCGCAGTCCGTCGAATCGGCCACAAAGCCGGGCGGGGCGATGCACGACATGGAGTCAACAGTCACATCGCCGTAGCCGTCACCGTCTGTGTCGGCATAGAAAACGTTGCTGCCCGATGCGCCTTCGTCCACTTGGCCGTTGCAGTCGTCGTCGAGGCCGTTGCAGGTTTCCGTCGCGTCGGGGTTGATGCTGGCATCGCCGTCGTTGCAATCTTGGTCGTTCTGGACATAGCCTGTGGGCGGCGGGCAGGTCTGTGCCGGCGTGGCTGGGTCGCCAAAACCGTCGCCGTCCGCATCGGCATAAAAACCGCTGACCACGCCCGTGACCGTCATGCCGTAGTTCCCCTGATTGCCGGAGTAGCCGTCCACGACGATATAGTAAGTTGAGTTGGAATCCAGCGTGTAGCTGAAGAACGAGCGCAGGCCACAGTAGTCGTCGTTGGAAAGAATCAAGGTGCCAGCCGAGTCGAGCAGGTAGAGGTAAGAGTCGTAGTTCGTGCCGCTGCACAGGCTGACAGTCAAATCGGTCTGGCACGGCCCGGTCGTGTAGCGATAAAACACGTCCGGCGAACTGCTGCCAATTTCGCTGCCCCAACAGCCGAAGTAGAAGTTGTCGCCATTGGTCGTGTACGGCAAACTGTTGATGACGAACGGGTTGCCGATTTTCGCGCCCACGCGATCGGGGTTGATGGCTGGGTCATTGTCGTTGCAATCGGTGTTGTCGGTCACGAAGCCGGAGGGCGCAGTGCAAGTGAAGATTTCCGTGTTCGGGTTGCCGTAGCCGTCGCCGTCCATGTCTTCGTAGAAAGCGGTCTGCGCCCCTTCGTCAATCACGCCGTCGCAGTCGTTGTCCAATGTGTCGCAGAGTTCCGGCGCGTTGGGGAAAATGACGGCGTTCGCGTCGTTGCAGTCAAGGCCGTTCAGTACGAAACCGGGGCCGGGGTCGCAAATCGTATCCGTGAAAACATCCGGGTTGCCGAAGCCGTCCAAGTCCGCGTCGGCGTACCAAGTCGGGAAATTTTCGTCCACTTGACCGTCGCAGTCGTTGTCCTGCGTGTCGCAGAGTTCTGGCGCACCGGGATAAATGGTGTTGTCCGCGTCGTTGCAATCATCGGAATTTTCGACGTAGCCAGTCGGCAGGCTGCAAGCCAACGTGTCGTTGTTCGGGTCGCCGAAGCCGTCCAAGTCTGTGTCGGCCCAGTAGGTTGCGCCCGTGCCGTCGTCCACGATGCCGTTGCAGTTGTCGTCGTAGCCGTTGCAGATTTCGGTGGCGGCGGGGTTGATGTAATAGTCGTAAGGTGCACAGTCGTCGTCGTTGGCGACATAATAATATGGCTGCGTCAGGGCAAAGACGAACTGGCTTGGGTCGCCGAAGCCGTCGCCGTCGTAATCGTAAAACCACTGCAAGAGCGAATCCACTTGGATGCAGAAATCGCCCTGCTCGTTGCTCACGCCGCCCGACCGCAGGTAATACGTCGCGCCGGGCGTGAGGTTCGTATGTTCAAAATAGTAGTTGTAGCCTTCGCAATTGAGGTAGTACACCGTGTTGAAGTCGGTGCAGCTGTCGGCGGCGTACAGTTCCGCGAACGTATTTATCGCAGGGGCTTGCGTGCTCACCCGCACCGCGCCGTTGGCCGGGGCCGTGAACTTGAACCAAACGGTGTTTTCGGAAAAAAAGCACGGGTTGGTTTCGTTGGGCTGCGTCGTCGCGCCCGTGTTCGAGTACGGGAAACCGTTGCAGTCGGCGTTCAAGGCCAGTTCGGTGGCATCGCAGATGTTGTCGTTGGCCGGCGGGATGATTTCTTTGGCCGCGAGGCAGAAGTAGTGCTCGCCGCCGTCGGAAGTCAGTTGCACGAGGTAAGTCTCGCCCGGCGTGAGGCCGCCAATTTGCCGATGGCTCAGTAGGGCATAGTCAAACGCCCGGCAAGCAGCGAGCGAGAACGTGCTGTAATCGCCGCAGGTGTCCGCTTGCCAAACCCCGATGCGCAGCGGCATCAGCGGTGCAAAGCCCGTGAATTCGACCGCGCCGCTGGGCGGTGCCGTGAATTTGAACCAGACCGACGGGTAGCCGAAGCCGCAGTCGGTCGGCTCGTTGGCATCGTATGTTGCGCCAAAAGTGAAGTAAGGTATCGCGCCCGGCGCGCAGCTGTCGCCGAGTGTCAGTTCGAGCGCATCGCAAGGTTTGTCGTTCGTGATGGTGTCCGCCGCCACGACTTCGAGGCAAAAATCGCCCGGCTGCCCGTTGTGCGCGGCCACCTGCAAATAGTAGGTATCGCCCGGCGTGAGGTTTTGCTCAAAAAACGGGATGCCCCAATAAGTGCAATCGAGGTATTGAAACGAATAGAAATCGCCGCCGCAGCTGTCGGCTTTGTAGAGGGTCGTCAGCAGCGGGTTGCCAAGCGGCGCGGGGCGGACGTGTACCGCGCCCGTCGCCGGGGCCGTGAACTTGAACCAGACCGTGTGCGG
Organism: Saprospiraceae bacterium; assembly: GCA_046299435.1. Taxonomy (GTDB): domain Bacteria; phylum Bacteroidota; class Bacteroidia; order Chitinophagales; family Saprospiraceae; genus M3007. The sequence continues at coordinate 12,434 of JBKBIC010000014.1, forward strand.
CTCGTAGCCGCAGGGAGCAGGCTCGTTGAACTGGCGCGTGGCGTTCAGGTTTGTGTAAACCGCGCCCGTGCAGACGGAGTCCACCGCGATTTCGATGGCATTGCACACGCTGTCGTTCGGTGGCGGGGTAAGGGTGTTTATTCGGAGGCAGAATTCGTCCGGGTAGCCGAGCCAGCCGCCCACTTGGACGTAGTATTCGTTGCCCGGCACAAGACCGCCGACGAAGACCGGGCCATCGTAGCCATTGCAGCCGAGAATGGACGTGAACGCCCCGCAGCTGTCCGCCGCGAACACGCTGGTCTGCGCGTAGCCGTTGCCCGACGGCACTACCTCCACCACCCCGGTGGCCGGTGCCTCGAATTTGAACCAGACCGTGCGCGGCATATATCCGCACCCAACAGGCTCGCCCGTTTGCAAGGTGCTGTTTTGCAAAGTGTATGTGCTCGTGCAAGCGGAGTCGAGGGCTACGGAAAAGGCATCGCAGGCGTTGTCATTGGCGGGCGGCGTAAGGCCGAGTACCTCAAAACAGTAGCCTGTGTTGTAGCCGAGCACTTGGACGTAGTATGCCTCGCCCGCCGTCAGGCCACCGAAATAGATATCATCCTCGTAATACGGGGCGCATTTCAGCAGGTCGAACGATGCGAAGCCATCGCAGCTGTCCACTTGGTACAGTGCCTTGAAGAGATATGCGCCCGGTGTGCGGATGTGTACCGCACCGGAGGCTGGTGCATCGAATTTGAACCACGTCGTCTGGGTGGCAAACGTGCAGCCGAACGGTTCGCCCGGCTGGATGGAGGCATCTACGGTGCTGTAACTGCCCGTGCAGAGCGAGTCCACTTGTACTGCTGTGGCTGAGCACACATTGTCGTTTGGCGGCGGCATGGCCGTCTGCAATTCGATGCAAAAATCGCCGCCGCAGCCGATGCAGGTCGGTTGCAGTTGCACATAATACGTCTCGCCCGGCGTGAGTCCGCCCGCGACGTGCGGCTGACCATAGTAGTATGGGACGCACGCCACCTGTGTGAAAGTGCCGAAGTCGGCGCAATCGCTCGCCGCGAACACGGCCGTGCTCAGGGAAACACCGCTCGTGAAAATGCGAACCGCGCCAGTGGCCGGCGCGACGAACTCGAACCACACCGTCTGTGGCACGCCGTAGCAATCAAGCGGCTCGCCCGGCTGGCCGGTGGCCGCATAATTGCTGTATTGGTAGCCCGAACAGACGGAATCCACGCCCAGCTCAATGGCATCGCATACGTTATCGTTGGGCGGGGTGGGTATCGCCTCCACTTCGAGGCAAAACGACACTTGCTGGTTGTCGTAGTCCCACACTTGCAGGTAGTATTCTGCGCCGGGCGTGAGGTAGGTCGTGACGGATGGCGCGTACCACCAGCAGTTTTGATAGGTGAAGGAGTCGAAATCCATGCAGTCCGTCACCTGATACAGGACGTAGGCCACGCCATAATAGGCTCCGCCGGCACTGTTGATTTTCACCGCGCCGCTGGCCGGGGCCGTGAACTTGAACCAGACGGTGTTGCCGCCAAAGCAGGGGTTCGGCTCGTTGGTTTGCAGGGTCGCGTCCACGTTCGAGAACGGGAATGTGCCGCCACAGGTCGAGTCCAGTTCGAGCTGGATGGCACTGCAAGCGTCGTCGTTGGCGGGAGGAGTCAGGAAATTGGTGGGAGCGGCAAAGGTTTGGGATGCAAAAAGGAGGAGGGAAAAACACAGAAGGCCAAGAACCGAGTAGGTGTGTTTCATTGGTTTATGAGTTGTTGAGTTGGGAAATGAAGCGGGAGGTATTAAATAAAGTTGGAAAAATTGAGGAAGGTGAAAACGCCTGATTTACAGCGAGATAAGGCGCAATCGCCCTTCCAATTTTCTTTGCGTTAAACGCCACAAATATAGCGCGATACTTGCGGGCGGCAGGAGTCCTGCGTGATTCACACAGTAATTTAACGTGTGCTTTTTCAAAACGGGCGGCCAACAGTGGTGAAAACCACCCGTTAGCCGCCCGTTTTTGGTTTATCTGATAGTATCAGTCGCGCAAAAGCACCAGCGATTTGACGGCGCTTGTGCCGCCGTGCTGGATTTTCAACCAATAAAAGCCGTTCGGCAGGCCGGACAAGTCCATGTCAATCCCAGCCGAACCGCTCGTGCGGAGCACGCGGCGACCTGTGGCATCCACCAATTCCACGTCAGTCGGGTTGTCGTCGGGCAGCAGGAGCGTGACCATCCCGGAGGTCGGGTTCGGGAAGATTTCAAACCCGTCGGCATCCGTGCCAGTGCGGTCTTCGGCTGTGATTGGCTCGGCGAGGGTTTGCGAGTCGTCGCCGTTGAACGGGTTAAGTGCCGGGTCGTCGAGCTGGACGAGTTTAAAGCTGCGCGTCAGGCCACCGCCTGCGATGCTGAGGTTGGCGGTGCGTTTGAGGCCCGTCGGGTTGGTCAGGAAGTTAGCAGAGTAGAGGCCCGTGCCGTTGCCCGTTGGGGTGACGGACGTGAGCCAGCTGTCGTTTTCCGTTACCGACCACGCAACATTGGAGGTCACGAGGTAATCAACCACCCCGCCGAGGTGCCGCACCGTCCAAGTGCCGGGGCCGATGGCCAGCGTGGCAGTGAGTTTTTTGACCGAAAGGGCGTAGCAGTTATTCTCCTCGAACGCACCGTTGAAGCCAGCCACGCGGGCGTAGTAATCGCCCGGCGCAAGGGTGGCAAGGATGGTTTCGGGTACGAACGCGCCCTCTTTGGAGGAGGCGACTTCGGTGCCCGAAGCATCGAGGATGAACAGGTCGTAGTCGTTCGGCAGGGCACTGAGGTTGGCCAGAATCGGCGTGGGCTTCACGCCTGTGATGGTGAATTTCCAGAGGTCAACGTCGGTTGCGGTGGCGAGAATGCTCCGCTTTTCCGTGCCGACTGGGATGGTAGGCGCAGTGGCGATGAGGTTGTTGGCGGGTTCGTTGCCGTCGGTGCAGACGTTGGTGGTCGGTTGCTTGATTTTGACGATGCGGCTGAAACCGCCGCCATCCACATGGATGGTGGCCGTGCGGGTCGCGCCGTCGAAGTTTTCCTCGAAAAACCATTCGAGCGTCGTGGAGCCTGTGCCGTCGCTGGCGGCGGGCGAGGCCCAGTAATCGTCGGAATAGGCCGTCCACTCGGTGTTGCTCGTGATTTGGATGAACGCGCTGCCGTAGTGGCTCTGGACGGTCTGGGTGGCCGGGCCGACGGTAAGCACGGGGGCTTGGCTCACGGCACGCAGGGTGTAGCATTGGTTCGGGCTGAACGTGCCGTAAAAACTATAAACCCGTGCATAATAGGTGCCGTTGGGCAGGGAACGGACGATTTTTTCGGGCGTGGTGCTGCCCGCGCCGGAGGCTCCGATGACATCGCCGAACTCGTCCAACAGTTCGAGGTCGTAGTCTTCGGGCAGGTTGTCGAGCGTCAGCGTCAGGGAGGAAAGGTCGTTGGTGAGGTTGAGTTTGTAAATGTCAACATCGGTGCCGGAGCCGAGCATCGTGGATTTGTCGCGGTTGAGCGGCATCACCGGGGCGGTACCGACGGTGTTGTTGGCGGGTTCCTCGCTGTTGGTGCAGCTGGGTTCCGGCGCGCCCGTTTGGGTGATGATGGCAATGGACGTGGTGCCGTTGGACGCGGTGGCCGTGATGGTGACGGCGCGTGGGCTTGCGCTGGGGTTGGAGGAGTAGTTGACGTTGAACACGTCGTTGCCCGAACTGCCGGCGTTGCCCGTGATGGTCCAAGTCGGTTCGGAGCAGGCCAGCGTCCACGACGTGTTTGAGGTGATGCTGAACGCCGCCGAGCCGGCGGTGGGCGGCACGGTCAGGAATGGCGGATTGATGTTGACCGTGAGCGGGTCGGCCACAAAAAGGTCGGATTCCCATGCGCCGCGCCCGTAAGTGGCTGCCCGGAGTTTGCCGGTGGCCGTGCGGATTTCGAGGTCGGTCACGGTGCTGTTGGGCAGACCCTGATTGAAGGCTTCCCAGTCGCCGAGCGAGTTGTCTGTGTAAAAAACGCCCACGTCCATGCCGATGTAAAGGCCGTCGGGCGAGCCGGGCTGGTAAATGATGCAGTTGGCCGGGAGGTTGGGCAGGGTGCCGGAGACGTTCGTCCAAGTGCTGCCGCCGTCGGTGGTTTTGAAGACTTTTTGGCCGGCGACGTAGTTGGAGCGGGTCATCCAGAATGTGCTGGGGTTCGTCGGGTGGAACTCAATGTCGGTGATGCGGCCGTCCGTGCCGCCTGCCGCGACGACGTTCCATGTCGCGCCGCCGTCGGTGCTGCCCCAGATGCTCTGGCCGTTCGAGACGATGAGGTTGGCGGGGTCGGACGGTGCAGCTGCCACGATGCTGAGCCGCGAGCCGCCGAACAAGCCGGGCGGCGTGATGGCCGTCCAAGAATCGCCTTGGTCGGTGCTTTTCCAGAGCTGGTTGAAGCCGGCGTAAATCGTCGTCGGGGTCACGGGGTCGAGGATGAAAGGCGTGACCCAGTTGCCCTGCGGCTGGCCGGGGATGTTGGCGTGGATATCCACCCAGTTCACGCCGCCGTCGGTGCTGCGATGGATGCCGCCGAAGTAAAGCTCGCCGTACATGACGTTCGCATCGGTGGGATTGATGGCGCAATCCATGCCGTCGCCGCCGATTTCGTCGTCCCAAACGCCGCCGCTCGAACGGGTTTTGGTGCCGTTGTCCTGCAAGCCGGCGATGAGCGCGTCGGAGGTTTGGGCGGTGGCGAGTCTGTAGATTTGGCTGATGGCGATGCCGTTGCTGAGGTCTGTCCATGCGGAAGCATCGGCGTTGGCGATGTAAATGCCCCCGTCGTTGCCCTGAAAAAGTTTGTTCGTGCCGGGCTGGAATTCGAGGGCGTGCTTGTCGGCGTGGGCGGTGGCCATGTTGGGGATGTCGTACCAGTGCGTGTTCAAAGACCAAGTGAAACCGCCGTCGGTGGATTTCCAAGTGTTCACGCCGCCCGTGTAAATCACGTCGGCATTGGTCGGGTCAACGGCGATGCACAGGTCGTACCATGCTTGGCCGCCCACGTCGCTGCCCGTTTCGCTCCAACCGAGGAGGTTCGGCGAATCGCCCGAACGCGCCGCATACGTCTGGCCGCCGTCGGTGGAGGCAAACACCGCGAAACAGCCGCCGTTGCTGCCGTTGCCGCAAAGGGCGACGACGAAGTTCGGGTTGGCGGGGCTGACACCCAGCGCGATGCGCCCGGAGCCGACGACGTGTTTTTGCAAAGACCACGTTTGGCCGCCGTCCAGCGAGCGGTAAATCTTGTCGCTCGTCGCGGCATGGTACACTTGCGGGTCGCCGGGTTTGGCTTCCGCGTCGTAGAAATTGCCGGGAAAAGTGAGCGTCCACGTCGCGCCGGCGTTCGTGGTGCGATACATGCCGATGGAAGTGGCGGCCAGCAGCACGTTCGGGTCGTTGGTGCTGCGTTGCAATTTGCGGATGATGCGGTTCTGCGAGGTCAGCCACGAAAGCCCGGTGGAAGCCCATGTCACGCCGCCATCGGTGGATTTGAGTACGCCGACCGAATAGGTATCGGAGGCATTGCCGTCGCCGGTGGCGATGTAGATGATGTTCGGGTCGGTGGGTTCGACGACGATGCTCGAAACGCCGATGACCGGGAGGTTGTCCGTATTGTTCGTCCAAGTGCTGCCGCCGTCGGTGGTTTTCCAGATGCCGCCGCCCGGCGCGCCCATCCAATATGTGTTCGAATCCGTCGGGTGAAAAGCGATGCAGTTGATGCGCCCGATGCCTGCGTAGCCGCCGAGCGAGGAGTTGGGGCCGAGGCTCGTCCAAGTGGACGGGCTGCGCTGCTGGCCGCTGGCATGGGTGTCGAGCCACCTTTGCCATTCGCGCTGCGCGATGTCGCGGTCGGGGAACGAGCCGTCCGGGTTGACGCGGGGTTCCCAGAACCATTCCCAGCGTTTGAAGGGCTTGTAACCCTTGCCGCGCTCGATGGTCTTGCCGGCCCAGTAATCGTTGAATGCCTGCTGGATTTGGAAAAAATTAGGCTTGGGGTCGTTTTCAAACGACGACATCCAGGGTTGCGCTTGGCCGGTGAAGAAGAAGCCGAGTGCCATGACGACCCATGCTGCCGTTGCTTTTCTGCGGAAAGAAAGAAACATAGTTGGTTGAATTTATTGGTGACGAATGAGGACGCGATATGTGTGGGGGGAAGGGGCAAAGAAGCGGCGGCCAAAATCCTGCGGCCACGCGACAACAAAAGGTATCAGGCGGGAGGCTTCAAAAGTAGGCCGATTTGGGGCACTTATCCTACCCTTCGGCGAGGGGCATTGGTTGTTTTCTTGCCAAACTTGGCATAGGCGGTTTGCGATTTTGGAATTGCGATTTCCAAAATCGCAAACCGCGCCTCAGTCCAGCCACGCTTTCAGGGCCTCGCGGAATGCCGTGTTTTTCCGGGCATTGGCAAATGCCGCGTCGGTCTTGACCCTTTCGGGATAGGCATAACCAGCGTCGAGGGCTTCCAAAAGCAGGGTTTGAGCCTGCGCGAATTTGCCCGACTGCGCGGCCACGCGGGCGAGGTCGTACAGGGTTTGGGCAGTTTTCGGCCATTTTTGCTGGGCTTTTTGGGCATATTGGAGGGCTTGCCCGTCGGCTCCGAGCACGAGGTAATAATGCACGAGGTTGCTGTACGGGCGTGGCTCGTCGGGCGCGGCGGCGAGCGCGGCGAGGAGCACGGGTTCCGCGTCGTCGTAGTTTTCCTCGACGAGCATGGCCAAGCCTTTGTTGGATTTGGCGACGGGGTTGGCGGGGTATTTCTCGGCGATTTTCTTGTAGATGGCGGCTGCGGCAGGCTCGTTCCCGGCGAAGAAAAGCGCGTCGGCAGCGCGGGTGTTTTGCTCAAAATCGCCCTCCGCGCTGGCGTTGCCGCCGCTCCCGACGCGGGTGTCGAGTTCGTCGGGGTCATGGGCTTTGTTCAGCCGTTCGGTGGCGAGGGTCAGGCCGAGGTAGGCGGCCTCCCAGTTGGGCGAGAGTTCCTGCGCGGCGGCGAAAAACTCGATGCCTTTGGCCGGGTCGTTCAGGCCCTTGTCGTACAGCTCGCCGAGCGCGAAATAGAGGTAAGTCGCATCGGGCGCGGATTTCAGGGCGGCTTCGGCGGCGGCGATGACGGGCGCGAGGCGGCTGCCGACGGGCGCGGTTTTCAGGTCGTCGAGCAGGTTGAGGGCTTCGAGGAAAACCGCTTTTGCCCGCAGGTTGCGGTGCGAAAAATGCTTATCGCCCACGATTTGGGCCGATTTTTCAAAGTATTCCTTCGCCAGCGCGAGCGCGTTTTTGAACGCTTTGTCCATCGCCGTTTGCTTGGCGGCTTGGAAAAGTATGGCGTTGTTGAAGGTTTGCTGGCCTTTGGATTGCATCTCGGCGGCGAGCCGGAGGGCCATGTCGCGGGCGGCGGGGTGGCTGCCGACCTGCTGCCGGAAGCGTGTGAAAATGGCGTGGGCGTTGTCCGGCCCGGCGGGCTGGAGCAGTTGGCCGCGCTGGACGGCTGCCTCGAAATCGCGGCGCATGGCCTGTTGCTGCGGGGTGAGCGGGAGCGTGTCGGCGCGCGGCGATTTTTGGTTGGTGGCATGGATGAAGCCCATCGCCGTGCTGCCGCTGCTGCTCGTGTGCTGGCGGACTTCGGCGAGCGTGGGCGCGTCCACGATGGCGAGGGTCTCGCTGCGGTTGCCGAAAAACATGGGGATTTGGCTGGCCGGGGCCACGTCGGCGGGCACTTTGTCCTCCAAAAAGCGATTGATTTCGAGGAGTGTCACCACTTCGTCGCCGTTTTGGTCGGCCAAACCGTAGAGGCCGTTGACGAGGTGCCACGAAAAAACGCCGCGCCCCCCACCCCACCGCGTGCCTTCGTTGGAGTATTCGTTGGGCTGGCAGGAGAGGATTTTGACCTCTTGGGCAAACTGCCGGGCGAGGTTCGAGGCGGTGGCTTGGCTGCCGCCGACGCTGCTGCCCGCCAATTTGCCGGCGTGGCAGGCATCGGTGACGAGCACGACTTTCGCTTTGTTGTCGAGCGAAAGCGTGGTGACGACCTCTTGCAAATAATATAGGTGTACCGCGCCGGCGGCGTAGTTGACGGGTGGCGAATCCCAGCTCAGGAGGAAGCCCAACTGGCTACGGGTCTTGGACTCCACGTCGCCGTGCCCCGAAAAATAGATGATGGCCACGTCGCCTTCCGCGCTGTTGTCCATGAGCCAGCTGAGGCCCGCGCAGATGTTGGCGTTTGTGGCTTGGGCATTTGTCAAAAGCCGGATTTGGTCGGACGGGACGCTGCCGCCGCCGGGCGATTGCAGGAACGCCGCGAAGGCCTCCGCGTCGCGGTGGGCAAATTGCAAATCGGGGATTTGGCTGTTTTGATAATCCGAAATACCGACCACGAGTGCCCGCGTGGCCGTGCTTGGCCGCATGGAGACCTGCGCGATAGCCGCTGAAAAACCGCAAACGAGCAGCACGGCGAGGATGGCGATTCGGTGAATAGTCTTTTTCATCGTTTTTGGTGGAGAATTGTCGGTCGTGGGCAAGCGGGGGCAAACCCGCCCACAGTTTTCTTTGCTTACTTGATTCGGAAAGTGAACCACCCGGCGAGCCGCCCATTTGCATCGAAACGGAAAGCGATTTGAGCCGGGAAATAAACCAAAAACTGGCCCGTCGCGGCATGTATGTATTGCGACGACTGGCCGTAGATGGCCTCCACCTCGGCCTTCGTGGCACCGAGCGCGATGCCTCGCGCCGTGTGGCCGGGGTAGTCTTCCTGCGTGGCTTGCACGATGCGGAGCTGTTTGCCCTTGTCGGCCATGTGGACGTACACACAGGAATGGGGCATTTTTTTGACACCGAACGAGGCGCGACCCGATTCCAGCTCCACCGTGCGGTCAACCACCAGCTCGTGCGCGAAGCGTTCGAGGCTGAGTTCGTCAATGGTCTCGAGCGGAGGCGTGTCGGCGTTGGCCAGGGATTGCCCGGCGATGGGGTTTTTGCCTTCGAGCAAATCAAGGTTGGCGGAGCCGAGCGGGCTGCCCATGCCGTGCGCGATTTCAAAATAGTGCTTGGCATCGGCGATGTTCCCGGTGCTGTGCGCGATGATGCCGAGCAGCAAATTCACATCGGCTTGCAGGTCGGTGCGGTTTTGCTGCTGGCTGAGGCGCATGGCCTTGCGGGCGTAATAGGCCGCGTCGTCGAGATTGCCCAGATAGGCATGGACGCAGCCGAGGTTCAAAAACGCGGGGGCATAGTCGGGGTCGAGCGCGGCGGCTTTTGAAAAATAGGACTCCGCATCGGTCATCAGCTCGGCGGGGTTGGCGGCGGTGGCGGATTTGCGGTTGTTGCCAAAGCGCGAGAGCGGGTCGAGTTCGAGGGGAAAAAACAGCGGTGTGCGGCTGTTTTCGGAAAGGCGCAGGGCGGCGAGCATGGCCAGCACGCCGGCGTTGTTGTAAATCTCGCGGCTCTGAAACTCCCGGAGGATGAGGCGATGATAGGCCGCTGCCTCTTGGTATTCGCCGAGCACGGTCAGCAGGTTGGCCATCTCGAAGGCGGCCTCGAAACTGTGCAGCTTGGCTTGGCTGTTGCACGACATGGCTTTTCGCTCCGGCAAGCTGGGGTAGCCCGTGATGTGCTCGCCCAGCCCGTATGCCTTGTACAGCGCGTCGAGCAGGCGGGGCATGATGCCATGCACTTGGTAGCCGGCAGAGGTGGCGAGGTAGCCGCCGAAATAGTCCGCTTGCGCCTCGTGCTTGATACCCTCTTCGATACGCTCGATTTGCTGGCCGAGCGCGGAGCCGGAGTTTTCGGCAGAAAAGTGGCGCGTCCAGTCGTGTTTTTCGTAATAATGGGTGATTTCGTGGCCGAGCAGGGCGGCGAGGGCGTTCAGCGAGTCGGCCCCGAAACTGGCGCACACGTCGTAGGCTTTTTCTTCGAGGCCGATGAGCACCTTGTCGGCATCCATCCACGCGACGTAGTTCTGGCGGCGGTTCATGAAAAATTCGGGAGGCGGCAGTCGCAGGTCGCCGCGGGCGTGCACCAAGTCATCGTAAACGCGCTTGGCCGTCCGGTACTTTGGGTTGTCCTTCGGCAGGGCACTTGGCGACGGCCTGTCGCCGTCTCCCGCCAAACCGCTGAGCAAAAAAGCGAATGCCACATGGCCTGTTGTTTCACTTGGTTCTTGGGCAACCAATCGGGGAGCGGTTGCCACAGCAATCAGGCACGGCATCAACAGTGCGATAGCGATGTGGTTTTTCATAATATGGTTGGTTTTTAACGGCGATTTGGCGGTTCGGCTATGCGGTGATTTGATTCCCAAATCGCCACTGCATTAGCCGAATCGCCACAATCAACCCCTCATTTCACGATAAGCCGTTGGGTGCGGCGCGAGCCGCCCATGACGACCGAGACGAAATAGGTGCCTTCAGGAAGGGTGGCCGTGTCCAGGCGGTACTGGGCAGGGCCGGAGGCCATGAGGGTTGCGGTGCGGATTGGCCTGCCGAGGATGTCGGAGAGCGTGATGGTGGCAGGGCCGTCTTTTTTCGCAAAAAACGAGACGCGGGTTTCGGACGCGGCGGGGTTGGGCGTGAGGGCGAGGTTGCCCAAGTTGCCGTTGCCCGGTTCGTCCAAGCCGACGGGCTTGGGGATTTCGCGCTTGATGCACGAGGACCATGTGCACAGCTGGCCGATGTCGTTGAGCCAAGCGGCGGTATCGAGTTCCACATTGGTGTACGGGAGGCCGTTGCAGAGCAGGATACTGACCTCGGCGAGCAGCCATTCGTTGGGCTTGATGTGCCACGAGTACCAGAAGTCGCCGCTTTTGTTGAAGCCGCCGTTGCCCGGCGCGAGGTAGCCATTGATATGCAAGCGGGTTTCGATGGGCTTTGCCAGCTCGGCAAGTGCTTCGGCAATCAAGGCGGGGTTGTCGGTCGCCACGACGTAGCTTGTGTCGCGGGCATCCGGTACAAATTCCGTGCGAACGCCCACTTGAAAGTAGCGCATCGTTTGGGCATCGGCCAATACAGGCAGGCAGGCAACGGCCAACAAAAGGACAATTGTTCTCATCAGGATGGGTAGGTTGACGGACTTGGCAGGCAGTTTTTGGGATGTGGGTGAAACGTGCTTGATGTCGCTATTGATCGGAACGTGAGCGCGGCGCGTGTCAGAGTTTCTTCTGTGTCAGTTCGATGTCGTTGGAATACACGACCCGGCCATCGGGCAAAAGGACGAGCAGGCGGTACTTTCCGGGCGCGGCTTGCACGGCATCTTGCCATTCGAGGATGCGCTGGGGTGCGTCTTTTTGGGCAAAGCCGTAGGCAGTGTTTTTCTCTGTTTTTACGGTCTCGTCAATGGCGGCCGGGGCGTTTGCGTCCGATTTCGGCACGAGGCGGAGGACGAGTTTTTCGCCTGTTTGGCTGTTGTTCTCAAAAACGTTGGCATAGATGGAAAATGTTCCGATGCCGTCGCTGCCGAGTTCGATGCTGCTGGGCATTTCCACGTTGCGGAGCTCGACGGGCTTTTTGGGCTTGCCGTTGCTGGCCGACGTGTTTTTTTCGGGCGCAGAAACGACCGCCGCAGGCTCTTCCGAGGGGGTTGGCGTGGCCGTTGGTTGCTCGGTCGGCACTGTCGGCGTGGCCGGGATGTGGGCCAGCGGGCTGTCGTCGGTCGGCTGGCGCAGGAACCACACGCTGCACAGCACGAGTGCGAAGGCGGCGGCGGCGGCCATGTAGTATTTCCGGTAGTGATCAATGTGGCGGACGAGCGCGCCGCCGCCGATGCTGTGGGTGGCGGCCATTTGATGGTCTTGGGCCACTTCGTGCAGCAGGCTGCGGAGGCGGTTTTTGCTGTCGTTCGAGAATGCCTGTGCGAGGTCGCGGTGCAGCTGTACTTCTGCTGCGAGGGTCGCGTCCTGTTGCATTTCCAGCTCGAAGGCTTCGCGGTTTGGATGGGAGCCGTCGAGGTACAGTTCTATCTCTTCGATTCGATTGTGCGCGGGGCGTTGCATGGCTGACAATTTTTAGCGATTAACGGTGCTTTCCCGCGCCAGTTCCGCGTATCGAGGGTCGGATTTGACGTGGGCGACGAGTGTCTCTTTGCACTGGAACTTGCGTTTTTTGGCGTAGCCCACGCTGCCGTGTCCCATCGCTTCGCAAATTTCTTCCATCGAGCGGCCTTCAAAAAAGAGCAGGAGCAGTTTTTGGCAGTCGGCTCCCAGTTTTTTGAACGCATCCCAGAACGCCTTTTCGCGCTCTTGATTTTCGAGGAAGGGCTGGATGTCGTCGTTAACACTTAGTTTGACAAGGTTGTCGGTCGTTACCGTTTGATTGTCCTTTTTCTGCAACTTGTTGCCATACACACGTCGGCAGATGCCGTACAGGTAGGAGAAGAAAGTGCCCGTGAGCACCGTCCCTTGCTTTTGTGCCTTGTCGTGCACAATCATCAGTGCGTCTTGGAACACGTCGAGCGCGTCCGCACGGCGGCCTCCTTGCCGGGTGACGAGCGTCACGACCGGCGGCAGGAATTTGTCGTAAATCAGGCGCACCACAGCCTCGTCGCCCGTCAAAAGGGCGGTGATGTACTGCGATTCGTCGGTGATTTCGACGCGCTTTTTACTTGTTTTTGCGGCTTGCGCGGAAAGCATAGTTGATGACGATTTCGTAAGTATTGCCCAGTTGGCTGCCGTAGCCGCCAATGTTGTAGTCATAGCCGCCGCCGATGCGGAGCAGCCCGTTTTGGAGGTTGAGCCATTTGGTGAGGATGGCCCCGGCCTCGACGTGCAGCGTGCGCGCGGTGCCGTACCCGATGCCCATCCAAAAGTTGTTGACGAATTTTTGACGGATGTTGAAGTCAATGTTGACGGGCTGGCCGCTCGCGCCCTTGACCCAAATGCTTGGCTCCAAAAAGCCTTGCTGCCCGACGGGGATGACCGCCCCCGCCGTCAGCGAGAGGTGGCTGGGCCGACTGAGCGCGAATTTACGGTTCCCTTCGGCATCGAACTTTGCCCGTGTCCGTGCCACCTGCGGCACGGACACGCCTGTGTAAAACTTCACGCCCTGCTGCGGGAAATAGGTGAAACTCGCGCCGAGGTTGAAGTCCGGCACCCAGTCCGTCTGGCTGTTGCCTTGCAGCTGGTCGCCCACCTCGAATTCCAATTCTTGTGGCTTGATGCGGTACTGCAACAGCCCCGCCGTGATGCCCATCCCGAAAAGGATGTCCGCATTGGTCGAGGGTCGCAAGTGATAGGCATAGCGGCCATAGAAACCCTGCACATTGGACGCGCCGATTTTGTCCTTGAACAAAAAACCGCCGAACGACGACAGGCTGTTGCCCTCCATGATATACTCGAACCGCGCCAGCCCGGTCTGCGGCGCGTCCTCGATGGAGGCCCACTGGCGGCGGTACAGCAGGCTCGCCACCGCGTTTTGCTGGTATTGCAGGAAATCGCCCGACAGCGCGGCGGGATTGATGAACGACTGCATCTCGTTGTACTGCGTGAACAACGATACCAGCTGCGCCTCGGCCACCGTCGGCGCAAAAACAGCCACCGCGACAGCCGCTGTTTTTATGAAATGGAGAAGTTTATGCATGACGAAAATCAGTGGTTAGTGGTGAGTTGTCAGTGGGCAGTTTGCAGTGGGCAGTTGTCAGTGGGCAGTTTGCAGTGGGCGGCGGTATTCACAACTAACCACTCACAACTAACCACTAAAAAAACTAACGCATGATGGTTATCACACCGGTCTCTTCGTTGTCGCCGTCCGGCCCGATGCCGCCGCCGCGCAGGATGTAGATGTACGAGCCTTCGGGCAGCGGGTTGCCGTCGTTGTCGCGGCCCTCCCAGTCGTTGTTGTACTTTTTGGTTTCGTACACGATGTTGCCCCAACGGTTGAGGACGATGAGCACGATGTCGGTCGTGATGTCGTCGAAGTTTTCGATGACCATCCTATCCCCTACCCCGTCGCCGTTGGGCGTGAACACGTTGCGCGGACGGATGAGCACGGGCACCGAGTCGCTCTTGACTCCGATGGTCACGAAGGCTTCGTCGCAGACGTTCGGGCAGGCTTTCAGGCAAATTTCGTAGCCGAAACTCGTCGCGCCCGGCGCGTCGCCCATGAAGCTGAAATCGTGGGTGCCGTCTTGGTTGCGGTTGACTTTGCCGAGGCTCGGCGTGCCGGTGAGTGTGAGCGTCACGTTGTCGGGGTCGCCCACTGCGTCGTTGGCCACGAAATCGAGGTTCGTCAGCGGCTGGCCGAGGAACAGGTAGGCATCGTCGTTGGCCTCCAAGCCGCTGCTCTGGAAAACGATGAGCGTGTCCGCCGAGTAATTCGGGCAAAGCGGCGTGGAGAACGTCCAAATCAGGCGCGTCGTGCCGGGCGGGATGGCCGAGACCACCGTGTTCGGGCTGGCCGCGTCGGCGATGGCGGCGGGCGATGTGCCGTCAATCGTCCAGATGGCCGTGCCGCCGGGCGGCGGTTGGTTGGCGTTGAGTTGGAGGGTGCTTTGTTGGCAAAGGCTCGCGTTGTCGCCGGCATTGGCCGCCGCCAGCACCTTGCTCGACAAGCTAATATTGACCTCATTGCTCGAAAAATCGCCGCAGGCCCCGTTCGAGAGCGTCCATTCCAGCGTGTAAATATCCGTCGCGTTCAGGCCCGTGACCGTCGTTTGTGGGTCGTTCGGGTCGGCGATGTTGAGCGGCGCGCCGGAGGTTTGCGCCCAAGTGCCCACCACGCCGGGGCTTGCGGGCGCGAGGGCGGCCAGTTGCACCGTCGCGCCGCTGGCACAAAACGCAAGGTCGGGGCCGGCGTTGGCCGTTTCGTTCACCTCCGGCGTGACGCTGACGGTCACGTTGTCCGAGGAATAGGCTTTGCACGCGCCGTTGTCGAGTGTCCAAGTGAAAATGTTGTTGCCATTGGCGAGCTGCGACACGAACGATTGCGGGCTGGCCGGGTTGTCCAAAATCGCCGTGCCCGCCGTGCTCCAACGCCCCGTGCCGACCGAAGGCGCGGCGGCGTTCATCTTGAAAAACTGCTGCGACGAACAGATGGCCGCGTCCGCGCCGGCATCGGCTTGCAGGCTGGGAATCGCGTCCACGCCGACCGTGATTTGGCCGCTGGCCGCACAGTTGCCGTTGTTCGAGATGACGACCGAATACGTCCCGGCTTGCGTCACGGTGATGGTCTGGGTGGTGGCTCCGGTTGACCACAGGTAATTGGTCGCCGGGCCAGCATCGAGCGTAAGTGATTGATTTTCACAGATAACCGTGTCCGCGCCGAGTGAAATATTGCCGCCGGGGATGTAGCTCACCGCCACGTTAACCACGCTATCGCAGCCCGCCGCCGACACGAGCACGACCGCGCCCGTGAGGTTTGTTTCGTCAAAAACCGTCGCGCCGACCGTGAACGACTCGCCGGGGCAAAGGATTTTTTGGATGAAAACGGGCTGCGGCGCGACGCTGTTCGGGCTGATGTCCACGTCGCGGCTCAGGCTGTCCACGCACCCGAATTTGTCTTGGATGACCAACGTGGCATTGGCCGTGCCGTAGTTCGGGTAATCGTGCGAGGTGTTTTGCCCGGTGCCCGTGTTGCCGTCGCCGAAGTTCCACCGCCACACATCCACGCCGAACTTGGCCATCGCCGTGCCCGCGAAATCCAGTTCCAGCGGGTGGCACAGGTCGGGCACGGTGGTCGTGAAATTGCCTTTTATCTGCGGGTAAATGTGGATGCGGCGGGTGGCCGTGTCCGCGTCCAAGCCGTCGCGCACGATGAGCCGCACGGTGTAGTCGCCGGGGTTCGGGAAATAGGTGGACGGGTTTTGCAGCGTGCTAAAATTGCCGTTGCCGAAATCCCAGTGCCACTCCTGCACGTTGCCGAGCGATTGGTCGGTGAAGCCGACGAACAAATTGGCGCAAGCCGTGTCGCGGGCAACGGCGAACGCCGCCGTCACCGGGCCGCAATACACGGTCGTCAAATCGAACACATCGGAGGCCGTGCAGCCGTTCGCGTCCGTCACGGTGGCCGCGTAAATGCCCGGTTGGTCAACGGAAATCTGGGGGGTCGTGGCCCCGCCGGGCGACCACTGGTACTGCGAAAACAGCCCAGCGGAAAGCACGGCGAACACGCCGGGACAAATGGAAATTGGGCCCATGATGGAAAAAGTTGGTGTTGGATTCACGAAAAGTTCTGTGGTCACGATGCTGTCGCAGCCGCCGAGCGCGGTCAACGTGTCCATGTAAAAACCGGCTTCGGTCTGCAAGGCCCCGCCGAGCAGGATGCTTTGCCCGGCGCAAATCGTGGCCGTCGCCGTGCCGAACAGCTGCGTGACGTTCGCCAAATTGAGCGTCACCGTGCTGTCGCAGCCCAGCGCGTTGGTCAAGTTGACGGTGTAGGTTCCCGGCGCGGTGAACGTGCTGCCGCCCACCGTCACGGGCCGCCCGGCGCAAACCGCCGTGTCGAGTGTGGAAACGGTCGAGGCGGGATTGACCGTGACCGAAAATTGGCAGATGGCCGTGTTGCCGTTCAAGTCGGCTGCGGTGTACGTCACCATCGTTGTACCGAGGGCGAAAATGTCGCCGGGCTGCGCCGTCGAGACTTGGCTCGCGGGCGTGCAGTTGTCCGTCGCCAGCGGTGTGCCCCAGCCTGCGGTGGCTTGGCAGCCGGGCAAATTCGCCAGCACGGTTAGGTCGTTCGGGCAGCCAGCGAAGGTCGGCGGCACGGCCTCCGTCACGGTGACGACGGTCTGGCAGGCTTCGGTGCCGCCCGCCACGTCGGTCACGGTGAACGTGACGAGCGTCTGACCGACGGGGAATTCGTCGTTCGGCGGCCAGTTGTTGTCCAAACTTTGCAGGCCGCAAAGTGCCACGAACGTCGCGTCTTGGAACGGCACCGTGACCGAACAGCCCGCGCCCGCGTCCAGATTTTGCGGCAGCGGGCAAGTGATGCTCAACACGTCCGTGCCGTTCACGGTGATGCTGGTTTGGCAAATGTCCTCGTTGCCCATGTCGTCGGTGGCCATGTAGGTGATGACCGTCGTGCCGACCGGGAACGTGTTGCCCGGTGCGCTGGGCATGGTTTCGATGGTCAAATTCGCCGTGCAGTTGTCCGTTGCCGAAGCCGGGTCGAGGTTGACGGTCGCGGTGCATTCGCCGGGGTCGGGGTCGGTCACGACGTTGGGCGGGCAAGTGATGTTGGGCGGTTCTTGGTCTTCGACGGTCACGGTGACGGCACAGCTGGCTGCCGTGCCTGCTGCGTCGGTGGCCGAGAGGAGCACGGGCGGGTTCGGGCCGAGTTGGAACGTGCCGGTGGTCGGGCCTTGCACAGGCAGCGCACCGTCGCAGTTGTCCGAGGCGGTGATGTTCGTAAAACTGAACGTGGCCGAGCAGAGGCCCGCGTCGGTCGGGATGGTCAGCGCGCCGGGGCAGTTGTCGAATTGCGGGGCCTCGGTGTCAAAAACTTCCACTTCCGTGATGCAAACCGTCGAGTTGCCGCCCGCGTCGGTGGCCGTGAATGTCACTTGCACGGGGCTGCCTGCGGCAATGCTGCCGGGCGGGTTGGTTGTCAAGTTTTGCACGCCGCAGTTGTCCGTCGGCATGATTTGCGAAAAATCGGGCGTGGCCGCGCAAGTGCCGGGCGCAGTCGCCAGCGTCAAGTTCGGTGGGCAAGCGAGCGTCGGCGGCTCCGCGTCGGCGACATTTATGGTAATGGTGCAAACCGAAGTTTGCCCCGCGTCGTCGGTCGCGGTGAACGTGGCCGTTTGCCCCGCACCGACCGGGAACACGTTGGAGGCCGGGCCTTGCACGGGCACGGGGCTGGTGCAGTTGTCGGTGGCCGAAGCGGTGAAAGGCGTGAAATCAGCGGTGGCCGTGCATTGGCCCGCGTCGGTTTGCAGGTCGAGCGTGGTGGCCGGGCAGTTTTGGAAAACAGGCGGTTGCACGTCCTGCACGGTGACGCTCATGGTGCAGGCCAACGTGTTGCCGCCCGCGTCGGTGGCCGTGAACGTGACCGTCGTCGCACCGAGCGGGAAGGTATTTCCCGACGGGCTTTGGGTGATGGTCAGGTTGCCGGAGGCCGTGCAGTTGTCGGTGGCGGTGGCCGTCAGATTGGCCGTGCCCGTGCAAACGCCCGCGTCGGTGCCGACCGTCAAATCATCCGGGCAATCGAGCACGGGAGTTTGCGTGTCCTCGACTGTGACCAAAGTGGTGCACGAAAATTGGTTGCCGCTCGCGTCGGTGGTCGAAAACGTCACCGTCGTCGTGCCAAGCTGGAAAGTGTTTCCCGTCGGGCTTTGCGAAATGGTCAAGTTGCCGGAGGCGGTGCAGTTGTCGGTCGCGGTGGCCGTCAAATTCGCTGTGCCCGTGCAAACGCCCGCGTCGGTGCCGACCGTCAAATCCGCCGGGCAAGTGATGCTCGGCTGTTGCGCGTCCTCCACCGTGACTTGCATGGAACAAGCGATTTGGTTGCCGCTCGCGTCGGTGGCCGTGAACGTGACCGTCGTTGGGCCGAGCGGGAAGGTATTTCCCGTCGGGCTTTGCGAGATGGTCGGCGGCGTGGCCGGGCAGTTGTCGGCGGCGGTCGCCGACAAGTTGGCCGTGCCCGTGCAAACGCCCGCGTCCGTGCCGACGGTCAAATCCGCCGGACAGGTGATGCTCGGCTGTTGCGCGTCCTCCACCGTGACGACTGTTTGGCAGGAAAAGGTGTTGCTGCCCCCGTCGGTGGCCGTGAACGTAACAGTTGTCGGGCCGAGCGGGAAGGTGTTTCCCGAAGGGCTTTGCGCGATGGTCGGCGGCGTGGCCGGGCAGTTGTCTGTTGCGGTCGCGGTCAAGTTCGCCGTGCCCGTGCAAACATTCGCGTCTGTGTTGACGGTCAAATCGTCCGGGCAATCGAGTGTGGGCAGTTGCGTGTCTTCGACCGTGACGGTTGCGGTGCAGCTGGCGATGTTGCCAGCTGCGTCGGTGGCCGTGAACGTGAGCGTTGTCGGGCCAATCGGGAAAATGCTGCCCGGCGGGTTTTGCGTGATATTGATGCCGCCCGTTGGTGTGCAGTTGTCGGTGGCCGAAGCGGTCAGGTTGGCTGTGCCTTCGCAAGTATTCGTGTTGGTGCTGACGGTCGTGTTGGCCGGGCAAGTGAGCGTCGGTAGCTGTGTGTCGTTGACCGTGACCGATGCCGTGCAACCGGCGGTGTTGTTGTTCGCGTCGGTGGCCGTGAACGTGACCGTCGTCGTGCCGAGTTGGAACACGTTGCCCGGCGGGTTTTGGGAAATGTTGATGGCCGTCGGGGCGGTGCAGTTGTCGGTCGCGGTGGCCGCGAAATTGGGGGCCGTGAACGTGCAAGTGCCCGCGTCGGTATTGGCCGTGATGTTGGCCGGACAGGTGATGGCGGGCGGCACATTGTCCTGCACGGTGACGGTGGTCGTGCAGTTGGCCGTGTTGCCCGCGCCGTCGGTGGCCGTGAACGTGACCGTCGTGGTGCCGAGTTGGAAAATATTGCCCGGCGGATTTTGGACAATGGTCGGCGGCGGGGTGCAGTTGTCGGTGGCGGTGGCCGTCAAGGTAGCGGTGCCTTCGCAGCCCGTCGGGTTGCTGCCGACGGTGACGTTCGCGGGGCAGGTGATTGCCGGCGCGATGCTATCGGTGACGGTGACGGAAATGGTGCAAATGGATTCGTTGCCGTCGTTGTCGGTCGCCGTGTAGCTGATGGACGAGGTGCCGAAGGGCAGTTGTGTGCCGTTGGGCGGGCTTTGCACGGCGGTGATGGGGCCGACGCAGTTGTCCACGGCGACGACGGGCGGCAGGTTGAGCGTGGTGTTGCAGTTGCTGCTCGACGTGCTGATGGTCACGTTGTCCGGGCAGGTGAGCACGGGCGCGGTCAGGTCGTTGATGACGACTTCGACTTCGCAAAACGCTTGGTTGCCCGCCGCGTCGGTGGCCGTGAACGTGACGATGGTCGGGTTGTCGTAGTACGAAAAAAGGTTGCCGGGCGGCGCGTCGTTGGTGACGGTCGCGCCGCAGTTGTCAATGACGGTGGGCGCGGGGATGGTCACGGTGGTGTCGCAGTTCACGCCCGCCGTGCCTTCGATGTACGTCACCGGGCAAATGATGATGGGTTCTTCGGTGTCCTCCACCTCCACTTCGGCGGTGCATTGGGCGGTGTTGCCGCTTGCGTCGGTCACGGTAAATGTCACCGTCGTCGTGCCCACCGGGAAATCAAAACCGAACGGCGGATTGCTGCTGATGGCGAGCGAACCGCTGGGCGTGCAGTTGTCGGTGGCCGTGAGCGGGTCGAAATCAAACTCGGCGGTGCAAAGGCCGGGTTCTGTTTCCACCAAATCGCCGACCGGGCAAAACGTGATGACCGGGGCCTCGTTGTCCTCGACGGTCACGACGGCCACGCATTGGTCAATGTTGCCTGCCGCGTCGGTGGCTGTAAAAGTCACGTTGGTATTTCCCAGCGGGTAAATGCCGCCTGTCGGGGCATTGTTTGTGATGGTCGGGTTGGCGGTGCAGTTGTCGGTCGCGGTGCCATTGGGGATGGCAAATGGCGCAGATTGGCAAGTGCCCGGCGCGGTTTGGATGGTCACGTCGTCGGGGCAAAGCAGCACGGGCGGCTCGTCGTCCACGACGGTCACATTCATCGTGCAGGTGACGGTATTGCCTTGCGCGTCTGTGGCCGTGAAGGTCACAGTCGTCGTGCCGAGCTGGAAGGTGTTGCCCGGCGGGGCATTGTTCGTGATGCTCACGGAGCCGGGGCAGTTGTCGGTGGCGGTGGCGTTTGCCAATGTGAAAGTGGCGGAGCAAACGCCGGGGTCGGTGGTCGTATTGACGTTCGGCGGGCAAGTGATGGCCGGGGCTTGCACGTCGTTGACGGTCACGGTGATGTCGCATTGGTCGGTGTTGCCCGCCGCATCGGTGGCCGTGAACGTGACCGTCGTTGTGCCGAGCTGGAAGACGTTGCCCGCCGGGCTGCGGGTGATGGTCGGCGAACTGGTGCAGTTGTCGGTGGCCGTTGCGTTCGGGATGCTGACGGTGGCTTGGCAAGTGCCCGTCGCGGCGTTCGCGGTGATGCTGGTTGGACAGGTGATGACGGGCGGTTCGTCGTCCACGACGGTCAGCAGCATCGTGCATTGGCTGGAATTGCCGGCCAAATCAATGGCATTGTACACAAGCGTGGTATTGCCCAATGGGAAATTGCCGCCCGGCGGCGTGATGATGGTGATGTTGCCGGAGGGCGTGCAGTTGTCGGTGGCAGTCGCGGGCGGCGGCGTGAAATTGGCCGTGCAAACGCCCGCATCGGTGCCGAGCGTGACGTTCGGCGGGCAAACGATGCTGGGTGCTTCGTTGTCCGTCACCACGACTGTGAACGTGCAGTTGACTGCGTTGCCGCTCGAATCCGTCGCCACGAAAGTATTGGTCGTCGTGCCCAACGGGAACGCGCTGCCGCTCGGCAAACCGCCCGTTTGGACGATGGTCGCACCGGGACAATTGTCCACGACACTTGGCGGCGTGAAAGACACCACTGCCTCGCACGAACCGGGGTCTGTGTCTGCGAAAATATCCTGCGGGCAACCGACGATGACCGGGGCTTGGGTGTCCAGTACCGTGACCGTCATTTGGCAAGTGGCCGCGTTGCCGCTCGCGTCGGTGGCCGTGAACGTGATCGTCGTCGTGCCGACGAGGAAAACACTGCCCGACGGGCTGCGGGTGATGGTCGGTGCGCTGGTGCAGTTGTCGGTGGCCGTTGCGTTCGGGATGCTGACGGTGGCTTGGCAAGTGCCCGTCGCAGCGTTTGCGGTGATGTTGGCCGGACAGGTGATGACGGGCGGCTCGTCGTCCACGACGGTCAGTTGCATTGAGCATTGGCTGGAATTGTTCGCCAAATCCACTGCCGTATAAACGAGCGATGTGGTGCCCAAGGGGAAATTGGTGATGCTGGGCGTGTAGAAGATATTGATTTGGCCGCTGGGTGTGCAGTTGTCGGTGGCGGTCGCGGGCGGCGGCGTGAAATTGGCCGAGCAAACGCCCGCGTCGGTGCTGACAGTGGCATCGGGCGGGCAAACAAGCGTGGGCGATTGGCCGTCGCGGATGGTCAGGCTAACCGAGCATGTGTCGAAATTGCCCGTGCTGTCCGAAGCGGTGAGCGTGACCAAATAGATGCCGGGCGGGAAACTCTGGCCGGCAGGCGGGTCTTGGGTGACGCTTTCGACAGCACAGTTATCGGTGTAAGTCGCACCGGCTATGAAGTCCGGGACGCTGGCGGCGCAAGTGCCGGGGTCAGTGTTGACGAGCGCGGGCGGCGGGCAAGTGATGCTCGGCGGCTGGTTGTCGAGGATGGTCACGAACTGGTCGCATTGGGCGATGTTGCCGCCTGCGTCCACGACAGAATAGGTCACGACTGTCGTGCCGACGGGAAAGGTGGACGGGGCGTTGTTCGTCGGGGTGAGCGAGCCGCCGCCGCTGGCCGTCGTGTAATCTATCGTCCCAAAAAACTGGAAATTGCCGGGCAGCAGGTTGGCAAAATTGCCCGACGAGATAGTGCCGTTGGAGACCAACGCGGTGCCGTTGCTGAACGCTGGGCCGTTTTGTTGCGCGGAGACCGGGCCGCCGCCGTACTGCAAATTGGTTTGAAGCGAGAAGCCTTTGGATTGGTCAACTTGCAAAGTGACGGGCGAAGCCAGCACGATTTCCACGTCCTGCGGCACGAGGTTGCCGATGCCTTGCCCGACGAGGGTCTTGGTGACGGTCGTGTTCAGCGTCCAAGCACCGGGGTTGGTTTGGTTGCCGACGCTGGTCATGGCCGTTGTGGTGAAATAGACTTGGACGGTGACGTTGACGGGCGAGGTCTGGTTGTTCCACATTTTCGCCCGGATTCTGGTGACGTTGATGGGCGCGACGCTGACGTTGGTCACGTCAAAATAGCTGGAACGCTGGCCGGTTTGCGTCCATGTTTGGCCGCCGTTGGAAACAGAACCCGTGCCGCCGCCGCCCGCGCAGTTGTCCGAAACAGTGGCATCGCCGATGCTGGGCGTGGCGTAGCAGAGTCCCGGCAGGGCATTGTCAATCACATCCGCCGGGCAGGTGATAGTCGGCGGCTCGGCATCGTTCACGGTCACGGTCATGGCGCAAGTGCTTTGCAAGCCGTACACGTCCTCGACCGTCCAAGTGACCGTCGTCACGCCGACATCGTAAAAATCGGAGGCATCGCTGGTGCCATTGTAGCTATTGTCCAAAGATTCCACACCGCAGTTGTCATTGACAGTGGGCGGACCGACGGACACACTCGCGCCGCACTCGCCGGGGTCGTTGTCCACGTTGACATCGGGCGGGCAAGTGATGGTCGGCGGCTCGTCGTCCACCACATTGACAATCGCGCTGCAAGTAGCTGTGTTGCCGCTTGGGTCGGTGGCTGTGAGCACGACCGTTGTCGTGCCGACGGGGATGCTTGAGCCGGGTGGTGGGGCTTGGGTAATGCTCGCCACGCCGCAATTGTCCGATGCCGACGCACTCAACGTGAGGTCGGGCATGATACCCTGACAGTTCGCGCCAGCACTGACGGTAACGGGCGAGGGGCAGTTGATGACGGGCGGCTCGTTGTCCTCGACGGTCACGTCCAGCGAGCAAGTGGCCGTGTTGCCCGCATCGTCAAAAGCGGTATAGGTGACGGTGGTGGTGCCCAACTGAAAAAACTGGGTGCTGCAATCGGGGGCATCGGTAAAATAGCCGGGCTGGCTGTCGCAGTAGTCGAAGATGCTCGGCGGGGGCAGCGGCGGGCAGGCCGTGCAGGTGCCGCTCGTCGTCGAGACGGTGAAATCGTTGGGGCAGATGATGTCGGGCGGGTCGTTGTCCTCGACGGTGATGGTCGTTTGGCAGCTGGCCGTGCCGCCGCAGGCATCGGTGCCTGTGAAGGTGACTGTCGTCGTGCCGAGCGAGTACGGGGCGGGTGGGTCGGCGGTGTAGGTAATCGGCTCGCAACTGGGGTCGGTGGTGCCCGTCGGCGGCGGGAATGTATAATTGGAAAAGCAACCGCTCACGTCGGTGCTGACCGTCGCGTCGGGCGGGCAAGTGATGTCGGGCGGGGGGAAAGCGAAAGTGATGAAAATTTGTGTGCCGTTGTTGTTCAACGTGGCACCGGGCGGCAGGTTGATGGTCGTGAAACTGCCGTTGATGCCCAGCAGTTGGCGGTTGCCGGAGGCCGGGCGCAAGTTGTTCGGCACGTCAATGATGACATAGTTGCCGGGCGGGGGCGTGGCACCTATGACGTTGATGTTGAGTGTCCCGCCGTTGAGGGTCAGGTCGTTGTTGAGGCCAAGTATCTGGATAAAATCGTGCGCTGCCCCGTCGAACTCGATGTTGGTCACGCTTGTGGAGGTGAACTGAAAGGCCTCTTTGAGGCTGGCGGTGCCGATGGACGAGGTCGGGCTGTCGTTGGGGACTATTTCGCCTTCGTTGTCGAACAGCGTGGCAAAATCCACAGCGACGCTGTTCCCCGGATACAATCGGCTGGCGGCCGTCTTGTTCTCCACTTTTATCTGGAAGAAGGTCGGCACGCTCACATACATGAATTTGTTGTTCGTGATGAGGTTCACGCCGCCGCCGTTGGAGATGGTCTTAGGGTCATTGAAATCGAATTCGAGGATGTCGTTGTTGGTTATGGTGCCGTTGTTCATCTCCAAGTCGCCCAGAACACTCAACCTCCCGTTGTTCGTGAGGATAGCAGAAAGGGTGTTGTTCGTGGCTGCGGCTCCGACCCCAAAACCCAGAAGTTGGCCCGCCCCATTGGTCACGGGGATTTGCAGGACGGAGTTCTGGACGAACTGTACGCCGTCGGTGTCCACGAAATTGAAACTGCCCGTGCCGCCCACCGTGCCGTTCTGGAATGTCCAAGCCGTGTTGTTGTTGACCGTGATGGCATAGTTGATGTTTACATCGCCTGTCAAACTGAAAAAGCCGTTCCACGACAGCGGGCCGACGGGGGCCGTGATGCCGCCGCCGGGGTTGAACGTGCAAGTGCTGAGGGAATTCACGCCATCGAAGTTGAAGATGCCGGAGCTGGCGAACTGGATGTTGGCGTTGTTCGTGAAATCGTTGTAAAACGTGATGCCTTCCGTGTTCTCGCGGACTTGCAACGCGCCGTTGTTCAAGAACGGAACCCAGATGTTGAAGGGCAGGCCGCCGCTGGCGTTGGCATTTTCGTGGCGGAAGATGGCCCCCGCGTTGTTCGTGATGCCCAGGCCGTAGCTGTAGATGTTTTTTTCGACTGTTTGTCCCGGCTGGTCTTTGCCGAAAAACTGGCCGGAGTTGGTGATTTCGCCGGGGCCGAGGTTCAGTACGCCTTCGTAATAGTTGAATGTGCCGTTGTTCGTCAGGCCCTCGTAGAAGCTGTTGTCCCAATTGGAAAGGCTGTGCAAGTGGAACACCGCCCCGCTCGCCACCGTGAGGGGCACACCCACGAAGGCTCCCTGCGACCGTCCGAATTGCGTGATGTTGATGCTGCTGCTGGTGCCGCCCGTCAGCGTAACGCCCGTGCCCAAGCGCAAGCCTGCGACGGAAATGGGCGAAAATGGCATGATGACAAACTCACTTGGCGGGATGCTGTCGTCGTCTGTGGCGGTGGGCACGCCTTGCGGAGACCAGTTGTTCGGTTCGTCCCAGTTGTTGTTGACGAGGCCCGTGAATATTTTGTTTTGGGAAAAGGCACCTGCGACAGCCAGCAGGCATAGTGTTGCCGTGAGTATTAAGTGCCTCATAAAATCGGTGAGTTTGGTTCCGTTTACGGTCGGAAAGGTACCCATTTGCCCTCCAAAGACCGCAAATGACTACTGTTTAAATTTTTACGCAAAAATGTTTTTTCAGTAGCGTCTATGTAGGAACCCGACATTTCGTGAATACTTGGCCGGTCCTTTTTCTAAAAAAACGCCCGACGGGTTTGGCCGTCGGGCGTTTTCGAGCCGTTAGGGTGGCTGGGGCGGCGCTACTCAATCAGAGGGTTTCCCAAGTCTTGACCCGGAGTGGGGCGACGAATTTTTCCTCGATGTAGGCATCGTTCATGCGCGAGAGCTCTGCGTCAATGCTGTTGATGACACTGACCACGTCGAACACCAAATCGAGCAAAAGCTTGATTTCCATGACCCCGATGCCGACGGGCTGCTCGCCGGTGAGCTCCGTGATTTTCACGACGACCGTCTGCTGGAAGCCCTTGTACGCGAGGTCAAGCTCCTGCGCCACGAACTGCGTGTAACGGTCGGGGCTGGTCTTGATGAACTCTCGGGTCTTTTTGTCCAACAAGTCTTTTTTGATGGTTTCGAGGATTTTGTTGAAGTTCGAGGCAGTGGTTTTGAAGCCGTACTGGACTTCCTGCACATCGGAGATTTCGTAGTTGGAACTGACGGCCTTGAAGTTGGAAATGGTCATCTCGACGACCTCTTTGTACTGCTTGTATTTCTGGACGAACTCGGTGGTGTTCAGGGAGTCAATGGCCTCTTGCATTTTGCGTTCGCGCTTTTGGCCGAAGGCCGGCGCGGCAAACACGAGGGCAAGGAGCATCACTATCAAGGACTGGCATTTCATGATGAGAGAACTTTATTTGTTTTATGGTAAAAGGTTGCGTGGTTGCGGGTGGTGTCTGGTTGATTTGTTGATTGGCCGATTGGTTACTGGTTTTGGTGGTTTGGTT
>JBKBIC010000015.1:0-37959 GCA_046299435.1 Saprospiraceae bacterium
GCGGGCCTTAGCTTTCCCGGCGGCAAAATCAGCCGGTCGCAATCCTATCTGTGCTGGAGAAGGGTGCAGGAGCAGGTATACACTTAGAAACGACAGGCGAGAAATTGGTCGCAATCCTATCTGTGCTGGAGAAGGGTGCAGGAGTGATGTTTCGGGGCGAAACATTTGAGCCACAATGGCTTAGGGTCGAAAATCTTCCGCAAATTTTGGGGTATTTCCGTTAAGAAAATCATAAAAAACGAGGGGGCGAGAGGGCAAAAAGGGCTTGTTTTTGGATGTTTTCCGCAAAATTAAAGAACTGGTAATCAAGCCGTTGGAGGCTCATATTTCGATTGGTGAAGGTATGTCGCGCCTTCCGCACTTGTTCCGCAAAAACGCGATTTTTTTTGCAGGGCACTTGCACCGAGCGTCCCCGCTTCACCGCCCCTTCCGCTGCTGCCGCAGCACGCCGAACCCCATGCTCGCGCCTTTGCCCAGCCCGACCCAATCGGGCAGCGAGGCGTTGGTGCCGAATTCGAGGGTGAAGGCGAGGATTTTCACGTCTTTGTACGAAACCCACTCGTCGTCGCGCTGCAGCCGCGTGATGCGTACCTCCAAGTGCCGCTCGAACTCGCAGCCCACGCCCCGCGCAAACGACAGGATATGGGCGGCCAAGAGCCGCTCCAGCATGGCCACGCGCCCGGCGAGGGACTCGGTGCGCTGCCATTCGGCGAAGTTTTCGGCATTGAGGGCCAGCCACTTGTGGATGTGGTATCGGAAATCGCCGTCGTCCCAGACTTGCAGCGTGTGCTGCCGCACGTCGAGGCTGGCGATGCGCATGACGTGCGCCTGCTGGCCGATGACCAAATCCCAGTTCGGGTGGCTGAAAAAATGGTGCGCCTCCTCCACGCCCTCGTCAATGCACAGGAGCATGGGCCGCATCTGGCCGTCGCGGGTGTGCAGTTTGTATTGGATTTTTGGGTAGCGATGGTGGAATCCGCCGCCCTCGTTGTCGTGGTTGTGAAACCAATCGTGTTCGAGGCCGACTTTGGCGGCCACCGCGCCCCGGAAGCGGGGCAGTTCCCAGGGATGCAGGTGTGTGTCAAATGCGACGGCAAGCAGGCGGAGTTTTTTCATGGCGGGTAGGCGCGTTGGTGTTTTCGCACACAAACGACGGCAATTTCTGCCGCAAATTCTCAAAAAGGCCGGTAAAGTAGGCCCAGATTGATGCCGTTGCTGTCGTGGCCGGGGTTGTTTTCTTTTCCCCATGTGTTTCCGTTCGAGACGTGAACGTGCCGGATGCCGAGCTGCAAAGACAGTTTGGAGTTGAGTTGCCATTCCGCACCGATGCCATATTTGGGCGAGCCGTTCCAGTTAGTGCCCGTCCGGTTGTCGCCGAAAAAGCCGGATGGCTGCGGGAATTTTTGCAAAAAATACATCACACCCGCCCCGCTCTCGAAGTACAGCCGCAGCCGTTCACGGTGGAGCGGATAAAACCGAACAAAAGGCCGCAGCCCGAAACCCCATGTGTTGTTCACGTCGTCGCTGACATGGTAAGTGTTGAATTCGCCGCCGAAGGCAAGCCATTTTCGGGCATGAAAAAGCATTCCGAAATTGTTTTGCCAGACATGGGTTCGGCTGGCATAGTAGCCTTTTGAGTAGCCTACTTCATTGAACCACGAGATTTTGCGCACGAGCGCAGTGTCTTTTTGGGAGAGCAAAAGACAGATTGCAGCAGCAGCACCGGGGATAATCAGCCCACTGGACGTGTGCAAATTGAGCGGCTGGAAGCCAAGCGGGTTCTGATGCCATTTGGTGAAGGGCGGCAAAGAACCGAACTGGGCTTGGGCCGCCAAATGGAGGCAAAGCAATGGCAACAGCGTAAGCGACTTTTTCAATGGTTGATTTTTGGCGGCAAAAGTCGCTTGGTCTGGCTCGAACCAATGTGAAGATTTTCATAAATCAAAACCGCCACCGCAGCCCCACGTTCAGGCCGAACAGCGCGTACCGTTGCCGCAGCGCGTAGGCCGGGTCGGTCACGTCGGTCAGGTGCTGTTGGTAGCGGGCCTCGCCCAGCAGGTCGAGCCGGGGGCCGAGGCCGTAGCGCAGCCCGACGGCGGCAAACGGCGCGAGGCCGATTTTCGAACGGAACGGATGCCCGGCCGTGGTGTCCCGCGAATCGAAACGCTGCGGTTCGCCCTGTAAATCAAGCACTTCGCCGCGCTGCTGGAAGGCGAGGTTGAGCGCAAGGCCGGCTTTGGCATACGCACCGAGCCGTGCCCTGGGCCGCCACGAATAGCCGACGGCGAGCGGCAAATGGACGAATGTGTATCGGTTGAAGGTCTGTTTGCGGGTCGTGGTCGTGCGGACGATGGCCACCGAATCCATGTAAAAAGTGGTGTCGCCCGGCGCATTGACGAGGAAGCCGGTGGTGACGAATTTGCCGAGCGTGTCGCGGGTCGTGCGGCTCCAATCGAACCGCTCGGTCACGCGCTGCCACTCCGCGCCCGCTTCCACGAACACATTTTTGGTCAGATGCAGGCCCACTGCGCCGCCCACGCTGATGGCTTCGAGCACGGTCTCGGTTTGGCGGCGCGCCTCAGCTGCGGCCTCGAATTCGGGGTCGCCAGTCGTCAGTTTTCGCATGGGCAGGTGCGCCCCGCCGTAGGCCAACAAGTACGGGCGCAGCCGTAGCCCGCCGTTGAATCGGTAGCACTTGTCTTCGGGCGGGGCGATTTGCGCGGGCTGGATGCCGCGCTCGTTTTCGGACGCGACCGGCCCGCCGCCGGGCATGGGCAGTTGGGCAAAATCCGCCCAAAAACTGGCGCGTGGCGCGGCGGTTTTTTCCGCCGAAACAGGCGGTTGCGCGGCGGTTTCTGGCTGGGCGACGCTGGGTGTTTGGTTTGCTTTTTCGTTGAAAATCAATGGGTTGACTGCTGTCGTGCGGCTGGTTTTGCTGCCGATTGGGCGAGCGGCGGGGCGGCTGTTTTCGGCGGTTGCGGGCAGGTTTTGGCGCGTGGGCGCGTGGGCTGCCGGGGCAGGGTGGGGCACGGGCGGCGTGGCGGCGTGGCTCGCCGGGGCGACGGGCGGCGCGGGCACAGTGGCCACTGGGTTTTCTGCCGATGGTTTGTCGGCGGGCGATTTTGCCTCGCCTCCATCCGGCCAAGCGAAGAACAGCCCGGCCAATGCCGCGCCCAAGCCGAGCGAGGTCAGCCAC
Organism: Saprospiraceae bacterium; assembly: GCA_046299435.1. GTDB lineage: Bacteria > Bacteroidota > Bacteroidia > Chitinophagales > Saprospiraceae > M3007. The sequence continues at coordinate 3,197 of JBKBIC010000015.1, forward strand.
CACCAAAAGGCGAGCGGACGGCGTTTTTTCGGGCGCAAATCGGCCTCGATGCCAGCCCAAAGGCGGTCGGTGTCCAGCGGGCTGGGATGGTTGCGTAGCCGGTCGGTGGCGTATTTTTCAAAATCTTCCATCGGTTTGATTTTTAGTAGGCATCGGGAGTTTGTAATTGGGACTTTCATCGAAGTAAGTAAACGTCCAAAAATACCTTGCACTATTTCAACACAGAGGCACGGAGGCACGGAGTTTCTAAATCTTTGAAAATCAATAAATTAAATTCTCTGTGCCTCTGTGTTCAATAATTGTTCGTAACCACTAATTCCCAATTACAAATTCCTAATCCCCAATCCCCATTTTCTCTTTTTCCAGCATCACGCGCTGCAGTTGTTGCCGCGCCCGCGCCAGTTGCGAGCGCGACGCGCTTTCGGTGATGCCGAGCATCTCGGCGATTTCGGCGTGCGCGTAGCCTTCGATGGCGTACAGGTTGAAAACCATGCGAAAGCCCGGCGGCAAGGCGGCGATGTGCGCGAGGATTTCTTCTTCGGTCAGGGGGCTATCGGGGTCGAACTCGACGGGCTGCGAGGCAAGAATTTCGTCGCTGACCGTCGCGCGGTCTTTGCGCCAGCGGTGCCAATGTTGGATGGCGGTGTTGACCACGATGCGCCGAATCCATGCTTCGAGCGCGCCTTTTTCGGGGTTGAATTGCTCGAACGAGCGGAAAACCTTGACAAAAGCCTCCTGCAAAATGTCCTCCGCCTCGGCCCAATCGGTCGCGTATCGGCGGGCGGCGGTCATCATCACGGGCGCAAAATGGGCAAACAAGCGGCGTTGTGCCGCCGCTTGTTGCCTTTTGCATCCGATGATGATGTTCGGGTCGAGCATTTTTTAGATTTCAGATGTCAGATTTTGAGATGTCAGATTTTGAGATGCCAGATTTGAAGATTTCAGATTTTGAGATGCCAGATGCCAGACGGTTACTTTCTGGGTCTGGCATCTCCCAATCTGGCATCTGGTATCTCAAAATCTGAAATCTACTGTAAAAGTAGCCTGAACGAGCCGCTCACGGCGACGGGTTGGCCGTTGTCGTCGTCCACGGTGCCGGCAAAACTACCTGCCACATAGGTACCGATGCTGCCGCCATGTTCGGTGATGGTGAAATTGACGGAGCAAGATTGCCAGCACTGCACACCGGGCGTGTTGTTGTCGGCGGCGTAGATGGACTGGGCGGGGTAGGTGCCGATATCGTCTGCGCCGGGGATGGTGGCAGAGAAACCAAAGCCCTGATTGTCCATGACGAAAATGGACAGTACATCGGTGAAGGTGCCTGTGAGAGTGTCTGATATCATCCGGGCGGAGGCATCTGGGTACACGACGTTGAAGCCGTTGCGCGAGACGATGAGGTAATTCTGCAAGGCATCGCAGGCTTGGATTGTGCCGACGCTGATGTTGCCGCCGTTGGGGTCAAGCGGGAAGGTGGCCGGGAGGGTTTGTTTGAGCGCGTCAATGTCGAACCCGGTGAGTTGGGCTGTCGGCTGCGGGGTGCAGGAGGAAGCTTGTAGTTCAAAATTGCCTTGCGCGTCCGTCCATGTGACCTCGTTGCTGCCCGCCATTTGGATGTAGCCGTTGGTCACGGGGGCGTTGTCGCAGTTGACGAGCGTCCCGGAGATGTTGTGGATTATCAGACTGCTCAAATTCACCGTGAATGTGTGTGTGCCGTTGCTCGAAAACGGGCCGATTTGCTCCTCCAAAATCGGCGCGGTGCAGCCCTGAATCGGTGCGTAGATTTCGGCTTTCAGCACTTCGTTTTGGGGGACGAGGCCGAGTATTTCGCCGTTGTTATCGGTGTAACCATAGCCGAACTGCCCGGTGCTGACCAGCTGCGTGGAGACTTTCGCGCCTTCGATGAGGTTGCCGTCCGAGTCCACGACTTTGAACTTGATTTCCACGAGCGGGTCTTTGTAATCGTGGTTCCAGAAGGTGAAGTGCGCCACTTTGCCTTCGTAAAAATTGCCGTTCAGCGTGGCTTGGCCTTCCTCGACCCAAGTGCCTTTTTCCTCATTGAAATACCACAGCGGGATGGTCGCAGGCGCGGAACCGAGCAGGGCAGCGGGGACTTTCATGCGGACGGTGGCTTCGCGGCCCGGTTTCACTTGCAGTTTTTGGCCCGATTGGTCGTGCAGTTCGACGGCCATCATGCCCATCGAAACCATGCCGGACGATTGACCGTCGGTCGTGATGCCGCGCAGTTGGCCGGGCATTTGGAGGCAAAAATCCGGGTCGGTCGGGTCGAGCCATTTGGCGGCCACGCCCACTTGGCCGGTGTAATCCGCGCCGGATGCCGTCACCACGCCGCCCGCTTGCAGGCCGATGCTGTAATCCGTGTAATCCGCCGTACCGCCCGCCGTCGCGTCCACGAAGCGCGTGTCGGCATTGGAAAGCAGCTGGATTCGGACGGTGTTGCGCGAGTTGGGCGAGACGGCGATGGTGCGCGAGCCATGAAAATAGGCCGGGTGCTCCACCTTGACATAGGCTGCTTTGGACGGGACGGTTTTGTTCACAAACCGGAACACGCCGTTTTGGTCGGTCGTCGTTTCGCTGCCAGCCAGTCGGACGATGGCGTTGGGCACCGGCGCGCCTGCCTCGTTGATGACCGCGCCGCCGATGCTGGCCTTCACATATTCAATCGGGCCGGGCGGGTCGGTGATGGTGACGTCGGTCGTTTCGGAGTCTTTGCGGCAAGCGGCCAGCCCGATGATTGTGGCCAGCGCGAGGAATAGTATCTTTTTCATCGTCTTGAATTTAAAGGATGTGAGATGGGGAAAGTCTTGCAAGCCCTTCTAAAATGCTATACCGGCGGGTGCGGCGAAACGCTGCACGGGGCCGCAAAAAAAAATTGCGCCCGCAAAAACAGGCCGTCCCGCCCGGCGGACATATTTCAAAACTTGCCATCGTACCTTCGCCCGCGAACGACATAACCGTGCGCCCAACCAAATGGCTCGATTTTATAGACTGGTTTCCCTGACGCTCTTTTCGCTCCTTTTTTTGCTAAAAACACCCGTTTCCGCAGCGGCGGCGGGTCGTTATTTCGCTTTTTCGCCCTCCGCCAAAGATGCTTACCGCAAAGCCACGAGCCTGCGCTTCGCAGAGGCAAAACTCATGTTGAGCCAGATGCAGGCCGCAGAACCGGACAATTTGATGGCCCTGTTCGTGGAAAATTATGTGGATTTTTTCACCGTGTTCATTGACGAGGACAAAGAAGAGTACCGCCGCCTGCTGAAAAACATGGACAAACGCCTCGACAAAATCAGTCGGGGCGACCGCAGCTCACCTTATTATTTGTACGCCCAAGCCGAAATCCGGCTGCAATGGGCCATCCTGCGCGGCAAGTTCGGCGAGTACCTGACGGCCATCAACGAGACCAAACAGGCATACGCGCTACTGGAAGAAAACCGCCGGAAATTCCCCGATTTCGTCGCCAACCAAAAAAGCCTCGGCATCCTGCACGCCCTTGTCGGCAACGTCCCGGACGAGTACAAATGGGCCATCAAACTTTTTGGCGGCATGGACGGCACCATCGAACAGGGCCTGCGCGAGGTCGAATCGGTCATCGCCCACGCCCGCCGCGAGCGCGATTTTGTGTTCGGCGAGGAGTCGCTGGTGGCCTATTCGTTCCTGCTCCTGCACCTCGGCAACCAGACCGAAACGGCTTGGACAACCCTGAAAACCGCCAACCTGAACCCAAGCGAGAACCCACTCGCGGCCTTTGCCCTCGCCAACCTCGCCATGAAAACGGGCAAAAACGACGAGGCCATCAAAATCCTCGAATCCTGCCCGACAGGCGGCGCGTTCCACCCGTTTCATTACCGGAATTTCATGCTCGGCCTCGCCAAGCTGCAGCGGCTCGATTGGGATGCGTACAAGCCGCTCGAAGCGTTCGTCCAGCAATTCAAAGGCATGTACGGCGTGAAAGAGGCGTACCAAAAACTGGCGTGGTTCCACCTCGTGGCTGGCGACCCAACGGGCTACCAAACCTATATCGCCAAAGCAAAGACAAACGGCTCTGATCGTTTTGAGCCAGACAAAGCCGCACTCCGCGAAGCCAACAGCGGCGAAATGCCAGACGCTAACTTGTTGAGGGCCAGGCTTTTGTTCGATGGCGGCTATTTCCAACGAGCCTACGATTTGCTGAAAAACGACGCAGGCGTGTACGCTTCCAATCCCAAACTGAACCTCGAATACAACTACCGCATGGGCCGAATCACGCACCGCATGGGCCGGACGCAGGAGGCGGTGCGGTTCTTCGAGCAGACCATCCAGACCGGGGAAAAATCGCCGCTGCACTTTGCCTGCAACGCCGCCCTCCAGCTCGGCACCTTGCACGAAGAGAAAAAAGACTGGAAAAACGCCCGCGCTGCCTACCAAAAATGCCTCGGCATCAACCCCGACGATTACGGCGCAAGCCTCCACGCCCGCGCAAAGGCCGGATTGAACCGCCTGAAAAACAAAGGGTGAGGAGTTTAAATTTTCGCCCTGCGTCCTGCATGAACAATGCACCAATGCGGACGTTTCAAGCGTCCCAGATTGCTGCACAGGAATCGAAAATCGTCAATCCAAAATCGCAAATCCAAACTATGTTCCACTTGAAAGAAGGCGACCCCGCCCCCGCATTTTCCGCGCCCATCGAAACCGGAAAAACCGTCAGCCTCGCCGACTACGCGGGCAAAAAACTCGTGCTCTATTTTTACCCAAAAGACGACACGCCGGGTTGCACTGCCGAGGCTTGCAGTCTCCGCGACAGCTACGGGCAGTTTTTGGCAAAAGGCTACGACATACTTGGTGTCAGCCCCGACTCGGTGAAAAAGCACGTCAAATTCCGCGAAAAATTCAGCCTGCCGTTCAGTTTGCTGGCCGACGAAGACCATGCGGTGTCCGAGGCTTACGGCGTTTGGGGCGAGAAAAAGTTCATGGGCCGGGCGTACATGGGCATCCATCGCACCACGTTCGTCATTGACGAATCGGGTAAAATCGAGCGCATCATCGGCAAAGTGGACACCGACAACCACGCCGACCAACTCCTGAACATTTAAGAGCGGTTTGACTTATTTTCCCACAGATGAATCTTTGGGCTGGGCATAAAAAATCTGACAGATTTCGTGCCGTCGGTGTCCTTCGACTCCTTCAAAATCCAGCGGATTTTATCACACAGCCCACAGATTTATCTGTGGGAAAACAAGTCAAACATCTTCTAAAGCCTATTCCCCACCCGCGCCCACATCCGTTCAAACACCCAATATCCCAACGCCGCCACCCCGATGCCAGCCGCCACATCGAGCACATAGTGGTGGTTTGTGTAAATCGCCGAGACCCAAATGCCCAGCGAGGTGGCCGCAAACAAGGCGATTATCCATGTCCGCCGGGTTTGGATGGCATAGAGCAGGGCCACGAGCGGGTAGGCCGAATGCAGCGAGGGCATGGCCGCGAACACGTTCGAGTTGCGGGTGTAAATCCGATGGAAAAGGTCAATGCCCAGCAGCGCGTCCACGCGGTTCAGCCCGGCTGCCGAGCGTGGCACGTTGGGGTTGAACGCGAAACCATTTTCGGCCACATACCAAGGCGGCGCAGCCGGACAGAGGTAGTAAATGGCAAACCCAATCAGGTTCACCACGAAAAAGCACCACGAAAACCGCAGGAAAAGCGTCCGGTCGCGCCAGTAAAGCCACGCGGCAAAAAGCATCGGCAGCGGCACCCACGAGATGTAAAACGCCCCGGCCAGCAAATCGAGGGAGGGGCGGGTGTGCAGGGCGCACCATTCGTTGAGGGTCAGCAAGGTGCCGTTGTGCTCAATGCCGAACCATCGTTTATCGAAATCGTACAAATCTTGGATGTGGACGGCATTGACCGTCCAATTCGGGGCGACGCGCAGCGAGTCGTACAGCATCCAATAAAATAGCCAGACGCTGATGTTTTTCAGGAAAAGCCGCGTCCGTTCGTTCCAGAACCACAGGCACAGCGCGAGTGCCCACAGCCCGAAATGCTCGGCCCGGCCACCGACCACCCCGTAAAACCACGCGAAATAAATGGCCGAGCCCGCCGCCCAGTAAAGCAACTCTTTTTTCATTCGCTCATTGCTTTTTTGCAGTGCATCAGCCGTTGCCAAGCGGTGTAATTGGCCAGAATGGACAGCAGGAAAATGGGAAAAGTGAACAGCGTGATGTTCTCGAACATCGGGAAATCCGTGTTCGGGCAGGTGTATTTGAAGTTGCCGAACTGCGCCTGTGCCAGCCCGCAGATGATGGCCGAGCAACCGATGAAGATGATACGTTCGGGGCGTTGCATCAGCCCGTCGCTGCACTCGATGCCCAGCCCCTCGGCCCGCGCCCGGATGTAACTGACCATGATGGAACCAATCAAGGCCAAGAACGCGAACAGCGAACTCAAAAAATAGTGCTGCGCCACGAGGTAATAGCAGATGCCGAGGAACATCACCAGCTCAGAATAACGGTCAATCACCGAGTCAAAAAACGCCCCGAATTTGGATGACTGGTTCGTGACCCGCGCCAGCCGCCCGTCAATCATATCGAACAGCCCGGCGACCAGAATCATCACGCCGCCCCACCCGACGTAGCGGAGGTCGAGGCGCGGTTCGTTGGCACCCTGAATGAAGATGATGGCGACCACCACGTTGAGCAAAAAACCGATGACGGTGATGGTATTTGGCGTGACCCCGATTCTGGAAAGCCCGACGATGAGCGGGTTAATGACCTGATATACAAGGGGTTGACCGTAAGTTTTCAAAAAATTTGCCATGCCGTTGTGCGGTTGGACATGATACAGTAGGTAGTGTGCTTGGTTGTCGGGAGCTCGAATTTGGCACGCGAAAGGTTGGAAAAAATCCCGGAGAATTTGTCGCTTTTTGTCCGTCGGTCGGCCTCACGCGACGTTGAACACAATCCGCCGGTTGAACCAAAACAAGATTGCCCAAACAGCAGTGGCCACCACCACGCGGCAGCCCATGCGAGGCAAGAACAGCAAATCCACCAAAATGCCCATCAAGGCGACGTTGAGGAAAACCGACAACAGCACGCCGCTGAAATATAGCCCACGCTTCGTGGTCTCGTCCCGTTCCGAGTGGGCAAAGACCCACGAACGGTGCAGCGTCCACGACACCAACGCGCCGCCCGCCATGCCGATGGACGTGGCCGCGACGGTGTAAAACTCGGTCGCCCACGTCACGGCAGAGAAGACCGAAAAATCTGCGGCGGTGGCCAGCAAGGAGACGATGGTGTATTTGACTTTCACCTTTTATGGAGCGCGGTTTGAGATTTTCGGGGGTAAAATTCGAGCAGAACAGCAAGAAGGCCAACTATCGGCAGAAAGTATCTAAGGAAAAGAACCGCGAGCAACCACCCGACCTGCCGACCGCCCCACCCGTTTTGTCTCCACCCGCCAAATTTCCGCCGCCGTGTTCGGGCCATTCCTTCTACTTTTCGGCCTACTTTCCGGCAAACGGGCAAGCCGCCCGCCGCCTACCCTCAACCGTCCACCATCAATGCTTGCATGAAGGCTACTTTTTATCTAATCGCGTTCCTTTTTCCCTCGTTTTTGCTCGCCCAAGCACCGTCCAACGACAACTGCACGGCCGCACTCGACCTCGGCACACTGCCCACTTGCTCCGCGCCCGCGCAATTCACCAACCTCAACGCCACGCTCAGCAACATCGGCTTCAACAACGTCCCGACGTGCTGGAACAATGGGGCGCAACGCGATGTGTGGTTCCGCTTCACCGCCCCGGCGGATGGCAGCATCCCCGACGCGACGCTCACGGTTCTGGGCAATGTGGCCGGCAACGGCACCCTGCGGATGCCCCAAGTGGCCGTCTATCGCGGCAGCTGCACCATCAACGATTTGGACGAAATCGGCTGCCAAGCCGCCCCGCTCAACGTCAACGAGCTGCGGCTCGACCTCTTCGGCCTCGAACCCGGCGAACGGTATTTCGTGCGCGTGAACGACTATTCGGCCACCGGAAGCCCCAATTCGGGTACTTTCAAACTCTGCATCACCGCCTACCAAGCCGACATCATCATGGGCACGCTCACCCAAACCGGGGCTTGCGCGGGCACTTTGTTCGACTCCGGCGGCCCGACGGACGACTACGGCGACGGCGAAAACCTGACCCTGACCGTGTGCCCATCCGACGCGCACCAGTGCATCCGGTTCAACGTGGAAAATTTTGCGGTCGAGCAAGCCGCCGATTTCCTGCAGTTTTTCGCGGGCACGTCGGCCAGCGGCACGCCCATCGCCACTTTGACCGGGCAAGGCACCGATTTGGAAATCCAAGTGCCCGCTCCTTGTGCCACCATTGCTTTCCAATCCGACGGTTTCGCCAGCGAGGAGGGTTTCAAAATCACATGGGCCTGCTCGCCCGATGCTTGCGCCACGCCGCCTGCCGCGACCTGCGGCGACCCGGTAAGCATCGCGCTGCCGTACCAAGCCATGAACCTAAACAACTGTCTTTCAGCGAATTCCATTGCCGACGGCCCTTGCGACGACGGCTTTTTGGAAGGCAACGACTATGTGTTTGCATACGATTCGCCCGGCGACGAGTGCGTCCGTGTGGCCGTGACGGGCGCGAACGCCGGGGCGGGCATAGGCATTTATTCGGCTTGCCCGGACGCGGCGGGCGCGACCTGCATCGCCTCGGCAGGTGGCGATTTTGCACAATTCGACCCGACGATTCAGGCTGCGTTTTTGGAAAATGCCGGGACGTATCACTTCGTCTTTGGCGCGGGCGAGTTTTGCTCGCCGTTCAACATCGAAATCGAAACCGTCACTTGCCCGAAGGTGCTGCCCTCGGCGGCTCTCTGCGAAAACGCCCTGAGCATCGGCGGTTGCAGCAATACTTTGCCCGAAATCATCGCCCTCAGCCCCGGCTCCGGCGACCCGAATTTCAACCAACCCGGCGTGAACGCGGGTTGCTGGGACGAGCCAAATGGCAACTATTCCTTCTTCTTTTTCACGGCGGGCGCGGACGGCAAGTTCGGTTTTACGGTCGAGGCCGCCGACCCCGACGAGGCTTCCGATATTGACATAAACGTCTGGGGGCCAATTGACAACGCCGACGATATTTGCCAATTCGTCAGCACCAACCAGCCCGTGCGCTCCACTTGGGCGCCCGGCGAAGTGCCGACTGGATTGGCCGACATCCACCCGACGACGGGCATCCCGGTTTTGGATGCGTTCGATTGCCCCGACCTGAACAACCCGACCGCCGACGGCGATGCGTTCGTCAGCACCTTGCCCGTGCAAAAAGGCAAAACTTACGTTGTGCTGCTCGACGACTACGGCGAGGCCATCGAGGCGGGCGGCATTTCCATCAATTTTTCCGGCACCTCCAATGGCGTGCTGACTGCCGACGAACAAATCACGGTCACGCCCGACACGCTGACCTGCGCAGGCGAGCCGCTGCAACTCGCGGCCACCGGCGGCGCGGCCTATTTCTGGCAGCCCGACAACGCCACCATTTCGTGCAACAACTGCCCCAACCCCGTCGTAACGCCCACACAGCCAACGACTTACCAAGTCGAAGTCATCACCACTTGCAACAACATCACGCGCCTCGTCAATGTCGGCATTTACGATGTTGACCTCGGCCCGGACGTGACCGTGTGCAACAACGCCACCTTCGACCTCAACCCACACCCTATCGCGGGCGCGACATACTCGTGGACGGGGCCAAACCTGAGCTGCTACAACTGCCCCACGCCGACCGTCAGCGGCCTGACTTCGGGGGCATACGAGTACATCGTGACCATGACCGCGCCGGACGGCAGCTGCGTCGTGTCCGACACGATGACCATCGGCGTGATTCCCGGCCAACAGCCGCAATACACGATTGCCGACGACAAACAGATTTGCAAAGGCGAGTCGGTTTTCCTCGGCGGGCCGGTGGTGCCGACGAATTATTATGTGTGGCTGCTCAGCCCGACCGACCCCAGTTCATTGGTCTCGACGAGTGCCAACCCATTGGAAAATCCTTCTGTCACGACGACTTATTACCTGTTTGTCGGCACAACGGTCGGCGGCTGCCCGCTGCCCGCGCTGGACAGCATCACGGTCGAGGTTTTCCAAAAACCCGTGCTGAACGTCGGCCCCGACGTGACGATTTGCGCCGGGACGAGCGTCCCGCTGGGCAATACCGCCGTTGTCGCGGGCGATTCGTACAACTGGGTACCGTCGTTTTTCCTCGATGATTTTCAAACCGCCAACCCGACTGCCACACCGGAGGTGCCCACGACGTACACGCTCACGGCCAGCAACCCCGGCTGCCAAAGCACGGCGACGGTCAAAGTGGAGGTTGTGCCCGTCGGCCTCGAATTGGACACGACGGATTTCGTGCGGCTTTGCCTCGGCGATACTTTGCAGGTGCAGGCCACGCCCACGCCTGTGGGCGCGGCGGTGGCTTGGTCGCCCAATTTCAAACTGGCGACCGGCAACAACGGCCCAAACGCAGCGATTTTCCCTGACGAAACCACGACTTACACCGCTTCGGTCACGAACACCGTCGGCAACCTGACCTGCTCGGCCACACAAAAAATCACCGTAAAAGTGGACAGCCTGCCGTTTGACCGGACGCTTTTGCCGAAAGACAAGACCCTCTGCCAAGGCGACACGGTGGTTTTGCGAACCAAAACTTTCCACGACCCTGCCGATTTCATGGGCCTCGAATTCGAGTGGATCGGCGAAGGCCAGCTTTGGCCCGACAGTTTCCCGTCCATGTTGGCGCAGCCCGACACGACGACGCGCTATTTCCGCATTGCCAAATTGGGCGCGTGCGTGGACACCCAAACCGTGCTGGTCAACGTGGTGCCGCCGCCCGACATGAAAATCGAGCCGCAAAACCCGTACATCTGCCCCGGCGCCAGCGTACAGTTGGACCTGACCTACACGCCCGGCGTGACCGACATCGAATGGTCGCCCGCCAACGGCCTCAGCTGCACCCAATGCGACGACCCAATTGCCACGCCCGTCGGCACGGAGATGTACGTCGTGAAAGGCACTTTCGGCAAAACGCCCGACTTCGGCGGCTGCGAAGCCAGCGCGGAAGTCACGGTTTTCGTGCGTTTCCCGCCGAAATACGAGTTCCCGCCCGAACCCGACCGCGAGATTTGCAGCGGCGAATCCGTCACGCTCAACCTCTTCGACGAACCCGGCACGACGTACACTTGGACGAGCACCGACCCGACGTTCGGCACCAACGGCATCAGCACGGAGGCGCAGCCCACCGTGTCGCCCACCTCCAACCAAACGTACTACATGAAAGCCGAGCGCGACGGCTGCCCGCCCATCCAAGACCAACTGACCATCCGCGTGTTTTCGGGCACGTTGACGGCCACTGCGCCGCCGCCAATTTGCAAAAACCAAACCGCCACGCTCTCCGCCGTCGGTGCAAACACCGCAGGCACAGGCACTTATGAATGGGCGACGGCCACAGGCTCCGTTGGCACAAGCGCATCGGTGACGGTTTCGCCGACACAAACGACGGTTTACACCGTGAAATATTCGTTCGGTCCCGGCTGCGAACTGGCACAAGATGTGACCGTGACCGTCGCGGGCGAGGCCCCACTGCTCTTTTTCCCGACCGACCGCGAACTCTGCCCCGGCGAGACCATCCAACTCAACAACGACCCCGCGCCCAACCCGGCAGCCACCTACGTTTGGTCGGCCAGCGCAGGCACGGCCCCGGCAGGCGTGAACCCGACCACAAACCCCTCTGCCACAACGACTTACAAAGTCACGGCTACGCTCGGCATTTGCCAAAAAGTGGATTCGCTCACCGTCATCCGGCACACGGCCACGCTGACGACCGTGCCCGACGTGACCATTTGCGAGGGCGCGTCCACCAATATTTCGGCCACCGGCACAGGCGCGAACAGCGTCTATTCGTGGTCGCCCGGCGGCGATGTGCAGTCGTTCGACACTGGCCCGCTCGCGCAGACCACCGTTTTCCGGCTGACCTATTTTTATGGCGATAATTGCCCGCCGCTGCGCGACTCGGTGCGCGTCCGCGTGGAAAAAAACATCACCGCCGACATCCTCTCCGAACCCGATTCGATGAGCCTCGCCGTTGGCCGCCCGCTCGAACTGACCGCCGACGTGAAGCCGACCCAGAGTTTGACAAACTTCAAATTCGCGTGGACATGGAGCCGAGGCTCCGAAACGCTCGGCACCGCCCAAGTTTTGGATGCCGAGACCGGGCTGCAATTCACCGAAGATTCGATTCAGGTCACATGGAGCGTGCTCGTCACCTCGCCGTTCGGCTGCACGGCCAATGCCGAAAAAAGCATCTGGCTCGTCCGCGAAAAGGTCGAGTTTGCGACGGCCTTCACGCCCGGCGGCTCCGGCCCGACCGACGTGAACAACACCTTCGGCCCCACCTTGCTGCGCGGCAACGTCTTCATCGAAAAATTTGAAATCTTCAATCGCTGGGGCGAAAAGGTGTTCAGCTGCAACGGCTGCACGCCCACCCAAGCCCGCTGGGACGGCACCGACGGCAAAGGCCACGCTTCGCCGAGCGACGTATATGTGTACGTCTGCCAATACCGGCGCGGCGACGGGGCCTTGCAACCCGTCGAAAAAGGGGAGGTGACGCTGCTGCGGTGAGTCTTTGATTGCTGATTGACGATTACATGATTGTTGATTTTTGATTTCGTGCCCATCTAAAATCAACAATCATGTAATCGTCAATCAGCAATCAAAAAACATTCGCCGTGATAAACCCTTGATTGTCAATGAAAACAACACTCCTTGCCAGCCTGCTCGCCTTTCCTGTTTTGCGGCTCGCCGCCCAATCCCCCCCCGATTCATCCCTCATCCCTCATCCCTCATCCCTGCCCGAAGTCACTGTCCGCGACTTCCGTTTCGACAGCGCAGGCTTTTCTGTTTGGACCTCCGACACCGCCCGGCAAGCAGGTTCCGCCGCGCAAATCCTGTTTTCCGAAAACATTCTTTCCATCCGAACCAACGCGCCCGGCACACTCGCCTCGGCCTCGGCGCGGGGCGTGGGCGGCAACCGCACGGCGGTCGTCTGGAACGGCCTCCCGCTCCAAAGCCCAATGAACGGATTTTCCGACCTCGCGCTGTTGCCCGTCTGGGCGGGCGACCAAGTGGCCGTTCAGCTCGGCGGGCAAAGCGCCGCGCTCGGCAGCGGAGCGATGGGCGGGGCGGTGCTACTCAACTCAAATTCAACGAGTTATGAGCGCGGAAGCTTTGCCTCAGTCGGGCTGGCAGCGGGCAGTTTTTCCGAAAAACAAGCCGAAGTAGAGGCGGGATTTTCTGCCCAAAACTGGACGGCGACGCTGCGCGGGCAGTTCGTCGCAGCCAAAAATGATTTCCCGTTCCGCAACACCACGCTGCTCGGTGCGCCCCGTGTCCAACAAACGAACAACCAAATCCAGCGGACGGACGTGCAGCAACTCAACCGCATCGCGCTCGGCAAAAAAAACCTGCTCGAAACGGCGGCTTGGTGGCAAGAGGCCGACCGCGAAATACCGCCTTCGATGACCGAAGGCACCTCGACGGCCCGGCAATGGGACAAATCGCTGCGTATCGCAACCAATTTGCGGACGGCCATCGGCCAAAAATCCGTGCTGGCCACGCGATTGGGCTGGCTGGACGAGTCCATTTTTTTCCACCTCGCGGGCGACGTGGACACGAGCCGCTCGCGCACTTTGCTCGCGGGCACAGATTTTTCGAGCGAGATTTTCCGAAAAACGGCCGTTCGCGCCGGGATTTCCGCCCGTTTCGATGCCGCCCGCTCGGACGGCTACGCGGATTCGACGGCGACTTTTCGGCAGACACGCCCGCTGGCCTACCTGTCCGCGTCGCAGCCGTTCGGGTTCGGGCGCGTGACCGCGCTGGCCCGCCAAGAGTTTGCCGACGGCAAACGCCAGCCACTGACTTGGTCGCTGGCTGCCGATTTTTTCCCCGAACGGCCACTCGCCGGGCGGCTGCACCTGTCCAAAAACTTCAACATCCCGACGTTCAACGACCGCGTTTGGCTCAATTACGGCAACCCCGACCTGCGCCCCGAAAACGGGCACAGCGGAGATATTGGCTTGATTTTCAAGCACAAGCGCACGACATCCTTGGAAATGCAGGCCACCGCGTTCTCGATTTTGGTGGATGATTGGATTCAGTGGCTGCCCGGCACGGACGGTGTTTTCAGGCCCGGCAACTTGCGGCGCGTGTGGTCGCGTGGCACGGAGGCGAGTATTTCAGCAGCTCGTTTTTTCGGGAAAATCCGGCTGACGGGTACGGCACGGCACCAATTGACCCGCGCCACGAACGTGCGGGTGTACGCTGAAAACGACCCGTCGCTGGGCCGCCAGTTGGTTTATGTGCCGAGGCACACGGGCAGTTTTTCCGTGAAAATAGAGCGCGGACGCGGCGGCGCGGCTTACCAGCACAACCTGACCGGGCGGCGTTTTTCGCAGCCGGACAACGGCGCGACGGTGGCTGGGTTTTCGGTCGGGAACCTCTCGGCTTGGTGGCATATCTCGTTGAAAACGTGCGCGTTGCAGCTGCACGGCGCACTCGAAAATGTGTGGGGAGCACCCTATCAAATCATTGCTTTTCGCCCGATGCCGGGGCGGAGTTGGCGGGCGGGGGTGCGGGTTCAGATTGGCCGCTAACCGCAAAATCACCAAACCAAATCAACCCCATAAGGCTCGAAGAGTGGGTCACGGCTGATGATTGTGAGCGCATCGGTGAGTGCTTGGGCAAGCATGATTCGGTCGAATGGGTCTCTATGGTGAAACGGCATTTGGTTGACCCGCTGGGCGTGCTCGAACCGAATCGGCATGATTTCAAAACCGTTCATCTGGATTTGGTGGCGCAACTCTGCGAACGGCCGATTGAGGGCGAGTTTGCCGAGGCTGTTTTTGACAGCGATTTCCCAAACGGCTGCAATGCTCACAAAACTTTGATTTTCAGGGCTTTCAATCGCACTTTGGGCAGTGCTGGAAAGTTGGGTGTCACCGTTTAGAAACCAAATCAGGGCGTGGGTGTCGAGGAGCAATTTCATGGGTACATATACTCGTGGAAATCGGCCAGTGGCTCATCGAAATCAGGAGCCATAACGAACATACCTTTGGCTGAGCCGAAACGTGGACGCGGCTTGGTCGGCGGTTTCGTGGTTTGGAGTTGGTTGAGCAAGGACTGGATAAACTCGGCCACTTGCTCCCGCAGTGGCACAGGAAGCGATTCAATTTTAGCGTATAAAAGCAGCGAGTCCATGCTTGGAGATTTGTCGTACAAAACTACGATTTGCCTGCTTTGGAAACAGTGTCGTGAGGCAAATCTTAGCGGAAACAAGCGATGTCTTTGGAGGGGCGAAGCTTCGCAAGACATTGACAAACAATGCGCTGCGAAGCTTCGCTATCTCGACAAAGTCAAATTTCACTCGTTCAAATCATACGTCAGGCCCAGCGAGACGGCGATGTTTTCCTGCCCAATGCGCGGCAGCAGCGGGTGGACGGCGGTGAACTTGCTGCGGCTGTACCGCACCTCGCCGAAAATGCCGACGCGCCCGAACTTGGGGTTCAGGCCGAGGCCGACGACAGCGGCGGGGGCGTTGTTGTTCTGTGCTTCGTCGTCCTTGAAATCCACGACGACGGGTGTAATATCGCCGGGCTGGATGAACTGGCCGTAGGTGAAATCGGAGTTGCGGTTCATCTCTATCAAGAGGCCGCCGAAGACGTAGGCCGCGCCTTTGGGCAGGAAGTGCAGCTGGGGCGCGAACATGAGGTTGATGGTCTGTTGTTCGAGCACGGCGTTGGCCGTCCAGCCTTCTTGGCCCACGCGGTAGTCTGCGCCGAACGCGCTTTTCGTGTCTTTGTAAAAAATGTCGGTGCGGAAGTGCAGCTGCTCGTACAAGCGGGCCTTGCCCGTGACGCCAAAGTGGATTTCGTTCGCCCCAGAGGTTGTTTGACGTTCGATGCCCGTGTTCCAGTCGAGCAGCGGCTCGGTGTAGTTTTGGCCACCGACGACCCCGACGGTGAAGACGATTTGGCTTTGCGCGGAAAATGCGGACAAAACAATGGCCGCAGGGAGAATGATTTTTTTCGTAAACAGCTTCATAAACAACTTGATAGAGTTTGGTACGGATGAGTTTGATGAATCACAAGGGCGAACCCCGCGAGCGAAGGTAGGATAAGCAAAAATTTGGGCAAGTGCGGATTTCACGGGTTTGGAAAAAAACGACAGGCAGGCCAGTCAGACGGGGCGGTGTTGCGCGGGATTGGTTTGTTGGACGAAAAAGGCCGTGCCGCTCATTGCGGCCCGGCCTTCGGATTTTTTTCGGGGCGTTCGGTCGGTCAACGGATGACCTGCAATTTGACGACCTCGGCGGTGCCGTTGGCGCGATTTTGCAGCCGCACGAAATAGTTGCCCGTCGGGTAATTGACCACATCGAGGAAGACATTGTTGGTGCCGGTGACGATGCGGATGTTTTTGCCGTAAACCACCTGTCCGTTCAAGCTGTGGACGGTGAGCGTCGCGTCGAAATCGCGCTCGGCGGTGAAGGCTACCTCTGCGGAGATGCTGGCCGGGTTCGGGAACACGACGAGTGGCTGCGGCTGCCGGAAGCCGTCGTCAATCGTGGTTGTGCCGCCGAGGTAGCACTGCGGGTCAACGACGTAGCTGCCGTCAATGAGCGGCAATTTGGCATAGCCCTCGAACATGGTCTGCTCCAAGACCCAGTGGTTCGCGCCGAGCCAATCTTGCAGCAGCGTGGCGAAAATCTGGCGGTAATCGTGCTGCATCCCCTGCAACTGGTTGTCCTGCGTGAGGTTGGAGAGGTTCACGTTGTCGCCCAGCACACCGGCTTTGATGTTTTTGCCGAAGACCATCATGGGCGCGAGCGTGCCGTGGTCGGTGCCAACGCTGCCGTTTTCGGCAGCGCAACGCCCGAACTCGGAGAACGTGGCGGCCACCACTTGGTCGGCGAGGCCGAGTGCTTCGAGGTCGTCGAAGAAGGCTTTGACGGCCGTCGAGATTTGGGTCATCAGCGCAGCATGGTCGCCTTGCAGCACATCCTCGCTCAAAATCTGGGCATTGTGCGTGTCGAAACCGCCGATAGCGCAGAGGTAGATTTTGGTTTTGCAGCCGCCGTCAATGAGCCGTGCGATGGTCTTTAACTGGCTGGCAAGGTCGTTTTGGGTTGGGTAAGCCACCGAGTTCGTCCCGGCAGCGAACACTTGGCTGATGCGCTGGGCATAGAGGTTGGTGCTTTTTTCAACGCCCATGATGTAGGCCAGCTCGTCGCCGTAGTCCGAGTCGGGGATGTTGGCGATGGGCGCGCCGCCGATGGTCTGGATGAGCGAATAAAACCCGGCGGGGTCTTGGCCCGTGAGGTTGAGGGCGTTTTGGTGTTCTGTTTCGGTGTGAAAACCGAGCGACGGACTGGAACCGCCGACTTGGATGCCGAGCGGGTCGGGCATTTCGGGCGTGGGCACACCGACCACGTCGGGGTAAAAAGCCTGCAAGGCGCGGCCCATCCAGCCGGAGCCGATGTTGTAATTGTCGGGCGTGCCGTCGCCGCCGGTGAGCCAGAGGTCGGTGCTTTTGAAGTGCGACTGGTTGGGTTGGGCGTAGCCAACCCCTTGAATGACAGCGACTTGTCCCTCGTCGTACATTGCCTTTACCTGCGTCAAAGCCGGGTGCAAGCCGATTTGCTTGCTGCTTTTCAGCGTCGTGTCGAGGTTGATGTACTTGGCCGCGCCGCTATCGGGCACGCGCAACGTGGGCCGCAGCTGGGCGTAGCGGTCGTATTGGTTGATGGGGATGACGGTGTTGAGGCCGTCGTTGCCGCCTTTGAGTTGGATGAGCACGAGCACGCGCTCCTCGATGCCTTCGCAGCCGCTGATGATTTTGGCGATTTTGCTGTTGGCAAACGGGCGGAGGTTCATGCCGTTGACGGTAATCGGCGTGGCCCCCATTATTTTGAGAAAGTTTCTTCTTTGCATTTTTCAATGAGTGAATGAGTGAATGATAGAGTGAGTGAACACGAGCAAATTGAATGGATGAGGACTGCGGCTGCCGCAAATCGCTCATTTTCACATTCGCTCATGCACTCATTGAACCTGATACTCCGGTGCGTACATGAGCGCGGTGACGATGCGTTCGAGGTAGATTTTGACCTCGGTGGCGTTGCCGGTGGCGATGTAGTTCTGCCACTCGTAAGTCCAGTCGGCGGGTGGCAGTTGGTCGTTGAAAATGGTCGTGAAGAAGTAGTCGAACCGCGCCGCGTCGGGTGTTTCCGGGTGCAGATATTTTATGAGAGCCGTCACCAGCGCGTGGCCGTCGGACGGGTCAGGCACGATGCCGCTGGTTTTCACCCAGTTCACGATGTCCACTTTGAGCGGGCCGGTCTGGCCGGCGAGGGTCGCGCCGGTGAGCATGACCTGCGGCAATTTGTACCGTGCGATGATGGTGCTGGCATTGAACCACCCGCGATTGTAGTCGGGGTTTTGGTAATAAGCCGGGTAGCCCGCCACGTCGCTGGGGAAAAACATGGGCATCCCGCCGTTGGTCAGGAAGAAATCCTGCACCGTGCGCCCGTAGAGGATGATGTAGTGGTTGCGGTTCTGCGTGACCGGATTGGGGATGGGGAAATTGAAGAACGAAAGGGCTTGCAGCGTGAGGTCGAGCGGCGATTTGATGAGCGAGCCGATGGTCTCGTCGGTGCTGGCTGTGTCGTCGGCATCGTAAAAATGCTGGCTTTGGAGCAGTTGCGTGAGTACGGGCTTTATCTCGAAGTTATTGGTTTTCAGGGTGTTGGCGAGCGGGCCGATGATGTCGTTCTCGATTTCGGTCGTGATCGTGCGCCCAACGTAGAAGCGATACAGGCGGCGGCAAAAGTTGCGGGCCGTCTCGTCCTGCGCGAACACGCGGTCAACGAGCAGTTGCAATTCGTCGCGCATTTTTTGGGCGGTCTTCTGGTTGTTCTGCGTCACTTCGGGGATAACGAGGTTCTGCAACCGCGAGGAGAATTCCTTTTTCGTCCAGTTGTGCTGGCCGGGGCGCGGCTGCCCGGCGGGAATGCCCGTTTCCGCGTCCTTGTTCAATGGGTCGAGGCGGTCGGCTGTGCGCCACCCCGTGAAGACTTTGGCGGCGGCCACGATGTCGTCCTCCGTGTAATTGGTGTAATCGCCCTGCCCCGCCTGCGGGCCTTTGCCGATGGTGAACAGCTCGAAAAACTCGCGGGCGAAGTTCTCGTTGGGGTTCAGCGCGGTGTTCTGCTGGTTGTTCAGGTAGCGGAGCATCACGTTGTCGGCCACCATTTTGGTAATGAATTTCTTGAAATTGCCCAGCGCGTAAAACCGGATGAGCGAGAGGTAATCCCAGAAATTGGTGTTCAGCGATTCGTTCGCAGAAGTCACATTGTGCTGATACAGAAAGAGTTGCATCTTGAACGCCGCACCCGCGTCGAACAGGGCCTCGTTCAGCCACCATCCGATGACGTAGCGGCGCAGCACGAAATCCTCCGCCGGGAAATTGTCCGGTGCTTTATCCATCCACGAGACGACCGGGTTGCTCGCGTTGTTCGGGTCGGAGTCGTAAAGCGGGAAGGGTTGCTGCAATGGGCTGGCGACGAGCAGCGACTGCACGGCCTGTGCAGCGGTCTTGCTCGCCAGCGAGTCCACTTTGGCCTTCGTGTACCGGAAGCTCGCCCGGCGCAACAGGTGCGCGGCGCGGCGGGTGCCGAGGGTGCCTGATAGTGGGTTGAGCGATGCCATTTTTTAAATATTGGTTTGAGTGAAAGGATGCGGGTTTCGTGTTTTGTGTGTCGTTTTTCGTTTTTCGAGAACCAGCCGAAACACCAAACACCAAACACGAAACACGAAACACGAAACACAAAACATACGAAAGAAAACTGCGGCGTTCGACCGCCGGGAGACCCCAAAGTTTAAACGATTGTCAAATTTCTCCAACAATTGTTTTCGGCGCGGCAAAACCCGGCCCGCGTTTCGCCCGAAGATTCGGGGCGTTGCGCCGTTTTCGCCGGGATTCGCCCGACCTTCGCCCGAAACAATTTTGCTTGCCATGCGACACCTGTTTGCCGACCGCCCCCGGTTTTTCAATTTCTCAATGGTTCAACTTCTCCTCGCCGCCGTGCTTTTTGCGGGTTGCGGCGAGCGCGTCCCGGTGCCTAAGCCCCGTGCCTACCCGCGCGTCGTTTATCCGGCAAAGGCTTACGCGCCGTTTGACAAAACGTACTGCCAGTTCACGTTCGACTGCCCGACCTACGCCAAAGTGGAGCAGGACACGCTGTTTTTCGGCGAAAAACCGCGCAACGATTGCTGGTTCAACCTCCGCGTGCCCGCGCTTTCGGCCACCATCCATTGCAGTTATCAGCCCATCGCCTCCAAAAAAGACTTCGACGAACTGGTGCAGGACGCTTTCACGATGGCCCAAAAACACAACTTGAAAGCCAGCTACATTGAGGAAACCCCCGTCCATCGGCCAGCAGACCGCGTGCATGGCGTGGTGTTCGATATCGAAGGCCCGGCGGCCTCGTCGTACCAATTTTACTTGACGGATTCGACGCGGCACTTCCTCCGGGGCGCACTCTATTTCGACACGCAGAGCCGCCCGGATTCGCTCGCCCCGGTCATTGATTTTATGAAAAAAGACGTGGACAGGCTGGCCCGGACGCTCCGCTGGCAACGGTGATTTTTTGAGATGCCAGATTTTCTAAGATGCCAGATGCCAGATTTTGAGATATCAGACTTGGAGATTTCAGATTGTTCGAAGCGCATCTGGCATCTCAAAATCTGGCATCTGGCATCTCAAAATCTGGCATCTCAAAATCTGCTATCTCCAAATCTGACATCTGGTGTCTAAAAATCTGGAATCCTGCGTCCGGCAAGCGCAGTGGCCCGGCGTAGTTTTGTTGCAAAAAATCAAATCTTCATTCGATGCGTGTTTTCGCCTTTTTTTGCCTGTTTTTGGCTGCGTTGCCCGGTGTTTTTGGGCAAATACAGCAGTTCGAGCCACTCCAATTTCCCGTGACCGTCAACGGTAAAAACCTCGCCTACCCGTTCGCGGGCGGCCTGAACCAAGCCCAAATCTCGCCCGCCGACCTGAACGGCGATGGTGTGCTGGATTTGGTGGTCTTCGACCGTGCGGGCGATGCCATCCTGACCTTCGTCCACAACCTGACAGGCGGCACGGCGGCCTACAAGTACATCCCGGAATACGCCTGTTTTTTCCCGCCTTGCTCGGATTGGATGCTGCTGCGCGATTTCGACGGCGACGGCGCGGCAGATATTTTTTGCTCCTCGTTGCGGCCCGGCTCGCTGGGCGTGCAGGTGTTCAAGGGCTATTTTGAAAATAAAATCCTGAAATTCAGGCCGTTCAAGTTCCACTACCCCAACTGCCTCACTTGCGATACCGACATCGTGTACTACCCCGACGAGATGCCCGGTTTTTGGAACAACCTGACTGTCTCGACGGACGACATCCCGGAGTTCAACGACATCAACGGCGACGGCGACATTGACATCCTGACCTTCGAGGCCAGCGTCGGCGGCCACATTTGGCTGCTCGAAAACCAATCGGTCGAGCGCGGTTTTGGCCGCGACAGCCTCATTTTCGAGGCAAAAGACAAATGCTGGGGCGATTTTTACGAAAGTGGCCTCATCGCCTGCAAAAACTGCCTCGGCGCGACGACCGACGCTTGCTGCCTCGGCCTCACGGGCGACGGCGGCGCGGAAGACCGCGACGGCCTGCACCCCGGCTCTACGGTGATGACCTTCGACCAAGAGGGCGACGGCGACATGGAAGTGGTGCTCGGCGACATTTCGTTTTCGTGCCTGAACATGATGGTCAACGGCGGCACCAAAGCCAATGCTTGGATGATGGCCCAAGACACGGCCTTCCCGTCCTATTCCGACCCGGTGGATTTGGCCGGTTTCCCGGCGGCTTTTTACCTCGACGTGGACGGCGACGGCGCGAAGGATATGCTCGTCTGCCCAAGCGGCCGCGGCGTGGTGGAAGACATCAACAACGTCTGGTTCTACAAAAATCACGGCTCCAACTCGAACCACGACTTCGAACTCGAAAGCCGCAGCCTCCTCACCCGCGACATGATTGACGTGGGCACCATCGCCCACCCGGCCCTCGCCGATGTGGACGGCGACGGCCTGTTGGACATCGTGGTCGGCAACTTTGGCTTTTTCACGCCCGGCAACGCCAACAATGCGCGGCTCTACCTTTTCCTGAACACGGGCACGCACGCCGAACCCAGGTTCCAACTGACCGACACGGACTGGCTCGGAATGTCGCAGTTCGCGCCGAACGACTACGATTTTGCCCCGGCATTCGGTGATTTGGACGGCGACGGCGACTTGGATTTGCTGGTTGGCGGCTTCGGCGGCTGGTTTTATCATTACGAAAACACGGCGGGCGCGGGCAACCCGATGCAGATGAAATACGATGCCGACCCGTTTTGGCTGACAATAGACCCCGGCATCTCGTCCACGCCGTTCATCCACGACGTGAACCGCGACGGCCTGCCCGACCTGCTCGTGGGCGAGCGCAAAGGCAACGTCAACTATTTCAAAAACCGGGGCACGCCCACGCAATTCAAGTTCAATTCGGTCGAGGATGTGGAAAAACTCGGCGCGATTGACGTGAAAATCTTCGGCGAAGTCGTCGGCCACGCCTCGCCCGCCGTCGCCCAGACCCCCGACGGGCTGCTGCTCGTCGTTGGCAATCAGGACGGCAAACTGGAAGCCTACCAACTCACCGACTCGACCGCCAACCCGATGCCGCTCGTGTCCAAAACTTGGGGCAATGTGGACGTGGGCAGCCGCGCCCACCCGGCTTTCGCCGACCTCGACGGCGATGGCCTGCTCGAAATGGTGGTCGGCACACAGCGCGGCGGTCTGCAACTGTTCCGCACCCGGTTGGTCAACTGCGAGCAGGGCGCAGTCAGCACCCAACCGGAACCGACTGCCGAATTTGCCATTAAAATTTTCCCGAACCCCGCCCGCCACTCCGCACGGGTGCGCGTCGAGCATCCCTCATCCCTCATCTCTCATGCCTACAACTGGCGCGTGTTCAATTTGCTCGGCCAAACGGTGGCAAATGGCGAGGCCAACGCTGCTACGTTCGAGTTGGACGTGAACGGTTGGCAATCAGGCGTTTATGTACTGGAACTGGAAATCGGCGGGCAGGTTTCGCCGGTGCGTTTCGTGAAAAATTGAGCCTGCGTTTTTCGCCCGAAAAACAGACGGCGGGTCGGCATGAAAGCCGGCCCGCCGTTTTTGTTGGTGCGGATTTGGTGAAAATCAATCGGTTTTCACGCCGCGCAGGGTTTGGTGCATGGTACCGTTTGCCCCCAGAATTTTCACGAAAAACACGCCAGCGGGCCAATCGCCGGTCTGGATTTCGAGGACATCCGAGGCGGCAGGCCACACTTTTTCAGCCACGACGCGCCCGGCCAAATCGAGGATTTGCAGGCGCAAATCGGTGTCGGTTTCGGTGGTTTTCGTGATGAAAAATTTGTCGGTGTGCGGGTTGGGGGCGATTTCAAAACTGGGTTCGGTGCCGTCGCTTGTGCGGGCGTGGGCGGGCTTGGTGGTGCCGCCGACCGCCACTTCGTCCACGCAACCGTTTTTGTCGCGGGCGCGGAAAAGGTAGGTTTGGGTCGGGATGAGGTTCGAGTACACGTTCGTATTCACAAAACCGCAACTGCCCGTCGGGCTGACCCTGCAAAACTTGTATGCCGAGCCACTCGTGTACGGGGTTCCGCCGCTGGCCGAGAGCGTGACCCGCATCTTGCCGTTCGAGAGGATTTCGGTGGTGAAAGTCATTTCCAATTCGGTGGGTTCGGTGAGCGTGGCGGTGGCGGTTTCGGTGCAGCCTTTGGCATCCGTGACGGTCACGGTGTAATCACCAGCGACGAGGTTTTGGATTTTGATGCCTGTGCCGCCCGTGCTCCATGCGTAGGTTTTCGTGCCGGAGCCGCCGCTCGCGGAAGCAACGACGAGGCCGGTGGCATCGCCGAAACATTTTGGATGGGTGATGGTCAGGGCGATGGAAATCGGGGTCGGATCGTCTAATGCGGCGTACCCGACGGTGGAGCAACCCGTGTTGTTTTTGGTCACGGTCACGGTGTATTCGTTGGCCGAAAGATTGGAAATGGTGCGGGTGGTGGCCCCGGTGTTCCAGATGTATGAGTAGCCAGAGACGGGCGCAGTGGGGTTAGCGGTGACTTTGCCGTTGGAGCCGCCGACGCACGAGGGTTTGACGTAGGTGAACGTGACCGCCGGGTTGGTCTCGTCCACGAGGCCATCGCAATCGTTGTCGAGGTTGTCGTTGCAGAGTTCGGGCGCGCCGGGATATGACGTGGGACTGGCATCGTTGCAGTCGTCGGCGTTGGCGACGTACCCAGCCGGTGCAGCGCAGGCAAGCGTGACGTTGTTTGCATCGCCAAAACCGTCGCCGTCCGCGTCGGCGTAGAAATTCGTCGGCTGCTCGGACAGGCCGCTCACCGTAAATGTGTACGGATTTTCGTCCGAATCATCGGTCGTGACGCTCACTGTGCCGGTGTGCGCGCCGGGCGTGCTTGGGTCAAAAGTCACCCAAAACGTCGCGCCGGAATTGGGCGGCAGGGTCACGGGCAGCGAGAAGCCATGCGCGGCCACCAAGTTGGGATTGTCCGACGAAAGGCCCGACCAAACCAAGTCGCCGTTGCCCAAGTTTTGGAGGGCAAACCAATGCGTCACCGTGCCGCTGTTGGCGCAAACCGTGCCGAACGCGGTGCCGTTGTCGAAATTGGTCGTGGTCGCACCGTTCAACACATCCAAATATGGGTTGCCGACCTGCGTGGGGCTTCCGACGACGTTGGCATCGGGAAGACAGGTTCCAGTGCCGTCGTCGGTCAGGCCGTTGCAGTCGTTGTCGGTGCCGTCGCAAATTTCCGTCGCGCCGGGATTGATGGCGGCGTTGGCATCGTCGCAGTCCGTCGAGTCGGCCACAAAGCCAGCGGGCGGCTCGCAATCGGTGGAGGAGAACGTGTTGCCTGCGTCGCCGAACCCGTCGCCGTCCGCGTCGGCGAAGTAAGTGGTGGAGTCGCAGCCGTTGAGGGCCACGCCGATTTCGCCGTTGGCTTTCAGGTAAATATGGTCGAGGTCGCCGTCCGAGTCGTAATCGGTGAGGTCGAGGTAGGAAAGGAGTTTCATCACGAGCGACGAAGTCGTCTGCGTGAACGCGCCGCTGCCGTCGTTCAGCCAATAGCGCATGGGCAGTTCGTCCCAGCTGGTTTGGGCGGCGTTGAGGGTGTTTCCGCCGAAAATATCGAGGTCGCCGTCGCCGTCGAGGTCGCCGGAATGCATCCAACTTGCCTCGGCGGAAAGTGTGGTGGGCGCATTGATGGAATAGTTCAGACCGCTGTTGGACAGGTAAATTTCGGAGTTGGGGGTCATCGCCACCATATCCACATTGCCGTTCCCATTGTAATCGAAAGCCGTGCGAACGGTTTTGAGGGCTGGGTTGGCTTGCGAGCTGTGCAGCGAAAGTGCCCCCGTGCCGTCGTTTTTGTAAACCCTGAACGTGGGTGCGCTGCCGAAGGGCGAGCCTGATGTGTAAATCATGTCGAAATCGCCGTCGTTGTCCAAGTCGGCAGGCAGGCAGGTTGTCCCGAACACGGAAGTGTTGGTCGTGACCTGTGCGGCGAAGGTGCCGTTGCCGTTGTTTTTCAGGACGCTGATGGTGTTCAGCGAAAGCGAGGAATTGCCCGCGAAGGCCACAAGGTCCAAGTCGCCGTCTTTGTCCAAGTCATACGCGCTCACGCCGTTGCAGAAGTTCGTCACGGGATAAAAAGCGGGCGCACCGAACCCGCCCGCGCCGTTGTTCAGCCGGACGTGGATTTGGGACGGGACATTGTGGTAAAGGAGCAAATCCGGGTATCCGTCGTTGTTCAAATCGGGTGTGCCCCGCAGGCCAGAGTGCGAGGCCGCAGTGGAGTAAGTGGCCGGGGCAGCGAACGTGCCGTCGCCATTTCGCAGGTAAACGAGGATGTTGGTGGCAGCCCCATAGCTGGCGTGATACCTGTAAACCATGTCTTGCAGTCCGTCGCGGTTGACATCCGACATGAGGGCCTCATACGAATATGCGGTGGCGGCGGTAGGCAGGAAAATGCCCGTGCCAATGGTATCGAACCGCGCATCGGTCGGGTGCGTGACCACCGACTGGCGCACCCACGAAAAGGCCGTCGTCGGGAATCCACCGGTGAATTGCAGCCCACTTTTGGACGTAATGTGCACCAGCTCGCCGGGCCGGAAACCCGCGTTGGCCGTGAAGGTCACGGTGTCGTTGGCGACGGCGTAGCTGCCCGTGCGGGCACCGGTCTCGTCGCCCCAGATTTTGAGGTTCGTGGCGTTGACGGTCGAGGGGCTTACAGGGCTGTGGTACTTGATTTTGACGGTGTTTTCGGAGAGGGAAAGGAGGGTTGGGGGTTGGTCGGTCAGCAATTTGACGACCCAAAAGTCTGTTGACTCCGTGTTTTGGCCGTTTTCGGTTTTGTCGCCGGAGATGAGGGAGCGGGAATGCCCGCCGAGTATGTAGCCGCCGTCAGTGGTTTGCTTCACGGCGTACAGTTGGTCCAAATCCTCGCCACCAATAGTCCTTTGCCAGAGGATGCCGCCGGTACTGTTCAGTTTGAGCACCCAATAATCGTAGCTGCCCCATCCATTTTGAGTCTTGTCCCCAGAAATATTGGAGGCAGAATACCCACCCACAATGAAGCCGCCGTCAGTGGTCTGTTGCAAAGACAACAACACATCTTCCGCACTTCCACCAATGGTGTTTTGCCATTGAATGCCCCCAGATGCGTCCAATTTGATGACCCAATAATCCTCCACGCCGAGGCTGGCCTCGGTTTTGTCGCCCGAAATATTGGAACGCGAGTATCCACCGAGGATGTAGCCACCGTCTGTGGTCTGCTGCAAATCGCGGAGCACATCGTTGGCGTTGCCGCCGATGGTGTTTTGCCACAAGATGTTGCCGGAAGCGTCCAATTTGACGACCCAATAATCGCCATTTGAGCCTAAATTCGGTTCGGTTTTGTCGCCCGAAATACCGGATGACGACCACCCACCGAGGATGTAGCCGCCGTCGGCGGTTTGTTGCATGGAGCGCAATTCATCGTAAAAACTGCCGCCGATGGTGTTTTGCCAGACGATGTTGCCCGCTGCGTCGAGTTTCAAAACCCAATAGTCCGTCCCGCCTTGGCTGTTCTCGGTCTTGTCACCCGAAATATTTGAATCGGATTGGCCGCCGACAACGTAGCCGCCGTCGGTCGTTTGCTGGATGGTATAAAGAATGTCCTGCCCGCTGCCGCCGATGGCATTTTGCCAAAGGATGTTGCCCACTGCGTCCAGTTTGACAATCCAGAAATCCGCACCGCCGAGGCTGGCCTCTGTTTTATCACCCGAAAGCCCGGAGTACGAATATCCGCCGAGGATGTAGCCACCGTCCGGTGTTTGCTGCATGGAATTCAGGACATCATCCGAGTCTCCGCCGAGCGAGTTTTGCCAGAGGATGTTGCCGACGGCATCCAGTTTTACGACCCAATAATCATTGCCACCCTGACTGTTTTCGGTTTTATCACCTGCTGTGTTTGACCTCGATAAACCGCCGAGTAAGTAGCCGCCATCGGCGGTTTGCAGCACATCGTACATCACGTCATACGACTCGCCGCCAATCGTGTTTTGCCACTGAATGGCCGGGGCCTGCCCCGGAAGCCAGCCCGACATCGCGGACAGGAAAAAGAAGAAAAGAAGAGATTTTTTCATGTTTAAAAACCAAGTTTTGTGGAAAAGATGCCGCGCGGGGCGGGCGGCCAAGCGCAGGTCGCAAGGCAAAAAACCGTTGGGGCGACCTGATTTTCAGGCCGCCCCAACGCTTATCCCACGAACAAAAAGGAAAATATGACGAACGAGCGATGCCCCGCCGTCAGTCCGCGCTCGAATCGCTTGCAGCACTGCCGCCGAGCGGCAAGGCCGCATCCGCCGCCGGGCGGAACGACGCGCCGATGGGCAGCTCCGTGCCGTCGTGCAAGACGAGCAGCCGCGCTCGGCGCGATTTGATTTTGGAAAGATTGACAATGTGCGAGCGGTGGATTTTGAGGAACGCGCCCGGCGGCAACAGGGCCGCGAAATTGCCCAGCGACTGCCATTCCCAGATTTTGCCGCCGCCGAGGGTGTGGATGAAAACGCCGTTGCCCTGCGCCTCCACGAACAGGATGTCGGCCAGCGGGACGCGGGTCTTGTCCCGGTCTGTCAGGACGATGGCACGCTCTGCCAGCAGGTCGGCAGCGGCACGGGGTTGGGCCGATTCGCCAATTTCAGTGAGCAGTTGCTGGTTGTTGGCGAGCAGCTCGCGGTTTTTTTCGGCCAAAAAACGGTTCTCGGTTTTTTCGAGCCGGAGGTTTTTGCGGGCCAAAAAGTACAGCCCGGCCAGCGCGGCGGCAAGGGCAAGCCCTCCGAACAGGCCCATTTTGTACCGCTCCGATTGGCTGATTTGCAACTGGTTGTGGGCTTGGAGCAGCAGCAGGCTGTCCTCCTTTTGGCGCGTCTCGAACTGGATGCGCGCCTGCTCGATGGTGTGCGTCACCGCGAAATTGTGGATGCTGTCGCGGCCTTTGACGTACTCGTTTATCAGGTCGGCGACGGCGGGCGCGCCTTGTTCGAGCGCGATGGCTTGGGCGAGGTATTTGTTGACGTTGGCCCGCTCTTCGATGAAAGCATAGTCTTTGTCGGCATCCATGATGGCCAGTGTTTTTCGGAAGGTGGCGATTGCCTCCGCGTACCGTTTCAGCCCCATCAAGTTTTTGCCAAGTTGGGTTTGCGCGGCCACTTTGGTCATGGCGTTGCCCGATTTTTCGGCGAGCGGCACGGCTTGCAGCGAATAATCGTAGGCGCGCTGGTAATCTCCTTTTTCAAAATGCACTTGGGAAAGCCCGTCGTAGGCGTGGATGAGGGATTTCCACTTTGCCGTCGGATGGTGCAGCGTCTTTTCGTAGTAGATGGCCGCCGAATCGGACTGACCCAGCATCAAGAAAGCGGCCCCCATGTTGTTCCAAACGGTGGTCACGAACGGATCGGAGAGCGGGACGACGGCCAATGCCCGGCGCGAGTAATCCAGTTTGGTTTTGTAATCGCCCATGCGCCCGTAAATCATGGCGAGGTTGTCGTAAAAATTCCATATCCGCCGCTTGGCCCCGTACCGTTGGGCACGTTCCAGCCCGATTTTCGATTCTTCGGCGGCTTCGGCCAGTTTGTTCTGGTTTTTGAGGGCGATTCCGAGGCCGGTTTGTGCGGTCAGCCACATACTACGGATGTCTGCGGTGGTGTCGGGAAGTGCCTTTTGCTGGAACATCCGGTAATATCGCACGGCTTCGTCCATTTTCCCCATGTCCACAAATAAGCCAGCCATGTTGACATAAGTGCGGGACTCGCTGAGCGGGTGTTTGTGCTCCAAAGCGTGGGAGAGGGCGCGCTGGTACAGTTCCAGTGCGGCGGCGGGGTTGTCCCGCTCCTGTGCGATTTGTGCCCGCAAACTGTAAACGTGCCCCATGATTTCGGGCTGCCCCAGACGGCCAATGGTCACTTCCAAAGAATCCGTGTACGCCTGCGCCAAGTCAAGATTGGCGGGAATCGCGTTCAACACCACATAATGCTGTGCCATCCGCTTTTTCGCCAAATCCGGCTCCCGCGCAGCCACCGTCCGCAGGCTGTCGAGGGTGTTTTTTTGGGCCAAAAGCGCGGCACCGGACAGAAAAAAAAGTAAGGCGAAAGTTTGTCTCATGTTTGTAAGGGTGTGTTTCTGGCAAAAATATCAATCTGCCTGCAATCTCAATTCTCTCGCCCTCTCACTCTCTCGCCGTCTCGCCCTCTCACCCTCTCACCCTCTCGCCGTCTCACCCTCTCACCCTCTCACCGTCTCACCGTCTCGCCCTCTCGCCGTCTCACCCTCTCACCGTCTCACCGTCTCGCCGTCTCGCCGTCTCGCCCTCCCACCGTCTCACCGTCTCACAAATACCCCCACCGCCCGCGCCACCCGCTGCCCGTCCATCGCCGCCGAGATGATGCCGCCCGCAAAGCCCGCGCCTTCGCCGCAGGGAAATAGGCCGAGCGCGTCGGGGTGCATCAAAGTTTCGGCATCGCGGGGGATACGGACGGGCGCGGAAGTCCTTGATTCCGTGCCGATTACGTTGGCTTCTTCGGTATAAAAGCCGCGCATGGTCTTCCCAAACTCGGCCAGCCCGTCGCGGAGGCGTTTGTAAATGAAAGGTGGCAAAAGTTCGTGCAGCGGCGCGGCGAACAGGCCGGGGATGTACGACGTGCCGGGCAGCGAGGCCGAAATTTTGCCCCGCAAAAAATCGGGCAGGCGCACGGCGGGTGCTTTTTGGCTGCCGTCCCCGGCGGCAAAAAGGCGTTGCTCGACCGATTTCTGAAATTCCAGCCCTGCGAAAACACCGTGTTTTTGCCAGTCTGCGAGGTCTTCGGCTTCGACGGACGTGACCATGCCGGAGTTGGCGTAGGGCGAATCGCGGCGGCTCATGCTCATGCCGTTGACCACGATTTCGCCGGGCGCGGTGGCCGCCGGGACGACCAGTCCGCCCGGACACATACAAAATGAAAACACGCCGCGCCCGCGCACTTGGCACACCAAACTGTAGCTCGACGCGGGCAAATCCGGGTCGCGCGGGCTTTGTCGGTACTGGATTTGGTCAATCAGCGGCTGCGGGTGCTCGATGCGGATGCCGAGCGCGAAGGGTTTGTTTTCGAGGCGCAACTTGTTGTCCGACAGTAGTTTGTAAATGTCGCGGGCAGAGTGGCCCGTTGCCAAAATCACGGCACTTCCGGTGAATGATGAATGATGAGCGATGAATGATGAATTTTCCTCATCGCCGTCCGCCGTCAACCGTCCGCCGTCAACCGTCGTGGTTTGCACGCCGAGGATGCGGCCGTTTTTCAAAATCAATCCCGTGACGTGCTGCCCGAAATGCACCTCGCCGCCGAAATGGAGGATGGTCTCGCGGATGTTCTGCACGACTTCGGGCAATTTGTTCGAGCCGATGTGCGGGTGCGCGTCCATCAAAATATCGCTTTTCGCGCCGTGTTCGACCAGCAGCCGGAGGGTTTTGCGGAGGTTGCCGCGCTTCTCGGAGCGCGTGTAAAGTTTGCCGTCGGAGTACGTCCCCGCGCCGCCCTCGCCGAAGCAATAATTGGAGTGCGGATTCACATCGCCGAATTGCTGGATGGCCCGCAGGTCGCGGCGGCGGGCGCGGACATCCTTGCCCCGGTCGAGCACGATGGGTTTGAGGCCCAGTTCCAAAAGTTCGAGCGCGGCAAAATACCCGGCAGGCCCGGCCCCGACGATGACGACGCGCGGGGCGTTTTCGGCCACCGGGCGCAGGTTGTTGAGCAGCGCAGGTTCGGGCTGGAACACTTCTTTTTTGTCAAAAACTTCGACGCGCAGGCGGAACACGGGCGGGTGTTTGCGGGCATCGAGCGAGCGTTTCAGGACTTCGATGTGCGAAATATCCTCCGGGCGGAGGCCTGTTTGGCGGGCTGCTTTTTGTCGGAGCAGGGTTTCGTCGTGCAGTTCGGCGGGCGCGAGCACGATTTCGAGCGGATGCGGCATGGGCGGGAGCGTCCCGTTTTTATCGGGA
Source organism: Saprospiraceae bacterium (assembly GCA_046299435.1). Taxonomy (GTDB): domain Bacteria; phylum Bacteroidota; class Bacteroidia; order Chitinophagales; family Saprospiraceae; genus M3007. The sequence continues at coordinate 34,941 of JBKBIC010000015.1, forward strand.
AATCGTGGGCAAAGGTGCTGCGCGTTTTTCGCCCGTCGAAAAGTAACTTTGCAAAAAAAGCCAATCATGTTGACCGCTGCCACCGCACCAACAACCCCGGCCATCACTACCCAGCACGATGCCCGCGCGCCGAACGGTGTGCCGCAGAAGCGTGTGCCCAAACCGATTTCGTGGACGGAATTCCGCCGCCGCTACTCGCAGCGCGAGGATGGGTTCAAGTACGAATGGCTCAACGGGCTGGTCGCAAAATCTTCTGCCATGGATTTCACTCAATTTTTCATTGTCAAAAATCTACTGGCGTTCTTTCGCCAACTTGTCGCTCAAAAGCATTTGGGCGGCGAACTCATGCCCGAAGGCGACATATTTTTTGGCAAAAACCATCGCCGACCGGACGTTTCGTACTTGACCGACGAGCAAATCGCCCGGACGGCATACGGCGAAAACCAAGTGCCGCTGTTTGTGATTGAGGTGATTTCCAAGAAAGACCAGATGGAACTGGTACACGAAAAAATGGATGATTTCCGGGCATCGGGCGTGCTTGTGGTGTGGCATATTTTCCCGTTGCGCGAGCAGGTTCACGTTTATCGCGGGCCAAATTTGTCGCAGATGACGGTTTGCACCGGCGCAGCAATTTGCTCGGCGGCCCCGGTCTTGCCCGACTTCGAGCTGACGGCCAATGCTATTTTCCAGAAACCCCCAAAACCTGCCTGAGCGGATGCATTCGTCGGACAGGATACAGTAGCCGAAAAATAAATTCTGTTAATAATATTGAATATCAAAGGGTTATAGAATGTCGGGCTACCTTTGACTCGGCAAATCGCCACATTACAATTCAATTTTTTTTCAATGCAAAGTGGAACCGTAAAGTTCTTCAACGAATCCAAAGGCTTTGGCTTCGTGATTGACAACGCCTCGAAAGAGGAAATTTTTGTACACGTCAGCGGCCTGATTGACGACATCCGCGAGGGTGACCAAGTCGTCTTCCGCACCGAACGTGGCAAAAAAGGAATGAATGCAGTGGATGTCAAGATTGCTTAAACAATCCGAGGCATTTGATTGATACTCTATTTCCGAACCTCCGGCGGCTTCCGTCGGAGGTTTTTTTGTGCCCTTTTTTGGGCCGGAAAGGCACGAAAAAAGGGCACATTTCCGGTGTCGGAAATTGTGCCCTCTCAAAAAACGGACGGGCTGAATGCGTCAGACCGCGAAACTCTCGCCACAGCCACAGGTGCGGCTGGCGTTCGGGTTGTTGAACTGGAAGCCTTTGCCGTTCAGGCCGCCCGAAAATTCGAGCGTGGTGTTGAACAGGTACAGGAAACTTTTGAGGTCGGTCACGACTTTCACGCCGTTGTCCTCAAAAACTTGGTCGTTGGGCTTGGATTCGTTGTCGAAGTCCATTTTGTACGACAGGCCGGAACAGCCGCCGGAGGTCACGCTGACGCGCACGAAATAGTCGTCGGAGAGCTGCTCCGAGCGGAGGATTTCTTGGATTTTCTGTTTGGCTGTATCTGCGACGAATATCATGGCAGTTCAGTTTTGGTGAAAAATCAGGCCATTGCCATTTCGGCTTCCGCGCCGACGGCGAGGCCGTTTTTCTCTTGGTAATCTTTGATGGCGGCCTTGTTGGCATCCTCGGCGAGCACGGAGCAGTGGATTTTGACGGGCGGGAGGGCCAGTTCTTCCACGATGTCCATGTTGTCAATTTTCATGGCTTCGTCGAGGCTTTTGCCTTTGAGCCATTCGGTGGCGAGCGAGGAGGAAGCAATGGCCGAGCCGCAGCCGAAGGTCTTGAACTTCGCGTCGCGGATGGTGCCGGTCGCGTCATCCACCTCGATTTGGAGGCGCATCACGTCGCCACATTCGGGCGCGCCGACGAGGCCGGTGCCGACGTTTTTCGCGTCTTTGTCGAGGGTTCCGACGTTGCGGGGGTTTTTGAAGTGGTCGAGGACTTTATTTGAGTATGCCATTTTATTTAAAGTGATGAGTTTTGAGTGATGAATGATGAGCTGGGAGCGAGAGTGGAGCACAAAAACTCATCACTTATCACTCGCAACTCATCACTCGAATTAATGTGCTGCCCACTCGATTTTCGTGAGGTCAACGCCGTCTTTGTACATTTCCCAAATGGGCGAAAGGTCGCGCATATGGTTCACGCCGTCGGTGACCAATTGGATGGCGGTCTCCACGTCTTCCTCGGTCGTGAAGCGGCCCAGGGAGAACCGGATGGACGAGTGCGCGAGGTCGTCGCCGAGGCCCATGCCGACCAAAACATAAGAGGGTTCGAGCGAGGCTGAGGTGCAGGCCGAGCCGCTGGAGACGGCGATGTTCTGGTTGAAAGTCATCATAAGTCCCTCGCCTTCAACGTGTTTGAACGAGATATTGGTGACGTGCGGCATCCGACTGTTGACGTTGCCATTGATTTTCGTTTCTTCCAGTTTACAGAGTTCGGCTTCCAGACGGTCGCGCAATTTGGAGATGCGAGCCGCGTCGTCGAACATTTCGAGCCGTGCGATTTCGGCGGCTTTGCCGAAGCCGACGATGCCCGGCACGTTCAAAGTCCCGGAACGCATCCCGCGTTCGTGTCCGCCGCCGTCCATTTGGGCCGTGACTTTCACGCGGGGGTTTTTGCGGCTGACGTAAAGTGCGCCCACGCCTTTGGGGCCGTACATTTTGTGGGCAGTGAATGACATGAGGTGAACGCCGGTCTCGCGCGGGAGGGTCGGGATTTTGCCGACGGCCTGTGTCGCGTCGGAGTGGAAAAGCACCCCGTGTTTTTCGCAGATTTGGGCGATTTCGCGCATCGGTTGAATCACGCCGGTTTCGTTGTTGGCCCACATGATGGAGACCAAGATGGTCTTTGGCGTGATGGCCGCTTCGAGGTCGGCGAGGTTGATGAGGCCGTCTTCTTGGACTTTGAGGTAAGTGATTTCGGCGCCTACTTTTTCGAGGTGTTTGCAGGTGTCGAGGATGGCCTTGTGCTCGGTCTCGGCGGTGATGATGTGGTTGCCTTTGCGGGCGT
>JBKBIC010000016.1:0-37847 GCA_046299435.1 Saprospiraceae bacterium
ACACACCGGTTGTGGTTTTCTATTATTAAACAAATTCAACCCCCAAAAAAACCAACCCCCCTTCCGCTTTTAAACCCCTTCCCCCTCACTCGTTCCGCAGCGATTTCACGGGGTTGGACAAGGCCGCTTTCACGCTCTGGTAACTGACCGTCAGGAACGCAATCGCCACTGCCGCCAAGCCCGCCCCGGCGAACACCCACCATTGGATTTCGATGCGATAGACGAAATCGGCGAGCCATTTTTGCATGAAATAATAGGCGACGGGCGAGGCAATGACAATCGCCACGACGACCAATTTCAGGAAATCCTTGGCCAGCAAACCCGTGATGCCCGCGACCGACGCGCCCAGCACCTTGCGGATGCCGATTTCCTTCGTGCGCCGTGCCGCTGCGTGGGCCGCGAGGCCCAGCAAGCCGAGGCAGGCGATGAGCACAGCCAGCACCGCAAAACCCTTGCAAGTGGCCGAAAAACGGTTCTCGTCGCGGTAAAAGCGGGCGATGGACTCATCGTACCAGTTGCCAGAGAACACTTGCTCCGGGAAGGTCTCGTCAAAAATTTTCTGGATAGCGGGCGCGGCTTCCGCCATGCGGTCGGGGCGGATTTTCAGGCCACACTCGCCATAAAACTCGCGGCGCGTGGTCATGGTCAGGGCCTCCAATTCGGAGTGCGCGGAGTGCGAGTGAAAATCCTTGACCACGCCGACCACCGGACGGTGCCGCCGCCCGCCGAGGCGCAATTCTTTTTGCAGGGCCTCTTCCGGCGACACACCGAGTTTGCGGAGCATGGTCTCGTTGACGACCACTTCGCGCATGGTGTCGCTCGGTTCGAGCCAACGCCCGGCCACGAGTTTGAGGCCGTATGTTTTCTGGAAATCCGCGTCGCAGAATTTCAACGAGGTGTTGAACGGCGCGTCGTTGCTGCCCCGTCCGAGCGCGAAATTGCTGCTCCAAGTGTTGCTGCTCGCCGGGCGGTCGCTGCCGAACGTGACCATCTCGACGGCTGGCAGCTGCGAAAGCCTCAGTTTCAGCACGTCCAATTTTGATTGGCTCGCGCTGTCGCTGGCAAAAGAGAAATTATAGACGAGGTCTTTCGAGAAGCCCAAGTCCATTTTTTGGATGTAATCCAGCTGCGAAATCGTGACCAAGGTGCCCACAATCAACGCTTGCGCGATGGCAAACTGCCCGACGACCAGCACTTTCCGCACCGATACGCCGCCGATTTGCTCCGAATTGTCTTTCCGAAACGCCCGCGTCGGCTGGAAACCGGCCAGCACCAGCGACGGGTAAATGCCCGAAAGCAGGCTCACCGAGACTGTCGCCGTGCCCAAAAATACCCACACCGCTGGTTCCGAAAAGAACGGCCAATCCGTCGGCACCTCCGAAATGTGCTGCAAAAGCGGGGCGCAGGCCGCCGCGACCAAGCTGCCCAACACCACCGAAAACAGCACGATGGCGACTGTTTCGGTCATGAACTGGGCAATCAACTGCCCCCGGCTGCTGCCCAAAGTTTTCCGCACGCCCACCTCGCGGGCGCGCCCGGCGGCCAGTGCTGTGGCCAAATTGATGAAATTGAAACAGGCCATGACGAGGATGAGCAGCCCGATGGAAGTCAGCACCCAAAGCCTGTTTTTCGAGACGACGTGCGAGCCGCTGTGCCCGATTTCCTCGTTGTGGTGCAGGTCGGAGAGGGCTTGGAGGCGGTGGGTTTTGGAGCGTTTGCCGTCGCGTTCGGTGTATTCTTTTTCACCTACGGTGGCGAGTGCGGCACTGGCCGCTTGCCATTGGCTATGGTCTTTGAGCAGGGCGTAGGCTTGGTTGTTGCTGCTGCAACTACCCCACTCGTGGCTGTTGCGGTCGTGGAAATAGTATTCCGCATTGGCATCCAGCGTTTTGTACGAGACGAGGTACAGGAACGGGAAATCGCAGTTGCGGGGCGGGTCGGCCACCACGCCGCGCACGGCGAGTTGGATGTGGTTGTCCATCGTCACCGTCTGGCCGAGCGCGGCGGCGGGCGAGCCGAAGCATTTTTCGGCCATTGTTTTCGTCAGGACGACGGTGCCCACGTCGCTGAGGGCAGTCGCCGGGTCGCCGTTGAGCCACTCGAAATCAAAGATTTGCACAAAACTCGGCTCCACGAAAAAGGCGATTTCCGGTGTGTTCGGGGCAAACTTTTTCAGGGCCGGGCCACCCGTCGGGTTCGGCACAGTCAGCGTCGGCCAAACCTCGCGGATGCGGGCAAATTGCTCGAACTGCGGCACCGTCTGCTGCATGGCCGTCATGGCCGGGATGGGGATGCAGGCCGAAAATTCTTCCTCGCCGCTGGGGTCGCGCTCAGTGGTGACGACGCGCACGATGCGCCCGTAATTTTTGAAGTTTTTGTTGAAGCTCAGCTCGTACCAGACCATGCGGAAAATGAGCAGGCAGGCGGCGATGCCCGTTGCCAACCCGATGACGTTGATGGCAGTGTAGCTGCGTTTTTTGGAAAGGCTGCGGAGTGCGATTTTGATGTTTTCTGCTATCATTTTTCTTTGCGTTGTGGCGTGGCTGGATTGCGGGCGGTGTGCAGGCTTGCCCGGTTTTCGGCCATCTGCCAAGCCTGTGCCTGATTTTCAAGTCGTTGAAAATCAGTTTTTTGTGCAAAAAATCCCGCCTCTGAAATGCCCGCCCGCGAACGATTGTGTTCGGTTTCGGACAGTCGGGGGCGCGGGTTGCGGGATTTGAGGGGCGGCAATTTCAAAATTTCGGAAGGAACTTGGCCGCTGCTGCTGCCGTTCCCGGCACTTCAAATCTTCAATCATGTTGACTGGACACGACTTGCTCGAATTGGGCTACCCGCAAGGCAAGGCATTGGGCTTGGCCCTCGAAATTGCCGCTGCCGCATTTGCCGAAACCGAAAAAAACGAGGCATTGGCCCACCTGAAAAATGTGCTGGACGGCCCGGAAAAACTCCTCGACGACCCGGTGCTCGCGCCGCTCGCCACCGCGCTCATCGAGGCCGCCCAAGCCGCGAACGACGACACCATTGCCTTGCGCGAAACTGCCGGGGATTACGCCGTTTTTGGCGAAAGCCAAATCGAGGACGGCGCGAAAAACCAGATGAACATCGCCATGCGCCTGCCTGTGACGGTGGCCGGGGCTTTGATGCCCGACGCGCACCAAGGCTATGGGCTGCCCATCGGCGGGGTGCTGGCCACGCGCAACGCCATCATCCCCTTCGGCGTGGGCGTGGACATCGGCTGCCGCATGGCTTTGTCGGTGTTCGACGTGCCGGAGGAGCATTTTTTCGAGCACAAATCTTTTTACAAACGCGAACTCATCGCGCACACGGCCTTCGGCGCGGGCAACGGGTTCCGGGGCAAAGACCGGGCGTACCACCAAGTGCTCGACCGGAAAGAGTTCGAGATGACGGCGTTCATCCGCAACCTGAAAGACAAGGCATTCTCGCAACTGGGTTCGTCGGGCGGCGGCAACCACTTCGTGGAGTGGGGCATCATCCATTTTGCCGAAGCCGACGCGCCGCTGGGCATCCCGGCGGGGCGGTATCTGGCCCTGCTGACGCACTCCGGTTCACGGGGTTTCGGGGCAATGGTGGCCGGGCATTACACGCGCTTGGCGAAGGAAATTTGCAAGCTGCCGAAAGAGGCCGCCAACCTCGCCTATCTGGATTTGAACAGCGAGGCCGGGCAGGAATATTGGCTGGCGATGAACCTTGCGGGCGATTATGCCTCGGCCTGCCACGAGGTCATCCACCGCAAACTGACCAAAGCCATCGGCGCACAAGTGCTCGCCAAAGTGGAGAACCACCACAACTTCGCTTGGAAGGAAATGCTTGACGGTCAGGAAGTTATCGTGCATCGCAAGGGTGCAACACCGGCCAGCGCGGGTGTGCTGGGCATCATTCCGGGCAGCATGACTGCGCCGGGATTTTTGGTGCGCGGCAAGGGCAACGCCAACGCGCTCCACTCCGCATCGCATGGAGCCGGGCGGCAAATGAGCCGCACACAAGCCATCAAAACCGTGAGCAAGGCCGACCTTCGGACAATCCTGCAAGACATGGGCGTGTCGCTCATCGGCGGCGGCTTGGACGAGGCTCCAATGGCCTATAAAAACATCCACGAAGTGATGGACGCGCAGCAAGATTTGGTGGACGTGGTCGCCAAGTTCAGCCCGAAAATGGTGCGCATGGCCGACGACGGAAGCCGCGAGGATTGAGGAAAAAGGGAGAAAAAGTTGAAGGGTTGAAAAGCGGGTCTCAAATGTTAATTCACAGAAATACATTTGACTGTCGCTGGTGCATCGCAGGAAACAAAGGTTGAGGCTGTCTAAGAGTATGTTTTAAAATTTAAGCGGCCGGTTTTGCAGATTCTGCAAGTGATTATCAGTCCTGTAGGGACGGCCACGTTTATAGCATTGAGTTTCTATAAACGTCATCGTCCCTACGGGACTAAAAACATGAAAATCAAGCATTTGCACCATTTCCAACTTGCCAAAAACAACCCGTCAAATTTTAAAACATACTCTTAAAACACACTCTCAGTCTTCGCTGTCGGTTTCCGGCGGGGCAAGTTGCTTGATGAGTTCCTTGCCGGATGCCGTGCCGAGCAAAAGCACCATCCGTTCTTGGGCTTTCTGGTTGAGCCGCAAAAATCCGCTCCGAGCGCGCGAGGCCTTGTTCCAGCAATTCGGCGTTCGAGACTTCGAGGCTTGCCAGCACCAGTAACTGCAAAGCGGAGGCATTGTCGCGGAGATTGCCCGCCGCGTTGGGATAGCTTTCCTTGAACTGTCGGGCGGTCATGCCAAAAAGGGCGAGGTTGAGCACATCCGATTCCGTCGCTTGATAAATCGCCTCTTTTCCGGTGTTCCAGTCAACCACCGGGACGATACTCTGCCGGACGGCCTCCGTGTGTATGCTGAAATTGGCCTTTGCGATGAGGCGGCGGATGTTCCATTCCAGATGCCCTTGCTCCTCTTGTTTGAGACGTTGGTAATCTTTGAGGACGTACAAATAGAACTCCGGGCTGAGCCAAGTGGTGAATTGCAGCGCGATGTCGCTGTGCCCAAACGTGCCGCCGTACCTGCCTGCCGTTGCTTTGATGCCGACCGCGCCTGTGCGCTCTATTCATTCCTTGGCCGACATGGTGAAGCTCGCCGAGCCGACCGCGGCCCTAATTGCGTCAAATTCGACGTAATTAAAACCGGGGTTGTGCAGCTTTTCCCACGCCCCCAAAAAATCAATGTTGCCTTTGTTGCGGAAGTAATTCCGCACGACTTGACCGGGTTCGTCGCTGTCGAATTTGGCGATGTCGGTCAGGCAAATAAAATCGTCGGACGATTGTTGCACCAAGCGGATTTCCACGCCCAGTGGGGTGAGTTTCTGTTTAGCCATGCTTTTCGGTCAAGTTTTTCGGCTCCGAAGGTCGGCTTTTCTGATAAAATGACCGGGCGGATTGGGTTCGTCAAAATACTTTGTGCCGTCAATCCAAAATGGCATTTCCCATGCACTTCCACCGTCCTGCCACGCTGCTCTTTTTGCTCGTCAATCTCCTGTTTTTCAGCGCGTTATCTGCCCAAACGCCCATTTCCGGCACGGTCAAAACTGCCGACGGCGAGCCGCTCATCGGCGTTTCCGTCGCGGAAAAAAACGCCGCCAACGGCACGACCACCGATGCCGAGGGGCAATTCAAAATCCGAGTCGGGCAACCAACGGCGACGCTGATTTTCCGCTACGTCGGCTTTGCGGAGCAGGAAATCGCGCTCGACGGGCGCACCTCGCTGAACGTGATTTTGGCGGAAGACAGCCGCAAAATTGACGAAGTGGTGGTCACGGCTTTCGGCATCCAGCGGCAAAAACGCGAGCTCGGCTACTCCACCGAAAAAGTGAAAGGCGAGGAGGTGCTGCGCTCCAACGCGCCCAATCTGGTCAATGCCCTCGCCGGGCGCATGGCGGGCGTGAACATCACGCAGCCCAACGGCGTGGAGGGCGGCACGACGCGCATCGTCATCCGGGGCAACAATAACATCACCGGAAACAACCAACCGCTCATCATCGTGGACGGCGTGCCGCTCGAAAACGACCCCGGTTTCGCCGAATCGCCCACGCAAAAGGAAATCACCGGCGGGCGCGACTGGGGCAGCGCCATCAACAACATCAACCCTGCCGACATCGAAAGTTTCGATGTGCTGAAAGGCGCGAACGCCGCCGCACTTTACGGGGCGCGGGGCAAAAACGGCGTGATTTTGATAACCCTCAAAAAAGGCGCGGCGCGGCGCGGGCTGGGCGTGGAGTACAATTTCAACGCCCGCAGCATCCAGCCCTACCGTTTCCGCGACGTGCAAAACACCTTCGGCGCGGGCGGCCCGATTTCCGAAAACGCCCCCGTTTTTGAAAAAGATGCCGACGGAACGCCCATTTACCCCACCGACATCAACGCCGTGAACGGCCCCGGCGGGCAATCCACGTCGCAGTCGTTCGGCTACTACGGCGGCTCGCAATCGTGGGGGCCGCGCATGGACGGCACCATGATTCGCTGGGGGGACGGCCAAATGCGCCCTTTCGACCCGCAGCCCGACAACCTGAAACTGTTCTACCACGACGGCCACACCATCTCGCACAACCTCGCGTTCACCGGCGGCGGGCCGGGCGGCACCATCCGCGCTTCGCTCACGCGCACCGACCACGAGGCCGTGACCCCGAACTCGAATTACAGCCAGAACACCGTCAACCTCGGCGGCAACCTGCAAGTATCGCGCCGCCTGCGCGCCGATTTGTCAGTGAATTACATGGATTATTTCCGCAAAAACTCGCCCGCGCTGTCGAACGACGCGGCCAACTCCTTCGAGTCTGGCATGGTGTACAGTTTTCCGCGCAGCTACAAAGGTGAAAATTTCGACCACCAAAACCCCGACGGCACGCGCCCCAGCCGCGAGCATTGGCCGTATCTGTACGTCAATCCGCACATGATTTGGAACGTCCACAACCACAACACCACGCTGCGCCGCGACAAATGGCTCGGCTCGCTCGGCCTTAATTTGGAGGCCACCGACTGGCTCACGCTGACCGGGCGCATGGGCGTGGACAACACCAACGACGAACTCGAAACCCGCCGCAAACCCATTGACATCACGGGCATCACGATTGACGACGGCACGGGCTACCCGTCCAATTACATCGGCTACGAGCACCGCCTCGGCAAGCAAAAAGTGGTGAACACCGAGGGCTTCCTCAATTTCCACAAAAACGGCCTCGCCCGCGACCTCAACGCCAGCCTCCGCCTCGGCGGCGCGACGTGGCAACGCCGCGACTACGGCATCTACGGCACGGGCAGCAACCGCTGGCGCGACCCGCTGCTCTACGCTTTTTCCAACTACAAAAACGACCCCGACAACCCCGCCGCCGGGCTGCCCACGCTCGGCGAGACTTTTTACGAAAAGCGTATCAACTCGCTGCTCGGATTCCTCGACATGGGCTGGCGCAACATGGTTTTCCTGCAAATCACCGGACGAAACGACTGGTCGTCCACGCTGCCGCTCGACCACAACTCGTATTTCTACCCCTCCGCGAACGTCAGTTTCGTCGCCACCGAAGCCTTCCGCGAGCGCATCCCAGCGGCCATCAACCACTTGAAAATCCGCGCCGCCGCCTCCCAAACCGCCAGCGACGACGAGCCGTACCAATTGAGCAAAATCATCAATTCCGGCGTGTTCAACGGCCAAAACACCGGCTCGCTGCCCAGCCAAATCCCGCCCATCGCCCTGCGCCCGCAGCGCGCCCTGAGCTACGAAGCCGGCCTCGACATCGGCCTCTGGGACGACCGTCTGACGGCGGATTTCACGGTCTATTACCTGCATTCGTATGACCAATTGCTGTCCTCGCCCGTGCCCAATTCGTCGGGGTTCACCAACATCCGCATCAACACGGGCGTGCTCGACAACCGAGGCGTGGAAGCCATCATTTCCGGGCGAATCATCCAACAGCCGCGTTTTTCGTGGAAAGCCAGCGTCAATTTTGCTCGAAACCGCAGCCGCCTCGTGCAGCTCGACGCGGGCGCGGACGTGCTCGAACTGGCGAACGTCTGGAACTCCAACGGCCCGTCCATCGCCGTCAAAGCGGGCGAACCTTACGGCATCATCGTCGGCTTCGATTACGTCCGCGACGAGGCGACGGGCAAGCCGATTGTTTCGGACGACGGGCGTTTTTACAAACTGACCGACACGAAAGTGCCGATTCGGATTTTTGACGAAAACGGGAAATTCCTCCGCTACGCCAACGCCACGCCCAAATTCACGGGCGGCCTGACGAACACGTTTTCGTGGAAAAATTGGTCGCTCACCATGCTCACCGACGTGAAATGGGGCGGCGATATGTGGTTCGGCACCTACGCGCTCGGCCTGCAAAGCGGCCAAAGCCCTGAAACCCTGCTCGAACGCGAGGGCGGCGGCCTGCCGTTCACGCGCCCCGACGGCACGACGGCCAATGTCGGGGTCATCCTTGACGGCGTGCACGCCAACGGCCAGCCGAACACCCAAGTCGTCCATTATTATTACAAATACCTGAATGCCGGAGGCTGGGGCCGCGCCAACACCGCGCCCGCCGTGCGCGAAAACACTTGGGTCAAATGCCGGGAAATCACGCTGGCTTATCAACTGCCGAACCGTTTGGCGGCCCGGACGCACGTTTTTCAGGGCCTGACTTTGGCTTTGACCGGCCGCGACCTGTTCTATTTTTACACCACCGCACCCGACAACATCAACCCCGAAGGCAGCATCGGGGCGGGCAACGCGCAGGGCTTGGAGTTCGGCTCGCTGCCGGGGATGCGGACGTTCGGGGTGAGCTTGGGGGCGAGTTTTTGACCAAAAGATTGGATTGGCCGCAGAGAGAATGATGCCCGCCCGCTGAACCTTTGCGCGGCCTCCGCGCTTTCAGCGTTTTCCGGCTAATCCACTTTTCCAACTTTCACGCACACACACCAATTTGATGTTCCAACTTTTCCAAACCACGCTCGGTCGCTTGCGCGTCGTGGCCTTCGCCGAAGGGATTTCGTTCCTGATTTTGTTGTTCGTCGCCATGCCATTGAAATACGTCTGGGGCCAGCCGATGGCTGTGCGGCAGTTCGGCTCGGTGCATGGGCTTTTGTTCATTTTGTATGTGCTCTTGGTGGTGATGTGCCACGCCGAATACAGCTGGCCGAGGCGCAAAAGCCTGTTGCTGCTGCTGATTTCGCTGGTGCCGTTCGGCAATTTTTACGCCGACAAGCACTACCTGCGCTCGCCGGGTTAGTGCCGCAGGCAGTCGGCCCCGCGATGGCTCGCTGGTCGGCGCAAAGGGCTTCCCTGAGAAATCCCCGTGCTTCCCTGAAAAAATACATCAACTCGCCCGGCTGCCACCGACTTTCGCAGCCATGCGAACGCCGCTCGTCCTATTGCTCGAAGACGAACCCGTCATAGCAGCAGACCTCGTGTCCTTGCTGCGCGACATCGGGTGCCGCGTCATGCAGGCCCAGGACGGGCAAGAGGCACTCGCGCTCTGCGCCCGGCACAGGCCCGATGTCACGTTGCTCAATTTCCGGCAGCCGGGCACCCCCGACGGGATGACGGTCGCACGGTTGTTGCGGACGTATTTCGCGGTGAAAATTTGTTTCGTCACGGGCGCACGGCGTAGCGACATGGCCGAATCGCCCGATTTCGATGCGGCGCACCCGGTGCTGTTCAAGCCGTTTTCGCGGGGGCAGCTGCGGCGGGCTTTGGCCGAAGTGCTGGATTGAGGCCCGCCCGAAACAGTGCGGAAGCGTCAACAAACGGGCCAATCCCGACATTCGCCGGCCTACATTTGCCGCATGAAAACTGTCCTGATACTCGTGCCCGAAATGGCCGTGCCTGCGGCCATCATTGACCCGCGCTATATGTTCACGGCGGTCAATGAGTTCCACAAAAACGAGGGCAAGGAGCCGCCTTTTCGCGTCCTGTTGGTCGGCCAAAGCCGCGAAGTCCGGCTCAACGAAGGCGTGGTCACGTTCCGCACCGATGCGCTGCCCGACGAGGCCGGGCAAGCCGACCTCATACTCGTGCCGGCCCTGAGCGGCAACCTGGAAAAGGCTTTGGAGGCCAACCGCCCGCTGGCTTCTTGGATTGTCGGGCAGCACCAACGCGGCGCGGAGGTGGCGAGCCTTTGCCTCGGTGCGTTCCTGCTGGCCTCGACCGGCCTGATGTCAGGCAAACCCTGCTCGACGCACTGGCTGTTTGCCAACCAATTCCGGGCGATGTTCCCCGACGTGCTTTTGATGGAGGATAAAGTCATCACCGAGCAAAACGGCCTGTATTCGAGCGGGGGGGCTAATTCATACTGGAATTTACTGCTGCACCTCGTCGAGAAATACACCGACCGCGCAACGGCAGTGCTGGCCGCCAAGTTTTTCGTGCTCGACATGGGGCGCACCAGCCAATCGCCGTTCAGCATTTTCAAAGGCCAAAAAATGCACGGCGACCCGGACGTGCTGCTGGCGCAGGATTATCTGGAAAGCCATTTTTCCGAAAAAATCATGGTGGACGCGCTGGCCGACCGCTTCAACATCGGGCGGCGCACCTTCGAGCGGCGGTTCAAGAAAGCCACCCACAACTCGCCGGTCGAATACCTGCAACGGGTGCGTGTGGAGGCCGCCAAAAAACAACTCGAAACGGGCCGCAAAACCGTGAACGAGGTGATGTACGAAGTTGGTTACACCGACGACAAAGCCTTCCGCTCGGTGTTCGGCAAAGTCACCGGGATGTCGCCGACGGAATACCGGGGCCGCTATGGGCGCGGGTGAGGAAGGGATTTGCGATTGGGACGGAGGCGTACATCGCACTCACACTTCCCGGAACTGCTCGAACCGGATGGTGGTCGAGTAGCCTGTTTCGCCGGCCTCCACTTCGGGCTTGCCTTTGAGCTTCTTGGCGAGCATCTCGACCAAGTTGCCGCCGAAGCCCGTGCCTTTTTTCGCGCCCGGCTCGGTGCCCGATTTGCCCACGCCGTCGTCCGAGACGCGCAGGCACAGGCGGTTTTGCCCGTCTTTCCAAAGCGCGATTTCGACCCTGCCGCGCCGCTCGCCGGGAAAGGCATATTTCAGCGAATTGGTCGCCAACTCGTTGATTATCAAACCCAACGGGATCGCAGTGTCCACGTCCAAGCGCAGCGGGTCAAGCCTCGGCTCGATTTTCACCCGGCCGTCGTCGAGGCCGAAGGAGTCCAGCAGCGTATCCGAAAGTTCCCGCAGGTAGTCGCCCATGTCAACCGCCGCGAGGTTCTCGCCCATGTACAGCTTCTGGTGGATGAGGCCCATCGCCTCCACGCGGCTCTGCCCCTCGCGCACCGCACCGAGCGCGGCGGAATCGGTGATGTGCCGCGATTGCAAGTGCAGCAGGCTGCTCAAAACCTGCAAGTTGTTCTTCACCCGGTGGTGGATTTCCTTTATCAAAAACTCCTTCTCCGCGTTCCGTTGCCGCAATATCCGCGTCAGCCGGAACAGCAGCGCGCCGCCGATGAGCACCAGCGCGAGGATGCCGCCGACGAGCCAGATTACGACTTGTTGCCGCGAGATTTGGGCGGCTTGCCCGGCTATTTTGGCCTCTTTTTGGGCCGTCTCGAAGCGGGTTTGCAGCTCGTCCATGCGCCGTTGGTTGTCGGCGTTGAGCAGGCTGTCGCTGAGTGTGCGTTCCTCGGACTTGAAATAAAAGGCCGAATCGAAACGGCCCAGCGCGGCGTAAGCCTCGGCAAGCTCGCTCAGGTTCTCGACCGCGTTGTCGAGTTTGTTGTCGCGGAGGACGGCGCGGCGAGTTTCGAGGTGGTACGGCAGTGCTTCGCGGTAGCGGCCCATCAGGTTATAGACGTGGCCGGTGTTGCCGATGGCCGATTGTTCCATGGCCACGAATTTGGTGGCTCGCGCCAGTTTGAGGCATTCCTGATAATCGGCGAGGGCTTCGGGGTAGCGCTTGAGGTATTTGAGGGTGTTGCCGCGTGCGTTGAGGGAGAGCGAAATGTCCATTTGGTCGCCCAATTTGCGGCGGATGGCGAGTGCCTCTTCCTGAAAGATGAGGGATTTCTGATAGTCGCCCAGCCGTAGCCACGCATCGCCCAGCCCCTGGGCGGCGACGGCGATGTGTTCCGGGCGGCCCAGTTTTTGGTTCAGGTCGTAGGCGCGTTGGTGGTAGTCGGCGGATTCGCGGTATTTGCCCTGCGAATAGAGGATGTCGCCAATGTTGCCAAGTGCAGTGGCGATGCCGGGTTGGTCGCCGAGTTTCTCGTAAATGGCGAGCGCGTCGAAGGCCATTGCGCTGGCTTTTTCAAAATCGCCGAGGTAGTTGTGTACCCAGCGGAGTTTGGAAAACACGCTGGCCAGCCCGCGCTGGTCGCCCCGTTTCTCGAAGCCTTGCCGGGCCAAGCCGAAGTAGTGGAGCGCGGAATCGGGGCGGCTCTGGTTGGCGTGGTTGCGCCCGATGGCCATCTCGAAATAGGGCTGCCAATCGCCGCTGCCCAAACGCCCCAAGAGGCCATAGCCCTGCCGGAAAACGGCGGTGCTCCGCTCCAAATCGCGCGAGGACTCCGCCGTGCCGAGCTGGTAAACAGCTCGGATTTTGGCCGTGTCGTCGGGCATCCGCTGGACGGCGACGGCGAGGCTGTCAGTGTTTTGGGCAGCGGTTCTTTGCCCGAAAAAAACCAGCAAAAAGAGGCCAATCAATGTGTGTTTCATGTGCGGACGATTTTGGAAAACGATGCCGGTTTACATCACACTTCCCGGAACTG
Organism: Saprospiraceae bacterium; assembly: GCA_046299435.1. Lineage (GTDB taxonomy): Bacteria > Bacteroidota > Bacteroidia > Chitinophagales > Saprospiraceae > M3007. The sequence goes on from JBKBIC010000016.1 coordinate 12,775, forward strand.
CTCGAACCGGATGGTGGTCGAGTAGCCTGTTTCGCCGGCCTCCACTTCGGGCTTGCCTTTGAGCTTCTTGGCGAGCATCTCGACCAAGTTGCCGCCGAAGCCCGTGCCTTTTTTCGCGCCCGGCTCGGTGCCCGATTTTTCATCATATTTTCTGGATGCGCAACAGCAGTTCCTCTCTGGCGGTCTTGCTCAGCGGGATTTCCTTCCGCCCGATGTGCAGCTGTGCCTCGCCGATTTCCTCGATGTGCGCCAGATTGACGATGTACGAGCGGTGGACGCGCATCAGTTCGGGTATGGCTGTCAGTGACTCGCCGAGTTTTTTGAGGGTCTGCCCGACCAAGAACTCCCGCTCATGGGTGACGATTTTGCAGTAATAATCGTCGGCCTCCATCCACAAAATGTCGCGCAGGAAAAGCCGCACCATGCGTTCGTTGACCTTGATGAAAAGGCGGTCGGCGAGCAAGTGCGCGTCCTCTTCGATATCGGTGGCGGGTGTGCCCGTTGCGGCTGCGTGTTCTTTGGCCGATTGGCCGATGGCCAGTTCGATGGCGTGGCGCAAATCGCGCCCGCGAAAAGGCTTTGACAAGAAAGCCTGCGGGCGCACGGACTTGGCGTGCGCGAACGTGGCCTCGTCGGAATTGGAAGTGAGGAAAATGACAGGCAGCGCGGCGTGTTGCTCCCGGATGCGGCGGGTGGTCTCGATGCCGTCCCACGCGCCTTCCAACTGGATGTCCATGAGCACGAGGTCGGGCGCGGGCGGCTCCGCGAGGGTTTGCAGGGCCTGCTCGCCGGCTGCGATTGGGCCGAGCGTGTCGTAACCCATGTCGAGCAGGCGGTCTTGCAAATCCGCCCCGATGATGGGGTCGTCTTCGACAATGAGGATGCGTATTTTCTCCATTTGTTTGTTAGCTGGCAAATATGGGCAAAAAACTTGCGCCTCGGCACTGCCCCACGCCCGATTCCGGGAAACCCGTCCGTTGCTGGAACTCATTTGGCTTTTCGAGGTTTTGCAAGGCGCGAAAAAAAAGACCTTTGCCCGCCCAAAAAACCAGCGAAAACAAAAACATCGAACCGAGGCAGACAAAAAAAAGTCCGTTGCGGCACAGTGCGCCATTTTCCGTTGCCGACCAATCTCGGTTTTCTCCCAACATTTTTCCATTCATGTCAAGTACCGACAAGCTGTTCAGCCCCTACCAAACCTTCATCATCGCCGCGCTGGCCTTGCTCCAATTTTCCCTCATCCTCGATTTCATGGTCATCTCGCCGCTCGGTGCCCAGCTGATGCCGACGCTCGGCATCACGCCCGCGCAGTTCGGATGGGTGGTGTCGGTGTATGCGTTCAGCGCGGGCATTTCCGGGCTGTTGGCGGCAGGCTTTGCCGACCGTTTCGACCGCAAAAAACTGTTGTTGTTCTTTTTCGCAGGTTTCATCGTCGGCACTTTTTTGTGCGGCGTGGCCCCGAACTATCCGTTCCTGCTGGCCGCCCGCATCATCACGGGCATTTTTGGCGGGGTCATCGGGTCGGTCACGTTTGCCATCATCACCGATATTTTCGCGGCGGAAGTGCGCGGGCGGGTGATGGGCTTCGTGCAAATGGCCTTCGCCGTGAGCCAAATCATCGGGCTTCCGGTCGGGCTTTATGTGTCGAACCTGTGGGACTGGCACGCGCCGTTCCTGATGATTGTGGGCCTGACCATCCCGCTGTGGGTGCTGCTTTTCGTGAAAATGCAGCCCGTCAGCGCGCACCTTGCCCTGCAAAAAGACCACTCGGCCTTCGAGCACCTCCTCAAAACGGTCTCCAAAAACTTCTACCTGCGGGCCTTTGCGACCACGACCCTGCTGGCGACAGGCGGCTTCATGCTCATGCCTTTCGGCAGCGCGTATGCCGTGAACAACCTCGGCATCTCGATGGAAGACCTGCCGAAAATCTACCTCGTGACCGGGATTTGCTCCATGATTGCCGGGCCGCTACTGGGCAAATTGACTGACCAAATGGGTTCGATGCGGGTGTTCACCGGCGGTTCGGCACTGGCCCTCGTGCTGGTTTTGGTGTATTGCCATTTGGGCATCACGCCGATTTGGTGGGCTGCCGCCCTGAACGCGGTCATGTTCGTGGGCATCACGGCGCGGATGATTTCGTCGTCGGCCCTGTTCACGACGGTGCCCACGCCCGCCGACCGGGGCGCGTTCATGGGCATCAACTCATCGGTGGCGCAGATTTCGGGCGGCTTCGCCTCGGCGGTGGCCGGGCTTATCATCCACCAAACCGAGACGGGCTACCTCGAAAATTACCCGCTGCTCGGCTGGGTGGTGGCTGCGTCCATGGTGGTCTGCACCGTGCTCATGTTCAGCATTTACAAAGCGGTGAAGGCGCGAAGGGAGTTGAAGGAGGAAGGGTTGAAAAGTTGAATTTCGTGATTTTCAACCCCTCAACTTTTCATCTCTTCCAAACGGCACCCAACGCCGTTTGGAAAACCCGACCGCCGTTCGGAAAGCCGGGGCGCAGGCAAAGGGGCATCGCGCTACATTTGTCAGGCAAACAACCGGACGACGATGAAAACCTGGGTTCAAAACAATTTCTGGCTGTTTTTCTGTGGCCTGTTCGCCTTTGTCGGCACGGTGTTCGGCGCGGTGGCCGTTGGGTTTTGGCACAGTTCGGAGCAGCTCGTCCGCATGGGCGTGGCCGCCGAAGGCACAGTCGTGCGGCTGGTTTACAACGAAAAAAGCGGCACCGCAGCCCCCGTCATCGAATACGAAACCGACTGGGCTGGGCGGCAGACTTACATTTCCAGCACGTTCAGCAGCCCGCCGGCCTACCACGTTGGCGAGCACGTCCGGCTCTGGTACGATGCCGACGACCCGACCCAAGTCGTGCTTTCGGGCAGCGACCGCTGGCTTTTGCCCGCCATTTTTGGCGGTTTTTTCCTCATTTTCGGAGGCATCGGCTACGGCGGGCTGGCCGGTCAGTTTTTCAAAAGCCGCCGCCGCCGCTGGCTCGCAGCACACGGCCACCCAGTCGAGGCCACCCTGTTGGGTGTGCTGCACAACACATCCGTGCGGGTCAACGGCGCGTCGCCGTTCGTGGTGCAATGCCAGTGGCACGACCCCGTGCAGCACCGCGTCCATGTGTTCGAGAGCGACCCGCTTTGGTTCAATCCCGCCAGCTTCCTCCCGCCCAACCGCCCGCTGCGCGTGCTCATTGACCCACGCAACCCCAAGTCGTATCTGGTGGACTTGTCCTTCCTGCCGAGCGTCGCCTGACCGCCGCCCACCGGAGCCGTGACAAAAGTCACGTTGCACATTTTACGGATTAACCCACTTTTGTCCCGGCGTTCTTCATCCGTAAACCACTCTTTGTCATGCAAAAACTCCTCGTGTTCCTGTTTTTGGGACTGTTTTCGTGCCAGTCCGACGGCCAATCCCAGACCGTGCTCGACGCGGCCAAGACGGAGGCCATGCTCAAATCCGACCCCTCCGTGCAACTCGTGGATGTCCGCACGCCCGCCGAATGGCAGGCCACCGGGGTCATCGAAGGGGCCAAGCGCGTCAATTTCCACGCCCCCGATTTTCAGGCGCAAATGGGCAAATTGGACAAGCAAAAGCCCGTCATCGTCTATTGCGCGGCGGGCGGGCGCAGCCCCGTCGCGGCGGAGATGCTCGTCAAAATGGGCTTCAAAAAAGTGTTCGACTACGCGGGCGGCATGAACGATTGGCAGGCCAAAGGCAAAAAAACCGTCCATTGAATCATGGAAAACAGTGCCTATTTCCCGGTTTTGTGGCTCGTCATCGCGGCATTGGTCGTCGGTGTGCTGGGCGTGACGAGCGGCATGGCCTTCTTCCGCCAGAAGATCGCCGCCGACCCGCAAGTGTGCGACCAATGCACCCGGCAGTTGAATTTTTTACAGAAAGTGCGCTGGGTGCTGTGGGCACTGGTGACTTTCATGGTCGTCGGTGGCGCGGCCACTTGGAAGCTCGATGCAGAAGCCAAAAACAAGGCCATCGCCGAAGCCCGCCTGCGGCTCGTGCCCGGTTTTGACAAGGAAAAAGTCTGGCAAACACCCGACCCCTACCTCGCCGAGACCGACCCCGAAGCCAAGCTCATCGCTTATGGCCGCGACCTCATCGCCCACACGCAGGACTATTTCGGCGAAAACGGCCTTGTGCGCCCCGGCAGCATCAACGGCATGAATTGCCAAAACTGCCACCTCGACGCGGGCGCCAAGCCTTTCGGCAACAACTATTTCGGCGTGGCCAGCACCTATCCGCAAATGCGCGCCCGCTCCGGCTCCCTCGAAACCATCCCGAAAAGGGTCAACGATTGCTTCCAGCGCAGCCTCAACGGGCAGCCTTTGGACAGCACCAGCCGCGAAATGCGGGCGATTTTGGCTTATATGCGTTGGCTCGGCACGGGCGTGCCGAAGGGCGAAAAACCCAAAGGCGCGGGCATCAGCGAACTGCCTTTCCTCGACCGTGCCGCCGACCCCGCACGCGGCCAAAAAGTGTTCGCCGAAAAATGCGCCTCCTGTCACGGTGCCGACGGACAGGGCCTGCCCATGCCCGAAAGTGCGCGGCACTACCCTCCCCTCTGGGGCGAACGCAGCTACAATGAGGGCGCGGGCTTGTTCCGGCTGTCGCGTTTTGCGGGCTATGTCAAGGACAATATGCCCTTCGGCGCGAGCCACGACAGCCCGCAACTGACCGACGAAGAAGCCTGGGACGTGGCGGCTTTCGTCAATTCGCAGCCGCGCCCGAAACACCCGTTTTTGCAGACGGATTGGCCGAAAATCGAGCAAAAACCATACGACCACCCCTTCGGCCCGTTCGCCGATTCGTTCCCCGAAAGCCAGCACAAGTTTGGGCCGTTCGGGCCGATTGTGGCTTTTTACAAGAAGCAGTAAGCGGAGAAATGCGCTGTGTCAGCGGGCGATTTTGCCCGTGCAATCGTCAATGATGGCCTGCAAAGCACCGAGCAAGTCGGCAGTTTTTGCCAGATAAAAAGGCCGTTCTTCGATGGTAACGGCGGCTCCGTCGAGGCGCAGGAAAGCCCAAGTATCGCCAGTCGTCACGGCGCCATAGATGGCAGGAAGCTGGAGGCCATCCTGTTCGTTGATGGTGCGGGCACCGACCATCTGGGCGATGCACTGCGGTGTGCCGAGGTCAAGGTCATTGTCTTTGGCCTCCACGATGCAGAAAACAGGGGCTTCGAGTTCGAGGTTTTGCTTGCCGAGGCCGAGGATGAAATCGCACTCGCCGTTCAGCCCTTTTTCGCGGTCGGCATCCATGACCGCGCCAGAATAGAGCGCGAACGCACCCTGATTTCGAGCGTTGAGCTCCATTAAAACCGGGAAAACGAGGGCTTCTGAGCGCGATTTCTCGCTGAAATAGGCGATTTTTCGAGCCATAGTGATTTTCATCGTCTGCACGAGCCAGTCGCTGGGTTCGAGCGGCTCGAACGCCGGAAGTGCCGCCCCTATCGAAACAGACACGCTCAACTGCTTCTTCACTGCCTTCAAAGTGGTGAACTGACTGTAAGCCATGATCAAAGATTTTTTGCAAAAGTAAAATGAAAAAAGACTATCCGTCCATGCCCACCAATCGTCGTAAGTTCCTCCGAAACTCCCTGCTCGCCACCTTCGGCGCGAGCCTCTCGCCAGTGGCTTTGCCCGGCAAAACGCCCGGCGGCGATGCGCCCACCGACGCGCCATTTTCCGAAAACGAGGCCGCGCAATCCGGCACGATTTCGCTGCTGCAAACCACCGACGTGCATTGCCAAATCCACCCGCACGACGAGTTGTTTTGGGAAAATGGGCAGGCCGTTTTCCGCAAAACGGCGGGCTACGCGCACATCGCCACGCTGTTCGACAAGGCGCGGAAGGCCAACCCAAACACCTTCATCGTGGACACGGGCGATATGTTCCAGGGCAGCGAACTTTCGGTGAAAACCACCGGGCAAGCCATCACACCCATCCTCAACGCGCTCGGCTATGACCTCTATTTGCCCGGCAACTGGGAAGTGGTGTACTACAAAAAGGCCATGCAAACGCTGCTCGGCGGCCTCAACGCGCCGAAGGTTTGCGCCAATATGTACCACGACGCGGGCGAGGGCAAGCGCGGCGAACTGGTGTTCCCGGCCTATCACATCTGGTCGCGGCTCGGCGTGAAAATCGGGTTCCTCGGCTACACCGACCCGCTCGTGCCGCTGCGCCAGTCGCCCAACTACTCGAAGGGCATCATTTACACGAAACCGGAGGAAAACTTGGCCTACTGGGTCGGCGTGTTGCGCGAGCAGGAGCAGTGCGATTTTGTCATCATCCTTGCGCACCTCGGCCTGTCGCAGCAAATCGCGCTCGCCAACCTGCCCGAATGTGCGGGCGTGGACTACATTTTCGGCGGCGACACGCACGAGCGCGTCCGCGAACCCATCCAATGCAAATACGCGAAAGTGGTGGAGCCGGGCGCGTTCGGCTCCTTCGTCGGGCGTTTGGATTTGGAGGTGCGCGACGGCAAAATCGTCGGCGAGCGATACGAACTCGTGGAGGTTGACCCGAAAAAACACAAGGCCAAGCGCGCCGTCGCCGACCTGATTGCCAAGATGGAAGGCCCGCATTTGGCCGAAATCGAGCGCGTGGTGGGCTACTCGAAAGTGCCGCTTTACCGCTATTTCGTGGTCGAAAACACCATTGACACGCTCATTTTGGACGCGCTGGCGTGGAAAGTCGGCACCGAAATCGTGCTGTCCAACGGCTTCCGTTTTTGCCCGCCGCGCAGCACGCCCGACCACACGGGCAACATCCCCATCACCGAAGGTTTCATTTTCGATATGCTGCCAGTGGACGCGACCGTGCGGACGGCCAAAGTCACGGGTGCTGACCTGCTCAAATGGCTCGAAAAAGAACTGAACAACGTCTTTGCCAAAGATGCCTCGAAGCGTTTTGGCGGCTGGGTGGTCAAGTTCCGGGGCATGGCCGTCGAGTTCAACGCCTTCGGCGAACAGGGCAAGCGCGTCCAAAAAGTCACCGTCGGCGGCCAGCCGCTCGACCCCGCGCGGGCGTACACGGTGGCCGCCTGCGAGCGCGACGGCGACCCCGAAACCATGCTCTGCCGCATCCCCAGCGTGACCGAAGGGAAAAATATGCCCTACTCGCTGCACCCTGTTTTGAAGGAATATTTGGCGAAACACTCGCCCGTGTCGCCCCTGCCGCACGGCGACGCGAAAATCTTGGACGCACCCGCAACACTGCTCACGCAGGTCAGCGGCGTGGCGTATGATTTTAGGTGAAAATCGCCCCTCCCCCCCCCGCGGGCCCCCTAAAGGGGGTGAGGCAGCGCTCCCCCTTCAGGGGGCCGGGGGGCAAAAACACTCAATCCATGCTCGGACTCCGCCAAAACATCCGCCAATTCGCCTTGCTCGTGCTGGTCAACGCCTTTGTCGGCGGCATGATTGGTTTGGAGCGGACGCTCGTGCCGCTGCTGGCCGAAGAGAAATTCGGGGTGAAATCCGCCCTTTCCCTGCTGTCGTTCATCGCCGCTTTTGGCGCAGCCAAAGCCGCCGCCAATTACCTGACGGGCCGCCTCGCCAACCGTTTTGGCCGAAAACGGCTGCTCGTAGGCGGCTGGTTGTTGGCTTTGCCCGTGCCGTTCATGCTGTTTTTTGCCCCGTCGTGGGGCTGGGTCGTGGCGGCCAACGTGCTGCTCGGTGTGCATCAGGGGCTGGCGTGGTCGAGCACGGTCGTGATGAAAATTGACCTCGTGGGCGAGCGGCAGCGCGGGCTGGCGATGGGCTTGAACGAATTTGCGGGCTACGTCGCCGTCGCGCTCGCGGCCTTCGGGTCGGGCTGGCTGGCAGGGCAGTTCGAGGCGGCGGCAGTCATTTTTTGGGCGGGGCTGGGCATCGCGCTCGCGGGGCTGACGCTGAGCGTGTTTTGGGTGCGCGACACCCGCAAACACGCCGCCGCCGAAGCCACCGTTTCGTGCCGGAAAAAACTGCCGAACATCTTCGCCGACACCACTTGGCGGCACCCGAACCTCGCCGCCGTCACGCAAGCCGGGCTGGTCAACAACCTGAACGACGGCATGACCTGGGGCCTGCTCCCGCTCCTCATGGCGCGGCAAGGTTTTTCGCTGCCGCAAATCGGCCTCGTGGCCGGGCTTTACCCTTTCGTGTGGGGCGTGACGCAAGTTTTGACGGGCAAATGGTCGGATTTGGTGTCCAAAAAACAACTCATCGTGGCCGGGATGTCGCTGCAAGCCCTCGGCATTTTTGGGTTTTTGACGGCGGAAAGCCTCGCCCAATTTGCCGCTTGCAGCGCGGTTTTGGGGCTGGGCACGGCGGCGGTTTACCCCGTGTTTTTGGCGGCCATCGCCGACAACACCCACCCCGACCAACGCGCCGAAAGCCTCGGCACATTCCGGTTTTGGCGCGACGCGGGCTACCTCATCGGGGCTTTGCTGACGGGTTGGCTGAGCGATTGGGCGGGCACTGGCGCGGCGATTGTTGCCATCGGCGCATTGACAGCGATTTCCGCCCTCGTCACGCAACTACGCATGACCGACGTGCCGCCCTGCGACGCGCCCGCGCCTGTTTCGATTGGACAATTTTTGAAAAAACTGGTCGGCAAAATCCTGCATCCTCATCAGCCCAAAGCCGCCTTTCAAATTTCGTAACGCCTTCATTTTCAGCACATGGACTACTGGCAAACCTTCGTCAACAACTTTTTCGGCTATGCCCAATACCTCTGGCACGAGGTGCTGAACCCGCATTGGGGCAATTATTTCTACTGGCTCATCGCCATTTCGGCGGCGGTGTACGCGCTGGAATTGCTGTTCCCGTGGCGCAAAAACCAGCCGACCATCCGCGAGGATTTTTGGTTGGACACCTTTTATATGTTCTTCAATTTCTTCCTGTTCGGGCTGGTGGGCTACAATGCCCTTTCGAGCGTGGCGGTGCAGGCGTTCAACGATTTTTTGGCCGACGCTTTCGGCATCCGAAATCTGGTGGCCATCAACGTGGCCGCGCTGCCACATTGGGCGCAGCTGCTCATCCTGTTCTTCGTCCGCGACTTCATCCAATGGAACACGCACCGGCTGCTGCACCGCGTCCCGTTCCTGTGGGAAATCCACAAAGTACACCACTCGGTGCGCGAGATGGGCTACGCGGCGCACCTGCGCTACCATTTCGGGGAGACGATTGTGTATCGGAGCATCGAGTATCTGCCGTTGGCGATGATTGGTTTCGGCATCCAGGATTTCCTGCTGGTACACTTGTTCACCATCGTCATCGGGCACCTGAACCACGCCAATATTTACCTGCCGCTGGGGCCGCTGCGGTACATCTTCAACAACCCGCAGATGCACATCTGGCACCACGTCAAGGATTTGCCGAAAGGCAGTTTCGGCGTGAACTACGGCATCTCGCTTTCGCTGTGGGATTACCTGTTCGGCACGGCTTGGATACCCGCCGACGGGCGCGACATCAAGCTCGGCTTCGAGGAAGTGGACGAGTACCCGCACGGGTTTTTCAGCCAGATGATGCAGCCGTTCAAAAAGGGTTGAACTGGGTTGAAGCGTTGGAAAGTTGAAAAGCACGGCCAAATCCGCCGTCCGTCGCCTTACTTTTCACGCGCTCAAATTCAAGTCGCCACATGGAAAGCATCGAAAAACAGGCATCCGACAAGCTGGCCGAACTGCTCCGCACCAACGACCAATCGCTCCGCAAACTCCACGACATCGTGGAGGCCACCATGCGCGAAGAAGAACTCATCGTGCAAAACCTCATGCACCCGCCGGAGGAAATGCTTTCGCGGGGCCAGCGCATCTCGGACAAAGTGGCGCGGTTCGGCGGCAGCTGGGCATTCATCGGCAGTTTTGGGCTGGTGCTTCTGGCTTGGATTGTGTTCAACACGACCGCCCGCGCCGCCTTCGACCCCTACCCTTTCATCCTGATGAACCTCATCCTGTCGTGCATCGCGGCTTTGCAGGCCCCCATCATCATGATGTCGCAGAACCGCCAAGAGGAAAAAGACCGCAAACGCGCGGAAAACGACTACCTCGTGAACCTCAAAGCCGAACTGGAAGTCCGCAACCTGCCACCGCAAAATGGCCATTTGCTCATCGAAGAACAGATGTGCCAGCTCATGGAAGTCCAAGCCGTCCAGTTGCGCTTGCTGGAAGAGCGGCGGCACAGGCCAAAAAATAGCGCAATGAACCCTCCAACCTGAACGCATTTTGATACCCAATTCGCAAATACGCCAAACGCTGCTGCTGCTGCTCATCGCGGCCTTGTTCGGGCTGATTTTCTGGAATTTGCGGGCGTTCGTGCCGGCCTTGCTGGGCGCGTACACGCTTTATGTGTTGTTGCGCGGGCCGATGCACTTCCTGACCGAGCGGCTGCATTGGCACATCAAACTGGCCGCCAGTGCGGTGATGCTCGCCTCGTTCGCGGTGATTTTGGTGCCCGTCAACGCGCTGGTGCGCTCGTTGGGCAGCCAACTGGGTGATAGCTTGCAGCACTCCCACGAGATTTTGCAGTCCATCGAAACTTCCATTGTCGCCGCCGAAACACGCCTCGGATTCCCGCTGCTCACGCCGGAGCGCATCAAAAGCATGGCCGAGTGGGGCGCGGGCGAGGTCAGCAGCATCCTGAACGCCACGCTGTTCGGCACCCTGCTGCTGCTGATTACTTATTTCATCCTGTGGTTCATGCTGACGGCGGGCAAACGCATGGAAACCAATTTCTTCAACTGGCTGCCGCTGAAACCCGACAACATCGAGTACCTCCGCAAGGAACTGAACGACCTCGTCTTCTCGAACGCGCTCGGCATCCCGCTCATGGGCATCGTGCAGGGGATGGCCGGGCTGCTGGGCTATTGGCTGGCGGGCGTGGACGACCTGTGGTTTTGGGTTTTGATGACCTGCATCGCCGGGATGATGCCGTTTTTGGGCGTATCGCTGGCGTTCATCCCCCTGTCGTTGGTCTTGCTATCGAAAGGCTTGACGGGGCAGGCGGCCTTCATTTTTGTGTACGGCTTTTTCGTCATCGGCTCGGTGGACAACTTCGCCCGGATGTGGCTTTTGAACAAAATCGGGCACACGCACCCGCTCATCACGCTGTTCGGGGTCATCATCGGGCTGAACCTGTTCGGCTTCGTGGGCTTCATTTTCGGGCCGATTATGATTGCCATGTTCCTGCTGCTGGTCAAGATTTACGGCAAGGAGTTTCGGTGAGTTGAAAGAAAGAGGAAGGGGTTGAAAAGTTGAACAGGCAAACGCTGGCCTCAACTTTTCAACCCCTTCCTCTTTTCAACTTTACAATTCAAAACTGAAAATAAATGAACGAGCTGCTGCTTTCCTGCACCCAAAACAGGAGCAGCAACATGGCCGACCAAACGAGGCCCAACGCCCACGCAGGCAGTCGGTACGCCACTTTCAACACGCTCGTGTCGCGCATCAGCCAGTGAAAAACCAACATGGCCGGGATGATGACGGCCACTTTCAGCAGAGCCAACGTGGTCAGCTGGGCTTTGCCTTCGGGCATGAGGCCGAACATGGATTGCAGCATCGCGCCCGCTTGCCCGAACGTGCCCGCCCGGAAAAACACCCATGTGATGTTGACCAACATGAACGTGAGCAGGGCGTAAAAAAGCCCGACGACTGCCGAATTCGAGGCTGGCTCGTCGGTCGGCGCGGTCGTTTTTCGGCGTTCGCGGAAAAACCGTTCGACCCACAAATACAGCCCGTGCAGGCCGCCCCACGCCACGAACGTCCAGTTCGCGCCGTGCCAAAGGCCGCCGAGCAGCATGGTAACCATCAGGGCAAAATACGTCCGCAGTTCGCCCCGGCGGTTGCCGCCCAGCGGGATGTAGAGGTAATCGCGCAGCCAAGCCGAGAGCGTGATGTGCCAACGCCGCCAAAAATCAGAGAAGCCGATGGCCGCGTAGGGGTAGTTGAAATTTTGCGGCAACACAAAACCGAGGCACAGGGCAACGCCAATCGCGCAGGTCGAGTAGCCCGCAAAATCGAAGAAAATCTGCCCCGAAAACGCGAAAACGCCCGCCCAAGCGTCCAGCGCGAGCAGCGGCCCGTGCGCGTCGAACACCGCGTCGGCGGTGGCCGCGAGCATCCCATCGGCCAGCACGACTTTCATGAAAAGGCCGAGCGACAGCAGCAGCAGGCCATCCAAAAACTGTTTTTGCGAAGCGGTGCGCGGCGATTCGAACTGCGGCACGAGCTGCGGCGGGCGCACAATCGGCCCGGCCACGAGGTGCGGGAAAAAGGTGACGAACAGCGAAAAATCGAGCAGCGATTTCACCGGCTCGCTCTTCCGCTGGTACATGTCAATCGTGTAGCACAGCGTCGTGAAGGTGTAAAACGAGATGCCCGCCGGCAGGATGATGTCGGGTTTGGCCGGGTGGAAATCGAGGCCGCAGAGGTTGACCAGCACGACGAAATTGTCGAGCAAAAAACCGCCGTATTTGAAAAAACAGAGCATCCCCAAGTTCCCGATGAGGCTCACGACGAGCAGCAGTTTCTTTTTCGCCGGGTTCTCCTGCGTGTACAGGGCGCGGCCCACGAAAAAATCCACGACCGTCGAAAGCCACAGCAGCAGGATGAAGGGCGGGTTCCAAGCCGCGTAAAAAATGTAGCTGGCCAGCAGCAGGTTCACCTTTTTGGTTTTCCACGAAAACGGGAGGTTGTGCAAAACCAACATGACCGCAAAAAAGGCCACGAACGTGTATGAGTTGAAGACCATGATTTTTGAATTGATGACCGGCTGATGAACCAATCTGATAATTATGGGCAGCAGGCATTTCTAAAGTTTCCAATGCATCTCGTTTTCCAAAAGCTCTATGAAATGCCGGGTGAAAACCACCGCATCGGCAGGCGACAAATGCGACCATTCGGGGCAGGTGAACCCCGCGATGGCAGGATAATCGGCGAAGTGGATGCCCTTGCAGCCCGTCTCGGCCAGCAGTCGGTTCCAGTATTTTTCGCGGGGGAAAGCCGCCATCTCGCCCTGCCAATATGGGCCGCTCGACGGCGTTCGGACGAACACAACCTCTCCGCCACGCGCCCGGATTTTGTCGGTCGCGGCTTTCACGGATTGAAAAATGGCGTTCAATTCGTCGTCGGGCATGGGCGGCGCGCCCTTTGCGAGCGAGGCAAAAAACTGCCAGATGCCTTTCACCCGGTTTTGCAGGAGCGTGTCGGCGAGGAAACGGTCGGTCATCAACATCTGCCGCCCGAAACTGACGCGGCCAAAATCCGTCGGGAAAATGGGCATCATAAACACGCCCGGCCTGCTCTGGATTTCGAGCGCGTCCAGTTGGGCGTTCAGCGAAAAATTGTCTTTGTCGAGAAAGACGAGCCGCGATTCCAGTGCCCGGTTCAGCCAAAAACTGGCGCGTTGGGCGGGCGTTCGGTCGTGGTAAAACTTGACGTTTTTGACCGGGGTTTCCATGTTCGGCGGCGCATTGGAAAAGAAAAGCCCTTCGGTCACGTCCACCACTAATCGGCCTTTGAAAGCGGGGTCGGCGGCCAAATCCTCCAAAACCGGGCGCGGGCAGCTGCCTTCTATGGCGAGCTGGACGGCCTGTGTGCCCGTCGTTTTTTCCCATGTATCGAGGTCGAGGTCGTATTTGATGCGCGAGGAGCCGATGAAGACCACCGCATTTTCGGACGGTTCGTAAGCCCGTGCGCGTTTGTCCGACCAGAGCGGCCCGCCGTCGTCATAGGAGATGCCGAAGCCTTTGCTCCTCCAAAAAATTTCCCAGCCGATGACGGCTGCGGCCACGATGCACAGCGTGAAAACAGCTGCCCGCCGGAGCGATTGAGGGTGTTGGTTTTCCATGACAAAGTGTTTTCAAGAACTTGACGGGATAAAGAAAGGCAACCAACCGCTCGGTTGATTGCCTTCCCAAAATTTTGTATCAGAAATGGGCCAAAACAGCCCGCCATTCACCACATCGGGTTTTGCGGCAGCCCGGCCAAGTCCACCTCGGCCTGCGGCACGGGCAGCAGCTCGTGTTTGCCCGCGACGAAGTTTTTGCCGACGGCGGTCATCACCTGTGCGGCGCGGCCCCAGCGCAGGAGGTCGAACCAGCGGTGCTGCTCCATCGCCAATTCGACGCGGCGTTCTTTGTAAATCCGCTCGCGGAGCTGGCTTTGGTCGGTGACGGTCACGTTGGGCAGGATGAAATTGTTGGTGCCGCGTGCGCGTGCGCGCACTTGGTTCAGGTAAACGAGCGCGTCGGCGGGCTTGCCGTTTTCGTTCAAAGCCTCCGCCAGCAGCAGCAAGATGTCGGAATATCTCAAAACCCGGATGTTGCCCGGCCCATTGTCCTGCAAACCGGGGTGGCTGCCGACCCACGCCTTTTGGTTGAAACGTTCGTTGATGATTTCGGGGTTGTCCTGCACGATGGTCGTGCCGTCGGGGAGCACTTCGCCGACGTAAATCACCGTCGCCTCGCGGCGCGGGTCGCCCACTTCGTAGCTCGCCACGAGGTTGTCCGACGGGCGGTTGAAACCCCAGCCCAAATTCGGTACGCCGCGCACGCCCTGCACCATGTTGTATGGGGTCGCGCCGGGACTGGTCACGCCGTTTTCGGGTTCGAGGGCGACGGCTTGGATTTCAAAAACAGACTCCGCGCCGTTCTCGCCCACGCGCAGGAAATTGTCCGAATACTTCGGCAGCAGGCTGTATTCGCCGGAGTTGACGATTTCGAGCAGCGTCGCTTCGGCTTTCGCAAATTCCTTTTTGACCATGTAAACTTTTGCCAAAATGCCGCGCGCCGCGCCTTTCGTCACGCGCCCCAAATCGGCGGCTGGGTACTTCGATTTTTCGGGCAGCCCGGCAATCGCATCCGCCAAATCAGCCTCGATTTGTGCAAAAACCTCCGCTTTCGGGCGGCGCGTCTGCGTGTAATATTCAGAGCCGCCGAGCGGGCGGGTGATCAGCGGCACGTCGCCAAACCACTGCACAAGCAAAAAATAGGAGTACGCCCGCAGGAATTTCGCCTCGCCGGCCAGCCGCGCCCGCGTCGCGTCGGGCATTTCGACGTTGGGCAAATTTGCCAAAACGAGGTTCGAGGCAGCGATGACTTTGAAGTAGCCGCGCCACGCACCTTCGACTGCCGAGTTGGTCGAATTGAAAGTCAGTTCGTCCATTTCGAGCATGTACAAAGCGTCGGTCGGCGTGCTGCCTTTGTCCGCGTCGTCGGATATGATGTCGGTCGTGCCGAGGTACGGGAATGAGATGCAATCCCATTCGCGCAGGATGCTGTAAATGCCGTTGACGGCGAGCACGGCCTGCTGCTCGGTCTGGAAATAGTTGCCGTCGGTGAGTTCGTTGAGGGGTTGGCGGTCGAGGAAATCTTTGTTGCAGGCGGCTGGCAGGAGCAGCAGCGCGAGCAAAAAGATTGGAAGTTTATTTTTAGACATGATTTTTAAAGTTTGAAAGGTCAATGAATCAGGCTAAGGCATAGCCCGAAAACTGACGTTTGTAAGGCGCATGAAAAGCCAAAACGATGTCGTCTTTCGGCACACCGAGTTGCTCCAATTCTTTGGCAATGGCGATTTCAGTGTGATTTTTTTCCACAAAAATTTTCCCGTTCCGAACGTCCAAGTGCAGGTACGGGAAGTAAGTCCGGTGGTTGTCCTGCCAGCCAAGATTGAGCAAAATGTAATGTCCGTGCTGGTCGTCAGTGACGATTGCCGTGTGGACTTCCGACATAGCCTCGTTTTGGTCGGGCACGCCGTACTGCTCGATGATTTGGCGAGCGATTTTCTTGTATTTCGTTATTTTATCCATTTTACAATGACATTTTTGAGTGGGTCGAAAACCAAATATCGGATGTTTTCGCGCCGCGATAATTCTATGTAAAACTCGTCGCTCATCAATTCCTCGAAAGCATCCGAAGGAATGGCGGTGAACAAAACACGGTCAGTTTTCGATTTTTCAATGGCAAAAAGGTACAAAATCGACTGCCCCAAAGCCCTGTGAAAATCCGTCAAAATCGAATCGTCCAAAAAACTTTTGATTTCAACGGCAATTTTTTCAGCCCCTTTTTCTGCCACGATGAGCCGCTCAGCACCGAGGTCAACGCGAACTTTTCGCTCTCCTGCTTGCAAAATTAAGGGGTCGTGGGTGATTGTCCAGCCGTCCTTTTCGAGTGCCTCGCGCACGTTTTGATGAAAAATACCTCTCGCCATATTCTATTTTTTGAACAAAAAAACATCAAAAACTCACCTCCACCCCAGCCTGCACGGACTTGGCAATCGGGTAAGGCGAGTTGTCAAAACCGACGGTGAACGGCGAATCTTGGTCAGCGAACTCCGGCGAATAGCCAGAGTATTTCTGTTTTGTCCAGAGGTTTTGCCCGGAAGCGAACACCCGGAACTTCGTCAAGTGCATCCGTTTCAGCACGTTTTGCGGCAGCGAATAGCCCAAAGTCACGTTCCGCAGGCGCAGGAAACTGCCGTCTTCGAGAAAAAAATCACTCACCCGGTAGTTGTGTCCGCCGTTGGTGATGCGCGGCGTGGTCGTGGATGGGTTCGACTCCGTCCAGCCGTTGTAAAATTTCTTTTCCCAGTTGTACACCGAAAAACGGAAGGTCTGTTTGGCATTGAACACCTTATTGCCCGACACGCCGAACACGTCGGCAGCGAAGTCAAAACCCGCAAAATCAAAACCCGCCGTGAAGCCGTAACTCAGCGTCGGAATCGGGCTGCCGAGGTAGGTTTTGTCTTTGCTGTCAATTTTTCCGTCGTTGTTCAAGTCCCTGAATTTCAGGTCGCCTGCCGTTTCGTTGCCGATGCGCGGCGAGTTCAGCGCCTCCTGTTCCGATTGGAAAATGCCCTCGACTTGGTAGCCGTAAAACCCGCCAATCGGCAGCCCGACAGCCGTGCGTGTCGCGGCCTCGCCTTGATAAAAGGCTTGCAAAATCTCGCTTTTCTGGTCGTTGATTTTCGTCACCTCGTTTTTCACCGGGCTGAAAATCGCGCCGACATTCCAGGAAAATTTGCCAGCCTGACGGTAGTTCAGCGTGATGTCCCAGCCCGTATTTTTGACCGAAGCGGTGTTGACAATCGGGTCGGCGGGCGAGCCGACATAGTCGGGAATCGGCACAGAGGAGATGATGTTTTCGGTCAGGCGGCGAAACCAATCCACCTCGCCGGTCAGCCTGCCGCCGAGCACACCAAATTCGAGGCCGAGGTCTGTCTGGCGCGCGGTCTCCCATTTCAAATCGGCGTTGCCCAACGTGGTGAAAGTCACGCCCTGCTGCAATTTTTCCTCCGGTCCAAAAACGGCGTAGGACTGCACCGAAAGGATCGTGTAAACCGGGTTGCGGGTCGTCGGTACGCTGTTTTGGTTGCCGAGGTTGCCGTAACTCGCCCGCAGTTTCAGCCGGTCAAACCAGCCCAAGTTCTGGATAAACGACTCCTGCCCCGCGTTCCAACCCACTGAAAATGAGGGAAAAAGGCCTGAACGATTGACGTTAAGAAAACGGGAAGAAAGGTCGCGCCGCATCGAAAAAGTGAACAGGTACTTACCCATGAACGAGTAATTCGTGCGGAAAAGGTAGGAGTTCAGGGCATCCACCCACGCGCCGCCGGAGTTGAACTGGGTCGTTTTGTCGCCCTGATCGAGGTAAAGCAGCGGGTCGGAAGTCACCACAAAATTGCTGCGGCGGCCACTCAAAAATTCGTAGCCACGCTCCTCGGCGGTGAAACCGGCCAGCACGTTGAGGTGATGTTTTTCTCCAAAATTTTTGTCGAAAGTCAGGGTTTGCTCCCAAATCCAGTCGCGGTTTTCGTTGAATTCGACCAGCAGGCGGTCGTCGGTGTTGATTTGAGAATTGGACACGTTGTACTTCGGCGTAAACTGGCGTTTGCGGTTGGTCTGCAAATCGAAGCCGAAGTTTGAGCGAAATTTGAAGTATTTCAAAAAACGCACGTCGCCGTAAACCGTCCCGAAAAAGCGGTTTATACGGTTAAAATTGTTCTTGCCGTATTCCAGTTCGGCTGCCGGGTTGCCCACCGCCAGACCAAACGGCGAGGTCGGGTCGGCAAAATCTCCCGTCGAGTCGCGCACCGGGATCGTGGGCGACACGCGGTACGCCGAACCGACGGCGCCGCCCGCCGCGTTTTGGGTTTTGGAATTCGAGTAGGCGAGGTTGTTGCCCAGCGTCAGCCATTTCGACACCTGAAATTCGTTGTTGAAACGCACCGTCGCCCGGCGAAACTCCGAGTTGAGCAGCACACCCGACTGGTCAAACAGGTTACCGGAAATGTTGTACGAGTGGCGCTCCGAGCCGCCGTTGACCGCCAGTTGGACATTTCCGAAAGGGGCTTTTCTGAAAATTTCGTCCTGCCAATTCGTCCCTTCGCCCAGCGCGGCGGGGTTGGGGAAGTAGTTGGAATTGGTCAGGATGTTGTAGGTCTCGGCAAATTCGGCGGCGTTCATCATGTCCAGCTGCCGCGTGATTTGCTGCGTGCCCGTGTACGCCGAAAAGGAAACGACAGGGTTTTCGCGTTTTTTGCCGTTTTTGGTCGTGATGATGATGACGCCGTTGGAGCCGCGCGCGCCATAAATCGCGCAGGCCGATGCGTCTTTCAGCACCTCGATGCTGGCCACGTCGAGCGGGTTGACGAAGGAGGCATCGTAGGTAATCATGCCGTCCACGACGTAAATAGGATTCGAGTTGTTCAAAGTCCCCGTGCCGCGAATGCGCACGACGGCGCCTTTGCCCGGCTCGCCCGAAACGGGGGTGACGTACACGCCCGCGATTTTGCCCTGCAAAGCTTGGTCAATCGAAGGCACAGCGATGCGTTCGATGTCTTTGGCTTTGACCGAGCCGACCGACCCCGTCAAATCGCTTTTTTGCTGGGTGCCGTAGCCGATGACGACGACTTGGTCGAGCATGGCCGCATCGGTCGAAAGTGCCACGTCGAGCGTCGTTCGGCTGCCGACGGCGATTTCCTTCGTGGCATAACCCGTGTAACTGAACTGCAAGACCGCGTCCGCCGACGGCACTTGGATTTGGTAATTGCCGTCGAAATCGGCGATTGCGCCGCCCACGCCGTTTTTGACGCGGACGGTCACGCCGGGCAGGCTGCCGCCGTCGGCTTGGTCGGTGATGCGCCCGGTGATTTTTGTCTGCGCGGCGAGCGCGACAGCGAGCAGTGCGAAAAGTTTGATTAGGAAAAATTGCTTCATACTATTGGTTTTATAGTTTGATTGTCAATGGTTTATGTTTTGTTTGTTCTTTTGTTCCCCATAGATAAATCTATGGGCTGTGAATGAAAAATCCGGCGGATTTTCTGTGCTCAGCCCACAGATTTATCTGTGGGGAACAAACCAAACAAGAGAAAACTAACACATCCCTCCTTATGCCTCACGCGAAGAACAAAGTGTGGATTCACGGCGTGTTTTCCACCAAAAGCCGTGTTCCGTTTCTGTCCTCGAACATCCGTGAAGAAGTCTATCAAATGCTGGATGGGCAGTTCAAAAAACTCGGATGCCACATGGAAAGCATCGGCGGAATAGACGACCATGTGCATGTCCTGTTTTTGCTGAACCGCGACCTCACGCTTTCCAAGGTTTTCCATCAAGTCAAAGGAGCAACTTCGCGTTTCATCAACCTCAAAAAAATGGCTCCCGACCTTTTCCGATGGCAGATTGGCTACGGGGCGTTTTCGGTCTCCGAGTCCAAAGTCCCGGATGTCGTTCGATACATCCAAAACCAAGAGGAACACCACAAAAACTATCCCTACGATCAGGAGTATGTGGACTTCTTGAAGCGGCACGGACTACCTTCGGATGAATACGATTTTGAGTGAGGCGGCTCCTGTTCCCACAGATAAATCTGTGGGCTGAGCGTAGAAAATCCGACAGGATTTTTCATTCACAGCCCACAGATTTATCTGTGGGAACCAGCATGGGAAACCATCTCCACCCGCACCTTCTCCACCCTATCCGAGCTGCCGCCCACCATCACCTCGAACTCGCCCGGCTCCGCACCGAACGTCATATCCTTTCGGAAAAAAGCGAGGTCGCGCTCGGTCAGCACGAATTCCACCTCTTTCGAGGCCCCGGCGGGCAGGGATATTTTGCGGAAACCTTTGAGTTCTTTCACCGGGCGCGTCACGCTCGCCACGAGGTCGTGGGTGTAGAGCTGCACGGTTTCCTCGCCGGCGCGGGAGCCTGTGTTGGTCACGGTGACTTTCACGCGGACGGATTCGCCAGCGCGGAACTTGGCCTTGTCCACCTGCAAGTTGCTGTATTTGAACGTCGTGTAGCTCAGCCCGTGCCCGAAGGCCCACTGCGGCGAATTGGGCATGTCAATGTATTTGCTCGTCCACTTGGAGTCGGGGTTGAACGGGCGGCCCGTGCTTTTTTCGTTGTAAAAAATCGGCACCTGCCCGACCGAGCGCGGGAACGTCACGGGCAGCTTGCCCGACGGGTTGTAGTCGCCGAACAGCACATCAGCAATCGCATGGCCGGCTTCCGTGCCGAGCCACCATGTTTCGAGGATGGCCGCTGCTTTTTCGGCCACGCGCGGGATGGCCAGCGGGCGACCGTTCATCAGCACCACCACGACGGGTTTGCCGGTTTTTGCCAGTTCCAACACGAGGTCTTCCTGTGCGCCCGGCAGGCCAATCTCGGCGCGGGACGCGGCCTCGCCCGACATCATGGCCCGCTCGCCGACAGCCACGACGACGACATCGGCCTTTTTCGCGGCCTCCATCGCGGCGGCAAAACCGCTGCGGTCGTCGCCTTCCACTTCGCAGCCTTTGGCCGTGAAAATTTCGGCGGTCGTCGCGGCGCGGATGCCCTCGGCCAACGATACGCAATTGATGCCGTCGCCCGCGCCCGACCAGTTGCCGATGAGGTCGAGTTTGTTTTCCGCCAGCGGCCCGACGAGCGCGATGCGCTGCGTGTTTTTTTTCAGGGGCAAAACCGCGCCCTCGTTTTGCAAAAGCACGATGCTCCGGCGCGATACGTCTCGGGCTGCGGCGCGGTTTTCAGCGGAAAAAACGACCCGTTTTTCGCGGGCTTCGTCGCTGAATTTGTACGGGTTGTCAAACAGGCCGAGGTCAAATTTCACCTGCAAAATGCGGCGCACGGCCTCGTCAATGTCGGCCATTTTCACCTTGCCTTCTTTGAGCGATTCGGCGGTAAAGCGTTGGAAAACACCGCCTTGCATATCCATGTCCACGCCCGCGTTCAGGGCCTGTTCGCCGGCTTCCTTTTCGTGGGCGGCGGTGCCGTGCGCGACCATTTCGTTGATGGACGTGTAATCCGTCACCACAAAACCTTTGAAGCCCCACTCGTCGCGGAGGATTTTTTTGAGCAAAAACGCATTGCCACTCGCTGGCACACCATCCAAATCATTGAACGACGTCATCACCGTCGCGGCCCCGGCGCGTACGGCGGCCTCGTATGGCGGCAGGTAGGTTTCGCGGAAAAACCGCTCGCTCATGTCCACCGTGTTGTAATCGCGCCCAGCGAGCGACGCGCCGTAGCCCGCGAAGTGTTTGACGCAGGCCAGCACGCGGTCGGTCGCGCCGATTTTTTCGCCCTGAAAACCGCGCACCCGCGCCTCGGCGATGCGGCTGCCGAGGTAGGCATCTTCGCCCGCGCCTTCCATGATGCGGCCCCAGCGCGGGTCGCGGCAGATATCCACCATCGGCGCGAACGTCCAATGCAGGCCGGCGGCGGCGGATTCGGCGGCGGCGACGTGCGCCGATTTTTCGATGGCCTCCAAATCCCAGCTGGCCGCCTCGCCGAGCGGGATGGGAAAGATGGTTTTGTAGCCGTGAATCACGTCGTAGCCGAACAGCAGGGGGATTTTCAGGCGCGACTCCTCGACGGCCACGCGCTGCAATTCGCGGGTGAACGCAGCGGTGTGGCTGTTGAACAAGGCCCCGCAGGCCCCGGAGCGCACGTCGTTTTTGTAGCCTTCGCGGATGGTCGGCCCCGTGCTGCCCCAATCGGTCGTGAAAAGCGTGAGCTGCCCGATTTTTTCGGCCAATGTCATCTGCGCCAGCAGGGCTTCAATTTTCGGATTTGCGGGCATGGTTTGCTGGCTTTCAGCGTGTTCGGGAGCGGCGCACAGGGTAGCAACCAGCAAGATTGATAGCGGTACGTTTTTAAAAAAGAGCATCTATTTTTGTCAAAATTTTAGTCAAAAGATGAAAGAAGAAACCTTGATTTTAGACCGGCCCATGACCGTTGAGGAGTACATCGAATTCGAGGAACGCTCGGAGGTTCGCCATGAAATGATCAACCAACAACTCTTTGAAATGCCCGGAGCAACAACCTTCCACAACCTCATTTGCCACAACATCTACTTCATTATCAGGCAGTTGCTCAAAGGCAAAGCCTGCAAAATCTTCGTCGAAGGGGTCAAAGTGCAGGTGAGCGAAAACCGCGATTACCTGTACCCCGACCTCATGGTTACTTGCGACGAGCGCGATGCGCACAGCAAATACATCATCAAATTCCCGTCGGTAATTTTCGAGGTCATTTCCAAAAACTCCCGCGTGTACGATACCGTTGACAAGTTCATCCTGTACAAAAACATCGAATCCTTGAAAAACTACGTCCTCGTGGACTCCGAAAAATGCTTCGTCGAGGTGCGCGAGCGGCTCGAAAACGGCGACTGGGAAGCGACCACCTACTTTTTGGAAGACGAAAAACTCCCCGTGCCCGCCCTCGCGCTCGCACTGTCTTTCTCGGCCATTTATGAAGAAACCGGGCTGCTGAAAGAAGCCTAACGCCGCCCGCCGCGCCGCTGCGCGAACAGCCATTTCATCATTTCCGGGTTGTAGTACACTTGGTTCCAGATGTCGTGATAGAGCGTCGAAAACTCGGTGTAGCGCACTTTTGCGCCCGCTTTTTTCAAGGCATCGTACATCTGTTCCGAGTATTTGGACGACACCACCGGGTCGAGCCGACCGTGAAAAATCCACATCGGGATGTGCTTGATTCGGTCGGCAAAAGCCGGGTCGCCGCCGCCGCACACGGGCACCGCCGCCGCGAACAAATCCGGGCGGCGCATCAGCAAATCAAACGTGCCGAAACCGCCCATGCTCAGGCCCGTCAGATATACTCGGTCGGGGTCAATCGCGGGGTTTTCGCGGAGCAGTTTTTCCACCAATTCGATGACCATTTTTCCGGGCACAGCCATGCTGTCCGGGTAAAAATGCGTCTTGTCCGGCTCCCGCGTGGCCGATGCCCAACGGTCGTTTTCGGGGCATTGCGGCACGAGCAGCCAGCAGGCGTGGCGTTTCAGGTTCTCTTTTTCGCAGAAGGCAAACACACCGTTCCGCATTTGCTCGTGATTTTGGTGGCCGCGCTCGCCGGAGCCGTGCAGGAAGACCACCAACGGTTGACGGCGGACGGAATCTTCAACGGATGACGATTTACCGTCAGCCATCCGCCGTCTGCCGCCCACCGCTTGCGGCGGCATGAGCTGGTACGGCAGTTCGTGCCCGGCAGCGTCCACATACATTTCGCGGCGGAAAAAGCCCGGCGGGTCGAGCGGCACTTCGTCGGACGGCGGACGGCGGACGGTTGACGGTGGACGGTTTGTGGTGGCAGTTTTGCCGTCTTCCGTCAACCGTCCACCGTCAACCGTATCCAGCCAGCCGCCCGTGAACCCGGCGCGTTTCAGCCCGGCGACGATGTATTTGTTTTTGCGCAGCACGTTCCAAATCAGGCCCGTGCGGTGGTTTTCGATTTGAATCAAAATCGGCCCTTGGTCAATGCCGAGGTAATCCACGTCCACCCAAAACGGATGCCCCGGCTGGCCTTTTTGCCACGAGTTCGCGTCGGTGAAGGTCTCGTTGTAGGCATCGAAAAAGCCGTATTTGCCCACCGGAAACCGGTTCCACATGGCCTCCAAAGCGGGCAGGCAAACTTCCGGCGCGAACGGCACGGAGCCGCCCACGGCGGTCGGCGCGATGGTGCCGTCGTCCACGAGATAATCGGCGGCCACGCCGCGAGCCGAGTACGTCTGGAATTGGCTGGCCTTGCCGTTGAATGTTTTTTGGCCGTCAAATGGCCCGTCGCAGGCCGTCAGGCCCCAGATGTTCGGGCCGTAGCCCGTGAATTTTCCGGGATTTTTGAGGCAATAGCTGCGGTTGGCGAGGGTGGCGCGGCGGCTGTTCTCGAAATAATCCCAGCCAGCCGTTTTCATGTATTTGTCCCGGATGCCCCGAAAATCCACGAACATCTGGCTGTATTGGTGGCCGAAAAGCGGGCCGAAATTCACCATGTCCTGCCCCTCGAATTTGGTGCGGTAATAAGTGTCGCACCAGCTGTCCCACATTTCCGGCGGGGCGGGGTGCGTCGGCGAACCGATGGCCATCAGGAGCAGCACCATCGCCTCGTTGTAGCCGCGCCACTCGGCATTGAGGAAGCCGCGCTCCGGGAACCAGCCCATCGAAAGGCGGTTCTTGGCGTTCAGGAACCAGTCCCATTCGACGCGGCGATAGAGCGCGTCGGCGGTCTCGCGGATGCCTTTTTCGGTGGCGTTTTCTTTGTCAAAATAGCTCATCACAGCCAGCACGCCAGCCATGAGCAAGCCCGTGTCAATGCTCGACAGCTCCACGTTTTTGAAACGCAGGGCGGTTTTCACGTCCAAAAAATGGTAGAAAAACCCGCGATAGCCCGCCACCCCCGTCGCGTCGGGGCCTTGCGGCAGGGATTTCAAAACCTCCAAAGTTTTCAGGACGCGCTCGGCGGCCTGTTCCCGCGTGACCCAGCCGCGCTCCGCGCCGATGATGTAGGCCGTCAGCCCGAAGCCTGTGGCCGCGATGCTCGAAAAGTCCTCCGTCGGATACCGGTCGGGGATTTGGTAGTTGCCCGCGTAGGCCAAGTCCCAGAACCAGAAAAAGGTGCGTTTTTCCAGCTCGTCCAGCGAAAACGGCGGCTTTTCCGCGCCGATTGACGGGAGGGATTGCTGGGCATGGACGGTGAGAATTGGGAAAAGAAAGGCAAGGCAAAACAGCCAGCAGTGGTGTTTTTGCATGGATGGATAGTTTTGGAGTGTCGGGGTGGGTCGAAGGCA
>JBKBIC010000017.1:0-21825 GCA_046299435.1 Saprospiraceae bacterium
GGTTGAAAAAGTTGAAGGGTTGAATTGGACGTGCGCCAATTCAACCCTTCAACTTTTTCAACCCCCTTTCAACTCAAAAATGCTTCCAGCCCTGCGCTTTGAGCGGGTGCAGGTTGCCGCCTTTGGTGTTCAGGCGGATGCCGTCTTTGGCCTCCAAGATTTCGCCCGCGATGTAGATTTCCGGGAGGTAGCGGATTTTGTCCGCGTCGCCGGGCGCGATGGTGAACAGCAGCTCGTAGTCCTCGCCGCCGTTCAGGGCGCAAGTGGCCGGGTCGAGCTTGAATTTCAGGGCCATTTGCTCGGTCTCCGGGTGCAGCGGGATGCCGCTTTCCTCGACCAACGCACCCACGCCGCTTTGCTTGCAAATGTGGAAAACCTCCGAGGCCAGCCCGTCCGAAATGTCAATCATTGCCGTCGGTTTGAGGCCCACGCGGCGAAAAACTTCCACCATGTCGCGGCGGGCTTCGGGCTTCAACTGCCTGTTAATCAAGTAGTGCTGGCCCTCGAAATCGGGCTTTACGTCAGGGTTTTCCTGCCAAATCCGTTTTTCGCGCTCCAAAATTTGCAGCCCCAGATAGGCCGCGCCGAGGTCGCCCGTGATGCAAATCAGGTCGCCGACTTTGGCCCCGCTGCGGTATGTGAGCAAATCTTTTTCGCATTGGCCGATGGCCGTGATGCTAATGACCATGCCGCGCGGCGAGGAAGTCGTGTCGCCGCCGACCAAGTCCACGCCGTACGCCTCGCAGGCCGCCCGGATGCCCGCGTACAACTCGTCCATCGCCTCCACCGAATAGCGGTTGGAAATGGCGACCGAGACGGTGATTTGGCGGGGCAGGGCGTTCATCGCGCAAATGTCCGAGATGTTGACGGCGACGGCCTTGAAGCCCAAGTGTTTGAGCGGCGTGTAGGCAAGGTCGAAATGGATGCCTTCGACGAGCATATCGGTCGAGACGACGGTGCAAAACTGGCCGTTGTCAATCACCGCCGCGTCGTCGCCCACGCCTTTCAGCGTGGATGGTTGGCGGACGGGGAAATCGCGGGTGAGGTGCTCGATGAGGCCGAATTCGCCGAGCGTGTTGACATCGGTGCGGGTTGTTTCTTGCATGGAAAACAGGCGGATTTTTCGCGCAAAGGACGCAAAATTTGGGCAAGCTCCGGGCCGCACAAACCTGCCAAACAGGCCGGGGCGGGCCGTTTGCCGTCAGAATTTGCTGACGAACGCGGTTTTTTTGAAAAAACCTTAACACTTTGTGCAACCCCGCTGACCGCCGTTTGTCAATGACCTCGAACAAACACTCCGACAAACCGCCCCAAGCCGACCGAACGCAAACGCACACATCTGGACGCAAAACCACCCCGCAGACGAAACCGCCAACGCTGAAATGGACGTATTGGACACGCACCGCGACCTCGTCGAGCGGTGCAAAGAAGGCCGCCGCGAAGCCCAGTTCGAGCTGTACCGCCTGTACTCACGGGCCATGTACAATACTGCGCTGCGCATGGTCGGGAATGCCCTCGATGCCGAGGATTTGCTGCAAAGCACTTTCATCGAGGTGTTTACGAAACTGGATTCGTTCAGATATGAAAGCACGATTGGCGCGTGGATAAAGCGCATCACCGTCAACAAGTGCATCAACTTCCTAAAAAGCCGCCGACTCGCGTTTGCCGAGCTGACCCAACAAACCGACCGCGCCGAAGAACCCCGCGAAGCCGAACACGAGCCGCGATGGAGCGTCGAGAAAATCAACCGCGCCATCGGCGAATTGCCCGACGGCTACCGCGTGGTGTTCAGCCTTTACGCCCTCGAAGGATACGACCACGAGGAAATCGGGCAAATACTCGGCGTGACGGAAGCCACCTCCAAATCACAGTACAGCCGGGCAAAGGCCAAACTACGCGAGGCATTGGGTGGCGGGCAGTAGATAGTTTGCAGTGGGCAGTTTGCAGTGGGCAGTGGGCAGTGGGCAGTGGGCAGTGGGCAGTGGGCAGTGGGGCAGTTTGCAGTAGAAAGTTCATAGTTCAAACCATAGTTTGTTGATTGTGAAAAACTTAGAGCAATTCATCCAGCAAAATCGCGCAGCCTTCGACGCTGCCGAACCGCCCGCGCAAGTGTGGGCGGGCATCGAGTGTGCGCTGACAAGCACGGACGTGCTGGAAAAATTCATCGCAGCAAATCGCGCTGCATTCAATGTGGCAGAACCGTCCGCGCAAGTGTGGGCCAACCTCGAAGCCTCCGGCCAACTGGGCGACTGCTCCTTGGAGTCGTTTTTGACCGAAAACCGCACCCATCTGGACACAGCCGTGCCTGACCTCCGGGTTTGGGCCAACATCGAAAAAACACTGCCCGCCACACAGCCCGCGATGCGCGTGGCACACCTCAATTTTGGGCGGCAACTGATGCGGGCAGCAGCCGCTATCGCATTGATTATCAGTTGTTTCGGGGCAGGGATGTGGTACGCCCGCAACGGCTCCGGCGGCGAAGGCATGGCCATGAGCGAGGTCTCAAACGAGTATGCCGAATTGGAGAACTACTACCGCCGCGACATCTCCGCAAAGCAGGAAAAATTAGCCTCTTTCGCCTCCCAAAACGACCCCGTGTTGGACGATTTGGCGCAATTAGACAACATGATGGCCGAGCTCAAACACGAGCTCGCCAACGTCCCGGAAGGGAACCGCGAACAGGTCATCCGCGCCATGATTGACAACTACAAAGCCAAAACCGCCATTTTGGAAAAAGTGCTCGAGCATATTCAACATCAAAATCAAGAACAGTCAAACAGCGTCAAAAATGAAATCAAGAACATTTGAAATACGGCGGACGGCGGACGGCAGACGGTGGACGGTTGCCGCTGCTTTCCTCGCCTTTTGCCTCGCCTTTTTAGGCCAACCGGCTTGGGCCAAAAACCCGCCCACTGCCAACCGTCTGCCGTCCGCCGTCTGCCGTCCCCCGTCTGCCACCCAACCGGACGTGGCGGAATTCACGAAAACCATCAGCCGCGAGTTTTCGACCACCGCCGACGGCACCACCGCGCTTTATAACAAGTACGGCAAGGTGAACGTGAAAACTTGGCAAAACACGAGCGTCAAAATTGACGTGACCATTGTCGTGAACGCCAAAAACCAATCCGAGGCCGACAAGCTTTTCAACCGCATCAATGTCAATTTCGCCAACTCGACGGGCTACGTCAAAGCCGAAACGGTCATCGCCGAGCAATCCAAAGGCTCGTGGGGCTGGGGCGATTGGAACTGGTCGGGCAATAGCTGCGGCGACGATTTCAAAATCAACTACGAAGTGTGGATGCCCGTCGGCAACCAGCTCGACCTGAAAAACAAATATGGCGATAGCTACGTCGCCAACCTGAACGGCAAGCTCCTCGCCGAAATCAAATACGGCGACATCCGCACCGAGGCCATCAACAACGACTGCGACCTCTCGCTCGGCTATGGCAAGGCGAACATCAGCCGCGTCAACAACCTGAACGGCCAAATCAGCTACGGCGAGCTGAACCTGACGGAAAGCCGTGATATTCAATTGGATACGAAATATTCCGACCTGAGTTTCGAGCGCGCCAACAACGTCCGCCTCGTCTCGAAATACGACGATATCGACCTCGGCTCGGTGGCCGACCTGCGTTTGCAGACCAAATATTCCGACCTCTCGGCCACCAATGCCCGCGCCGCTTTCGTCACCGCGCAGTACACGAACGTGGAAATCAAAAATTTGACAGAGACGATTGACGCGGACATGGCATACGGCGAGCTGAAAATCGAGTCGCTCAACCGCAATTTTCAGGGCGCGACCCTGAACGGCAAATACACCGATTTCTCGCTGGCCGTCGAGCGCGGCGCGAACTTCCGGTTCGAGGCCGAAGGCAGTTACACCGACCTGAAATACCCATACAGCGCAACCATCAAACGCAAAGACGAAAACGGCAGCTGGGAGGCTGTCAAAGGATACATCGGCGACGAAAACGCACGCGGGCTGGTCAAGGCCAAATTGAGCTATGGAGCGTTCGTGCTGAAATAATGCATTGACAAACAGAGGTTTCACAAGTGAAAGCCGGGGCTGGCCACAAGGTCGCCTCGGTTTTTTTGTGGCCGCCGCGCCCCAAAAAACTCCTGACGGGACTTGCCCGCCCGCTGTACTTTTGGGAAAAAATCATGTCGCTCATGAAAAAATCATCCACCCTTCTGCTGTGCCTGTGCATGGTTGCCTCGGCCCTCGTCGCGCAGGTCAATTTCACCATCACACCCAACCCGAAAGTCGTCACCGTCCCGAACCCGCCGACCGTGACCGATGTCGTGGCCCACGCCAAAATCAAAAACCTGACGAACGAGCCGCGCACCTTCAAATGGACGCGCACCACCCTCGACATCACGCCCGACTGCAAGACCCAGATATGCGACCGCAACAACTGCTATTTCGCCCATGTGGACAGTAAGCAATTCACCATGCTGGCTCAGGAAGACTCGACGCTGGACGTGCATTTGGTGAGCAACGACCCCGCCGTGCCCGCACTGTGCTGCGCCATTGTACACCTGAAAGTGGAAGAAGTCGGCAACCCCGACAACACCCTGACGGGCATCTATATTTTTGAAGGCTGCACATCGGGCACCACGACCGTCGGCAGAGCTTCGGTGCGGCTTTTCCCGAACCCCGCCGCCGACTTTTTTGCCCTCGAAAATGCCGAAAAAGTGGCCGCAATCCGCGTGTTTTCGATGGATGGGCGCGTGGTCAAGGAATTTGAAGCCGCGCCGGGCAGCCGATACCCAATCGCGGATTTGCCCGCAGGCGCGTACATCTTGGCCCTGCAAAACCCACAGGCCGAAACCATCGGGGCACTGGAATTGCGGAAAAACTGAACCGCGCCCGCCCAAATTGAAACGGGGTTCCTCCGCTCGGAGGAACCCCGTTTTTTTGTTCAATGGCCGGATGCTCACGCCAAATTGACGGCCAAGCCCACGGCCGTCTCGTCGTCCAATTCCACCTTTTCCCAATCGCCCGCATCGGCCAGCGTGAGCGCGTTCGCCAGCACCTCCGCTTTGATGTACTCGCCGAAACGCTCGACTGCCGGGAGGATGGCCGGGTGGCGTTCCAACACCACTTCGATGCGGTCGGTCACGTTGAAGCCTTTGTCTTTCCGCAGGTTTTGGATGCGGTTGACGAGGTCGCGGGCGGTGCCTTCGGCCAGCAGTTCGTCGGTCAGGTGCACGTCCAGCGCGACGGTCAGGCCAGCCTCGCTTGCGACTTTCCAGCCGGGCAGGTCTTCGGTCGTCACCACCAAGTCTTCGGGCGTGATAACGTATTGATTTCCATTGATTTCGAGCGTGCGCGAGCCGGATTTTTCCAGCGCGTTGATGTCCTCGTTCGTGAACTGGGCGATGGCCTCGGCGGCGGCTTTCATATCCTTGCCGAGTTTCGCGCCGAGGGTTTTGAAGTTGGCTTTGGCCGCTTTTTTCAACAAGCCGCTCGCGTCGGTGATGTATTCGAGCGATTTGACGTTGATTTCGGACAAAATCAGGGCAGCCACGCCGTCCACTTCGGCGATGAATTTTTCGTCCAAAACCGGCAGCAAGATTTTTTGCAGGGGCAGCCGCACGCGCAGTTTTTCCTTTTTACGGATGCTCAACGCCAGCGAGCAAATGCGCTGCGCGTAGTCCATGCGTTTTTCCAAAGCCTTGTCAATCAATGCGTTTTGCACTTCCACGAGGTCGGTCAGGTGGACGGATTCGTGGCGCAGTGGCGTGTTGTTTTTGATGGCTGCGTCCCGAATCGGCGCGGTCAAATTGCGGTACAGCCAATCGGAAAAGAATGGCGCGAGGCTCGCCGAACATTGCCCGACGACCATGAGGCACTCGAACAGGGTCTGATAGGCGGCCTGTTTGTCGCCCCCCCCGCCCCCTGAAGGGGGAGTTGTGTCGCCCCCTTTAGGGGGTTGGGGGGCTTCGCTTTTCCAAAAACGGCGGCGCGAGAGGCGGACGTACCAGTTGGAAAGGTGCTCGTCCACGAAATTTTCGAGGGCACGGGCGGCGCGGGTCGGCTCGTAATCGTCCATGGCCTCGCGGTATTCGGCGACGGTCGAGTAGAGTTTTGAAATCACCCAGCGGTCGAGTTCCGTGCGCTCCGAGTAGGGCATCACGTTTTGCTCGTCCATGCGCCAGCCGTCGAGGTTGGCGTACATGGCGAAGAAATTATAGGTGTTGAAAAGCGTCCCGAAGAACTTGTTCCGCACCTCGGTGATGCCGTCCGCGTCGAATTTCAGGTTGTCCCAGGGGTTGGCGTTGGCAATCATGTACCAGCGCGTCGCGTCCGCGCCGTAAGTGGCGAGCGTGTCGAAGGGGTCAACGACGTTGCCTTTCGATTTGGACATTTTGTTGCCCTCCTTGTCCAGCACGAGGCCGTTGGAGACGACATTTTTGAACGCCACCGAATCGAAGCACATGGTGGCGATGGCGTGGAGCGTGTAGAACCAGCCGCGCGTCTGGTCAACGCCCTCGGCGATGAAATCTGCCGGGAAGTTGTTTTTGAAAACTTCCTGATTTTCAAAGGGATAGTGCCACTGGGCGTAAGGCATGGAGCCGCTGTCGAACCACACGTCAATCAAATCCAACTCGCGGCGCATGGGTTTCCCCGAAGGCGACACGAGCACCACATCGTCAATGTAGGGGCGGTGGAGGTCTTTCAGTTTTGAGTTTTGAGTTTTGAGGATTGAGTTTGCTTTCTCCATTTCAACATTCAACTCTTCCACGCTTCCAATGCAGATTTCCTCCGAGCCGTCCTCCGTGCGCCAAATCGGGAGCGGGATGCCCCAATAGCGCGAGCGCGAGAGGTTCCAGTCCTGCAAATTTTCGAGCCACTGACCGAACCGACCCGTGCCCGTGTGCGCTGGTTTCCAGTTGATGGTCGCGTTCAGTTCGGCCATGCGCTCCTTCGCCGCCGATGCCCGCACGAACCACGAATCCAAGGGGTAATACAGCACCGGCTTGTCCGTCCGCCAGCAATGCGGGTACGGGTGCTTGTATTTTTCGATTTTGAATGCCTTGCCCTCGTCTTTCAGGTGGAGGGCGATGAGCAAATCGGTGGGTTTGAAGCCCTCGGCAGCGCGTTCTTCTTTCGAGTAATAGTCTTCTTTGACAAAACGCCCGCCGAAAATCGGCACTTCCGCCGCGAAACGCCCCTGCTTGTCCACGAGCGGGAAGGGCAAATCGGGCTGTTTTTCATTGGGCAAACCGATGAACGGGAT
Source organism: Saprospiraceae bacterium (assembly GCA_046299435.1). Classification (GTDB taxonomy): domain Bacteria; phylum Bacteroidota; class Bacteroidia; order Chitinophagales; family Saprospiraceae; genus M3007. Next base: position 7,245 of record JBKBIC010000017.1, read on the forward strand.
ACCTGCCGCCTTGACCGCCCGGAAGTCGTCGGCTCCGAAATACGGCGCGGTGTGTACTACGCCCGTGCCGTCGGTGGTCGTCACCCAATCGCCGCCAATGATGCGGAAACCGCGCTCGGCCAGTTCGGGCGTGACGAGTTCGGGCGAGGGGAGGAGTTGCTCGAAACGCAGGCCAATCAACTGCGCCCCCCGGATGTCGGCCATGTCCACGTTGAACGGGATTTTCTTGTCGCCGACTTTGTAATCGGCAAATGCGAGCGCGTCGTTTTCCTTCGGGAAATACTCGCCGAGGCGGTCTTTCGCCAAAATGACGGAGACTTTTTCGCCCGTGTACGGGTTGAAGGTTTTGACCTTAACGTATTGAATATCAGGCCCGACGGTGAGCGCGACGTTGCTCGGCAGCGTCCAGGGCGTGGTCGTCCAAGCTAGCACGCGCACGTCCTCGTTTTCGGAATCGAAGAGGAAAGCCGAAGTCGCGTCGCGCCGCAATTTGAACATCGCCACCACCGAAATATCGGTCACTTCCTTGTAGCAGCCGGGCATGTTGAGTTCGTGCGAGCTCAATCCTGTGCCAGCCGCCGGGCTATATGGCTGGATGGTGAAGCCTTTGTACAGGTAGGAATCGCCTGCCGGGGTGCGCTTGTTGTAGAGGATTTGCAGCAGGTTCCAGACCGACTCGATGTACTCGTTTTTGAAGGTGATGTACGGGTTGTCGAGGTCAACCCAGTAACCCATTTCGCGGGTCACGTTGTCCCATAGGTCTTTGTAGCGCATCACCGTGCTGCGGCAAGCGTGGTTGTAGTCGTCCACCGAAATCTTTTTGCCGATGTCCTCTTTCGTGATGCCGAGTTCTTTTTCGACCTGCAATTCGATGGGCAGGCCGTGCGTGTCCCAGCCGCCTTTTCGTTCCACGCGGCGGCCTTTGAGGGTTTGGTAGCGGCAAAAAACGTCCTTCACCGTCCGTGCCATGACGTGGTGGATGCCCGGTTTGCCGTTCGCCGAGGGCGGGCCTTCGTAAAAAACGAACGACTTGTCGGCCGGGCGTTGCTCGACGGATTTTTCGAAGATGCGCTCGTCCTGCCAGAATTGGAGGATTTCAGCGTCAATGGCGGGTAGGTTGAGTTGTTTGTGTTCGCGGTACACTGCTATGGAGTGATGAATGATGAGTGATAAATGATGTGTTTTGGGTGGGTTTATGTTCGTTCCAAAAGTTCTTGTTCCAGTTGTTCGATAGTCGGGAACGCGGATTTCAGCTCATCAGGCAAAACGTGCGTCAGTTTCCACTCGCTCACGCCGATGGGCTTGTTCAAATCGCGCAGCGCAAACTCGACCTCGATTTTGTCTTTCGTCTTGCAAAGGATGATGCCAATGCTGGGGTTGTCGGTTTCGGTTTTCAAAAGTTCGTCTGTGGCCGAAAGGTAAAAATTCATTTTTCCGGCAAACTCCGGCTCGAACGCGCTCATTTTCAGGTCAATCGCCACGAAGCACCGCAACCGGATGTGGTAAAAAAGCAGGTCGAGCAAATAGGTTTTTTCGCCGACTTGGAGCGGATACTGCCTGCCAATGAACGCGAAGCCCGCGCCGAGTTCAAGCAAAAAGCGTGTGATGTGGTCGGTCAATTGTTTCTCGAAATCCAGTTCTTTCATGCCCTCCGTCAGCGCGAGAAAGTCAAAAATGTACGGGTCTTTCAGGGTTTGTTGCGCCAGTTCGGACTGCGGTTTCGGCAGCGTTTTCTCGAAATTGCTGATGGCCGCGCCTTGCCGCAGGTGCAATCCGTTTTCGATTTGGAGTTCCAAAATTGCACGCGACCAGCCGTTTCGCTGCGTGGCTTCGAGGTAGAATTGGGCGGCTTCGATTGAATCTGACTTCCTGAGAATCAATTGGTTGTGGCCCCAAGGAATTTGTTTTACAAGTTGTAAAACAAATTCACTCGCCCCTCGATAAAACAGGAAAAGCCGCCTCATGTAAAACAAATTCATCTTGGAAAACCCTGACATCTCCGGGAACTCATGTTTCAAATCGGCAGCCAGCTGCTCGACAATGGCATCGCCCCAATGGGCTTTTTCCTGCCGTTCGGCAATCATCTTGCCCAACTCCCAATACAGCCCAATCAGTTCCGAATTGACCGAAACCGCTGCCTTGATTTGGGCAGAACGGATGCTCGACTTGATGTTTTCAAGCCATGCGCGGTAGTCGGGCGGGAGGATGGGCGGCATCAGGCAGGGAGGTTGAGTTGTTTGTGTTCGCGGTACATTTTTATTAATCTACTGAAAATCAGATTGTTATCTTGATAAAATTAGGATTGTTATGCCGATGTAAAAAACAAGGCCAAGGGAACGAGGGATAAACCGTAGTTGTCCAGTTCGGTGAAATAGGCGAATTCTCGGCGGCAACCAGAGAGAAGCCACATGAATGTTGCTCCCGTGTTTCTTAAAATCAGGCCAACGAGCCTCGCAAGTGTTTCGCTCAAACAGCCTCCAAAAAATTCTTCCATGCCTTTATGTGAGAAGGTTAAAAAGCAGACGAACCAAAACCAAGACCAAACTGAGCCATTTCCAATGGCTTTTGGCAAACCTCAAACCTGCCACAGTCCCAAAATAAACAATGGAAAAAACAGATTGACGTACATAAGCCTGCTGGCTTTCATATTCAGGTCGCCCTTCAAATCCCCAAGGATATTTTTCTGGACAATTAATGACTTCCACCAAATCAATAACTGAAAACACAGCCATGAATAGACTGAGGACGCATACTAAATCAAGTAGAAAATTGGCGGTCTTCATGGTTAAGAAACCTCCTCAAACCAAACCGCCCCGCCAGATTCGCAATCTGCCGGGGCGGTTTCACTTTCGTCCAAAAAGCGCGCTCATCGGCAGGGTGACTGACGAATAATGATACCGCTAATAATGGTGCTGAAAGTGGGCATGGCTGGGAAATGTGCGGGCAAAGGTAGGAAAATCAAGCACGAACCCGCCGAACCCGGCGGGTGGATTTTTTCCGGCGTTCGCGTATGAATTGAATGGCAGGCGATGTGCGGGCGTGGATGACCGCCAGCCATTGCTCCGGGGGAAACGCAAGCAGCGATTCGGCGGCTTTTTCTTTCCAACGCCAGACTTCTTCCTGTGCTTTCGAGACGTTTTTTTTATGTTTCATCGGACATGAGTTCCAAAGGAGTGAGGATGCGGACGGGCTTGATGTACCCGTTGGACAAATTTACGGCGTTCACGCGGCTTTCCCGGTTTACGTTTGCCAAGTGCTTGTAGTTCCAACTGACGAGGTAATCTATCCTGTGGAAGACGGCTGCGGCCACATGGAGTGCGTCGTACAATTTTTTCGGGGGCATCACGCCTGTTGCAAGATAAGCCTGCGCCAAGCGGACGATTTCAGGGTCGGTTACTTCGAGCAAACCCAGTTCGTAATCGGCAATGACGTTCAGCAGTTTTTCCCGTTTTTCGCCTTGTTTTGTCTGGTTCAACTCATCCACGACAAACACGGAAACGAAGGTTTCGTAAATTCCAAGCCGAATGTAAGTGTCAAAAAACTCGCGGGTCTCGGCCTGATGTTCGGGCGAATCATCGGCAAACAGAAAATTGATGACCGATGTATCAAGATAGATTTTCGTACTGGCCATATTTGATGCTTTAATCCTCCCCAAAACCAAACCGCCCCGCCAGATTCGCAATCTGCCGGGGCGGTTTCACTTTCGTCCAAAAAGCGCGCTCATCGGCAGGGTGACTGACGAATAATAATGCCGCTGATAATGGTGCTGAAAGTGCGCATGGTTGGGAAATGTGCGGGCAAAGGTAGGAAACACCGCCTGTTCGCCAAACACATTTTTGGGCGCGGCGGCGCGGCGTACTTTGCTGACAATCAATGCGAAAGCTTGCCGTAATTTGCTCCGGGAAACTTTGGACGACAAACAAACGACATGACGAAAACGCTATCCATCCTGTGCTTGGCTGTTTGCTGGCCGCTCGTGCGGCTGGCCGCCCAATCGCCCGGCGACCCGCCCGAAGCAAAGCCGCTCGTGGTCGCGTTTTCGAGGCCGGGCGGATTTTACGCGCAGCCCGTCGCGCTCACGCTGGCCGCCGAAAATGTCCCGATTTTTTACACCACCGACGGCTCCAAGCCCACCGAACGCGCCCGCCGATACGACGGCCAACCCATTTTGCTCGAAAAAACGACCGTCGTCCGGGCCTTCGCCCGGCAAGGCGAGGTGCAGAGCAAGGTTTTCACCCAGACGTTTTTCATCGGCGAGCCGCCCACGGATTTGCCCATCGTGTCGGTCGCCATTGCCCCGGCCATTTTGTTCGACCCCGAAAACGGCATCATGCGGGCCGGGCCGGAGGCCGATTTGAGCCGTGCCGATATGCCCGGCGCGAATTTTTGGACGCGCAAAGAATTCGCCTGCAACGTCGAGATTTTCGAGGCCGACAAACGCCGCGTCCACAACAGCCCGGCGGGCTTCCGCATTTTCGGGGGGTACAGCCGCACATTTCCGCAAAAAAGCGTGGTGCTCGTGGCCCGCAAGAAATACGGCAAAAAGTATTTCAAACACCCCGTTTTCGGCAAAGGCGAGGGCGGCAAATTCAAATATCTCGTGCTGCGAAACGGCGGCTCCGACTGCGCCGGGGCGCACTTCCGCGACGAGCTCATGTCCGAGTTGACCGACGATTGGGACATCGAAAAACAGGCCCACCGGCCCGCGCTGCTCTACCTAAATGGCTCGTATTGGGGCGTTTACCACATCCGCGAAAAAATCAACGCCCGCTTTTTGCAGGAAAACGCCGACGTGGACAAGGACTCGCTCGACCTCATCGAGCACCGCCAAACCGTCCGCGAAGGCTCGCTGCGGCAGTACCGCCGGTTGCTGGATTTCATCGAAAACCACGACCTCGCCTCGCCCGAAAACTACGCCCGCGTGCAGGCCATGATGGACGTGCCGAACTTTTGCGACCACCAAATCGCGCAGATTTATTGCCACAACACCGACGCGGGCGGCAACATCCGGTTTTGGCGACCGCACCGCCCCGGCGCGAAATGGCGTTGGATTCTCTTCGATACCGACTGGGGCTTCGGCCTGCACGACCCGGCGGCGTGGCGGCAAAACTCGCTGGCTTTTTTCACGGAGGCCAACGGCCCCGACTGGCCCAACCCGCCGTGGAGCACTTTCCTGCTTCGCAACTTGTTGAAAAACACGGAGTTCCGCGAGTTTTTCGTCAATCGCCTGTGCGACCGACTGAACACGAGTTTTTCCACCGAAAACGTACTGGCCAAAATCGCCCACTTCGAAAACCAACTCGCGCCGGAAATGCCGCGCCACCTCGAACGCTGGCAACTTTCGGAAAACGAGTGGCGGCGAAACCTGAACGTGCTGCGGAATTTTGCCACAAAACGCCCCGACGTACTGCGGAAATTCACCGCTGAAATGTTCGACTTGGGCAAACTCGGCGGGCTGGAAGTGCTGGCCGCACCGGGCGGAAAAGTGTGGATAAACCACTGTTTATCAGTCGAAAACAAGGATTTCCGGGGGCGGTATTTCGAGCGCCTGCCCGTGTATTTGCAGGCCGTGCCGGATTTTGGGTTCAAGTTCGTGGGCTGGGAAGGCATCGAGCCGCAAGGCCGCGCCGTCACCTTGCAACTGCGGGCGGGCGCGACGTTGCGGCTGCGCCCACGTTTTGAGCCGTACCAACACCCGCTGCACGACCAGATTTATTTCAACGAAATCTGCGCGTTCAACAAAACGACGGGCGACTGGCTCGAACTCGTCAACGGCTCCACGCAAACCGTGCGCCTCGAAGGTTGGCGACTGACCGACCACCGCCACGAATTCGTGTTCCCCAATGTGAAAATCCTGCCCGGCCAGCACCTCGTCGTTTGCCAAGACACGGCGGCATTCCGGCAGCAATTCCCTCATTTACAGGCGGTTGTGGGCAATTTTGGCTTCGGCTTAGACAAGGCCACCGACCGCCTCGCGCTGTTCGCACCCGACGGCGCGGCGGTGGACAGCATCGCCTACCGCGTGGAACCGACCGACGCGGCCTACACGATTGACCTGCTGCTGCCCTCGCTCGACAACGCACAAAACAACAACTGGTCGGTGCGCCCCGGCGACGGCTCGCCGGGCGAGGCCAACCCGTTTTTTCTGGCCCAGATGGTGGCCGCGCAAAAAGATTGGTGGGTGCGCGTGGGCTTGGGCACGGCTTTGGGATTGGTATTGCTGGCCGCAATCTGGTGGCGGCGGCGAGGAAATTTGGGCAGTTAGAAATTGAAAACTGCCCTCGACCGAACGGATTTTCAGCCGACTGGGTTAGGCAAGACGACCAGCCGAGAACCGAAAATTTCCACCTAACCCGCCCGCCAATCCACGACCGGGCACACCGTACTTTCGCCGAAAATTTTGCGATGAAAACTGCCCTCCTATCCTGCTTGCTGCTGGTTGCCGCCTCGCTTTTTGCGCAGCACCGCGCCCCCGAAGACCATGTGATGCACATCAAAAGAACCGCCGCGCCCATTTCGATTGACGGCGTGCTCGACGAACCCGCGTGGCAAATGCCTCAAAATGCCGAGGCTTTCCACCTTAATTTCCCGACGGACACGGGCTTTGCCAAATGGCCTACCGTTTTCCAAGTCGCGTTCGATGACCGCTATTTCTATGTGGCGGCCATTTGCAAGCAAAACCGCGCCGACTACACCGTGCAGAGCCTCAAACGCGACTACGCCGCAGGCACGTCCGACGGCGTGAACCTCTTGCTCGACCCCACCAAAGACGGGCTGAACGGCTTTCTTTTTGGCCTGAACCCGCTCGGTGTGCAGCGCGAGGGCCTGATTGACAACGGCGCGAACCTCTCGTTCGATTGGGACAACAAATGGGTTTCGGCGGTCAAAAACCACGACGACCATTGGACGCTCGAAATGGCCATCCCGTTCAAGACGCTGCGCTACACCGTCTCGCCGGGCGAAAACTCGTGGCGCATCAATTTTATCCGCACCAAGCTGAAAGACTGGGAAGTGAGCGCGTGGTCGCCCGTGCCGCAGCAGTTTTCGCCCAACAACGTGGCCTTTTGTGGCACGCTCATCTGGGACGAGCCGCCGCCCAAACCCTCGCTCAACGTTTCCCTGATTCCGTATGTAAATACCGGATATTCAGTGAGTTATGTCCGCGATGAGAACACACTCGAAGTCACTGAGAAACCTTCGGATTTCACGCGGGCTGTCGGTGGCGATGCCAAAATCGCGGTGACCTCCGGCCTCAACCTCGACCTGACGTTCAACCCCGATTTTTCGCAAGTGGAGGTTGACCAACAGGTGGCGAACCTGCAACGCTTCGAGCTCTTTTTTCCCGAACGGCGGCAGTTTTTCCTCGAAAACCGCGACCTGTTCGCCATGTTTGGCTTCCCGCAGACACGCCCGTTTTTTTCGCGGCGCATCGGCTTGGCCCGAAACACTGTGACCCGCAACAACGAGACCGTGCCCATCCTCGGCGGGGCGCGGTTGAGCGGGAAATTGAACGACAAATGGCGCATCGGGCTGCTCAACATGCAGACCCAACAAAAACGCTGGGGGCCGGAATCGGTGCTGCCGGCGGCCAATTTCACGGTGGCGACGGCCCAGCGCAAAATGTTCGGTCGCTCGGCGTTGAGCGGGATTTTGGTGAACAAGCAGAACTTCCTCTCGAAACTGAACAACGTGGAGCGCGGCGATTTCCAAAACTGGAACCGCGTGGCCGGGCTTGAATACAACCTTTACTCGAAGGACAATCGCTGGGAGGGCGAATGGTATTGGCATCGTTCGTTTTCGCCCGACAAAGACCGCGAGGGCCAGACCTTCGCGCACTTTTTGGGGTACAGCGTCCGCAATTTCAACACCCGGTTCGGCTACTGGTATGTGGACGGCAACTACGACTCGGAAGCAGGTTTCGTGCCGCGCAACGGTGTGCAAGGGATGTATCCGGGCTTCAACTGGGTTTGGTGGCCGCAGTCGGATGTGCTCAATTCCGTCTCGCTGGGCGCGGACGGCGACCTGACTTTCAACCTCGACTGGAAAAGCACCGACCGCGACGTGAACCTGTACACGGAGCTATCTTTCAAAGACCAATCGAATGCATGGGCGGGCATTTACCACAACTACACCTACCTGTTCGACGCATTCGACCCGACCAACCTGTACCGCGAGCCGGACGACCCGCTGCCCGCCGATTCGGGCTATGTCGCGCACGGCTTTTACGCGGGGGTCAACACGAGCACGAGCTATGACTTGCAGGGCAACTTGGAGGTCACGGCTGGCGAATTTTTCAACGGCCACATCGTGAGCGTGGAGGGCTTCATTTCCTATCGCATCCAGCCAATCGGTTTATTGTCAATGGGTTACAGCTACAATGCCATCCGTTTGCCGGAGCCGCACGCCTCTGCGGATGTGTTTTTGCTAGGACCGAAGGCGGAGTTGTCGTTCTCCCGAAAACTGTTCGTCAGCGGATTTTTTCAATACAATACGCAGGCCAACAACTTCAACATCAACGCCCGGTTACAGTGGCGGTTTGCGCCCGCGAGCGATGTGTTTTTGGTTTATACCGACAACTCATTTGCCGAGCGCATCGAAAACACGCCCGTCCGCTTCCTCTCGCCCAAAAACAAGGCAATGGTGCTGAAAGTGGTGTACTGGCTGAATGTGTGAACAGGGGGATTGAAATTGGGAAATTAAGAAATTGAAAATCAATGACTTAACCCAATTTCCCAATTTCCCAACTTCCCGAAACATGGACAATCAATTGACACTCGTCACGGGCGGCACGGGCTTCTTAGGCTCGTATTTGCTGCGCGAATTGGTGGCAAAAGGCTGCCGCGTCCGCGCCCTGCGCCGGGCTTCGAGCCAAATGGACTTGGTGCGGGACGTGGCCGACCGCGTGGAATGGGCCGAGGGCGACGTGAACGATTTGTGGGCTTTGGAAGAGGCATTACGGGGCGTGACGCACGTTTACCATTGCGCGGCGATGGTGTCGTTTCATCCACGCGATGTGCGCAACATGATGAAAATCAACGTGGAAGGCACGGCCAACATCGTCAACCTTTGCCTCGAAACGGGCGTTCGGAAGCTCGTCCACGTCAGCAGCATCGCCGCCGTTGGGCGCACGAAAGAACGCCCGCAGTTGGACGAAACCTCGAAATGGGTGGACGGCCCGCTCAACACCAATTATGCCATCAGCAAACATCTTTCTGAAATGGAGGTGTGGCGCGGCCACGCCGAAGGGCTTCCGGTAGGCATCGTCAACCCGGCCATCATCCTCGGCGCGGGGCGTTGGCACGAAGGCTCGGCGCGGTTTTTCAAACAGGTTTTTGACGGCCTGAAATTTTGCCCCGTTGGGCGCAGCGGCTTTGTGGACGTGCGCGACGTGGCGCGGTTCATGGTGTCTTTGATGGATAGCGGCATCAGTGGCCAACGCTATATTTTGAGCGCGGACAGCTGGTCGTACCGCCAGTTTTTCGATGCGGTGGCGGCCAGCCTGCAAGTGCCCGCGCCCGGCATCCGCGTGGAACCCTGGCTGGCCGAAGTGGCGTGGCGCGTGGAGTGGTTGAAGGAAAAACTGACGGGCATCCAGCCGATGGTCACCCGCGAAAGTGCCCGCACGAGCGTGAACAGTTTTTTCTACGGCAACGAAAAATCGCGCTCGGTCTTTGGCTTTGAATACCGCCCATTGGCCGAAACGATTGCCGAGGTCGGGGCGCAGTTCTTGGCCGCGCACCGCCACTGACTTTTCCCCGCTGGGAACTTTGCCCAGCGACAGAAGGTTTTTTCGCCACTAAGTACACAACGTGGTGAAAAACCGACAACTCGAAACACAAAACTTGATTTTGGAAACACAAAAACCCGCTGGCCGTGTTGGCCGCATCTGGCAAACCATTCAAAAATCCCTTTCCGGCGAAGAACAGGATTACACCTCCGGCAGCATTGACCGCGCCATTGTGTTGTTGGCCATCCCGATGATTTTGGAAATGATGATGGAGTCGCTTTTCGCGGTCGTGGACATTTTTTTCGTGTCCAAAATCGGCGAAAAAGCAGTCTCGACCGTCGGTGCGACGGAGGCCGTGCTCACGCTGGTCTATTCCATCGGCATCGGTCTGAGCTCGGCGGCGACGGCTATGGTGGCGCGGCGTGTGGGCGAAGGCCGCCGCGACGCTGCTGCCAAAGCCGGGGCGCAAGTCATTTTGATTGCCCTGGCTTTGTCGGTTTTGATGGCCGTGCCGGGCTATTTTTTCGCCGATGATGTGCTGCGGTTCATGGCGAAAGACCCCGAAGTGGCGGCGGGCGGCGCGGCGTTCACGCGCATCATGTTCACCTGCAACTTGCCCATCCTGCTGCTGTGGATGCTGAACGGCATTTTCCGGGGCGCAGGCGATGCCTCGACGGCCATGCGCGCCCTGTGGATTGCCAACGGCGTGAACCTTGTGCTCGACCCGTTGCTCATTTTTGGCATCGGCCCATTCCCCGAAATGGGCGTGACCGGGGCCGCCGTCGCCACCACCATTGGGCGCAGCACAGGCGTGGCATACCAGCTATGGCAACTTTTTGGGGTCGGCAAAATCATCCAACTCCGACTCTCACAGTTCAAACCAGACCTGCGAACCATCGCCCGCCTGCTCCAACTGGGCGCGGGCAGCACCGGGCAATACCTCATCGCTTCGGCCAGTTGGGTGTTTTTGATGTGGATTTTGGGCCAAATCGGTACTTCCGTGCAGGCCGGCTACACCATTGCCATCCGCATCATCGTGTTCACCATCTTGCCTTCGTGGGGCATGGCGAACGCGGCGGCCACGCTTGTCGGTCAAAACCTCGGCGCGGGCAAACCCGAACGGGCCGAAAAATCGGTCTGGCGCACGGGCAATTGGAACATGGTTTTCATGGGCGTGGTCGGGGTGATTTACCTCATTTGGGCACCGTTTTTCATCGGTCTTTTCGCGCAAGACCCCGAAGTCGTGGCCTCCGGCGCGTTGGCCCTCCGCATCCTCGCGGGCGGATACGTTTTTTACGGCTACGGAATGATTCTCGCGCAGGCACTCAACGGTGCGGGCGACACCGCCACACCGACCTTGCTCAATTTCATCTTTTTCTGGATTGTCGAAACGCCGCTCGCGTGGTTGCTCGCCCTGCACTGGGATTGGGGCCAAACAGGCGTTTATTGGAGCATCGTCATTGCCGAATCCATGCTTGCTGTGGCTGCGTTTTGGGTGTTTCGGCGCGGCAAATGGAAGACCGTCAAAGTGTGAAATGGAGTTGAAGAGGGGAAAAGTTGAAGAGGGGAAAAGTTGAAGAGTTGAATTGTTCAACCTTTCAACCGTTCCCCTCTTCAACCTTTCACCCCCTCCTCTTTTCAACTTTTCATCAACCCTTCCGCCACGCGCTCGGCCAATCCCGCGCTGGTGCTTTGCGAAATTTGGATGCGGCGCAGCTCGTCGTCAATTTCGCAGACAGCAAAACAATGGAAATACCCGGCTACGTCGCGCTCGCTAAAAATACCCGCCGAATTTTTCAGTGCATCGGGCAAAAGTTGGAGCGCGCGGCGTTCGACATTGGTGCAGGCCGATGTTTCTGGGCGATGTATCCTTTGCAAGATGCGGCGCGTGGGCAAGTCGTCGCGGAGGGCAAGCCAAGCCAACACGCCCTGTGCGGGAGCGGGCAAAAATTCACGCGGATTGAATTTAATTGCCTCAAAACCAGCGAGTTCAGAGCCCAACATGAGCAAATCCGCTGCGGCCACGACCAGCGCGTCAAATGCGCCATTTTGCAACTGTTCAAGTTGGGTGGCGGGGTCGTTTTCCGTTTTTTCCACATTTGCATCTGGCCGGAAAGTTGACAGCTGCGCCCGCTGGCGGTCGCTCGAAACCGCGACGTGCCCGCCCGTCCTGAATTTCAAAATTTTTCCCGGTTCGACCGCCGCTGGCCGCACGAGGAGCCAATCCGCAGGGTCGTGGCGGTGCGAAGTGGCGGCGATGAGCAAGCCCGTTGCCTGCTCGGTCGGCAGCTGGGACATTGGCCGGACGAGCGAATCCACCTCGCCGCGCAGCAGCGCGTCCTCGATTTTTGTGGACAAAATCGGCACGGCCTCGCTTTCCACGCCCACGCGGGCGAGTTCATCTTGGGTAAGTTGGGCTTGCCAGCGAGCCGATTTTGAGTTGCTGATGCCTATTTTCAACATGAGATTAAGAAGAGGTTTTGGGGCGTGGCTCACCATTGGTCGAGCAAGTAAACGAGCGCGGCCATGCTCGCCGCACCCAGTTCAAGTTCGCGTTTGTTCACAGCCTCGAACACATCGGCTGCCGTGTGGTGATAATCGAAATAGCGTTGAGAATCAGGCGAATAGCCGCTCAACAATCCTTTCATGTCTTTCAGCGGCCCGATGTCCGCGCCGGAGCCGCCGCGTGTCAGTTCGAGGCCATAGGGGCGCAGCAGCTCGGCGTAGTCTTTCAGTTTTTCAAAATCGCGGTTGAGCACGGCATCGTCAGCATCGAAGGAAAAGCCGCGTGGCGTGAAGCCGCCCGCATCGCTCTCGATGGCGCACAGGTGAAACTCCCCCTTGCGCTTGGCCTCGGCTGCGTACTGTTTGCCGCCACGCAGGCCGTTTTCTTCGTTCATAAAAAGCACGGCGCGCACCGTGTGGCGTGGCCGGTAGCCCAATCGGCGGAAAATGCGGAGCACTTCCATGCTCTGGACGCAGCCCGCGCCGTCGTCGTGTGCGCCGTGTCCCACGTCCCAGCTATCGAGGTGGCCGCCGACGAGCAGGATTTCGCCGGGGCGTTCGCTGCCGCGTATTTCGCCGATGACGTTGTACGAAGGCACGTCGGGGAAGGTTTGGCAGTTCATCTTGATAAAAACGACGGCTTTGCCGTCTTCGCGGATGGTGCTGCTCAGTTTTTCAGCATCGTTTGTGCTGATGGCCGCCGCCGGGATAAGCGTAAAAGTGGAGTCGTATCGCAGCGAACCCGTGTGCGGGAAATCGTCGAGCCGCAGCCCCATCGAGCGCACGAGCACTGCCACCGCGCCATGCTTTGCAGCCCGTGAAGGGCCATGCACCCGTTGGTCAACCGCGCCGCCGTAGGCCTCGAAGGTGCGGAGCTTGGTCGGATCCATCGGGCGGTTGTAAAAAACGATTTTGCCGCGCACCCCACGCTCGCCGAGTTTGTCCAAGTCATCCCAACTTTTGACCTCCACGACCTCTGCCGAAAGCCCTTTTGCGGGCGTGGCGACCGAGCCGCCCAGCGCGAGCGCGTGCAAGTCAAACGTCCCGCGCTGTTTCGAGCCAAACACGCGCACTTGTTCGGCCTCGCCGCGCACCCATTTGGGCACCATGACGGGTTGCAGCCAAACGGAGTCGAGGCCAAGCGTGTCGAGCATGCTTCGCGTCCACGCAACGGCTTTTTCCGCCCCCTCGCTGCCGCTCAACCGGTGCCCGATGCGCAAACTCAAGTGTTCGAGCCAAGCGTAGCAGCGGCTATCGGCCAAGGCTTGGTTGTAGATTTTTTTCAAATACTCCGCATCAGGGGCAAGCTTTCCGGGCTGCGCCCAAAGCGGCGAATTGAGTGTAAAAATTACAATAAGGGGCAGGGCTTTTGCGAGGGCTTTGCAGATGTGCAGCAAAAAATTCTTCATGGTCAAATGCGAATAAAATAGCGGGACAAGGCTGTTTAAAAAGCATGAAAAACGGGTTTAGGCTCCTTGTCCATTTTTTTTGTTCCAAAACAGGAAATGAGTGGCATTTTGTTCAGGTTGTTTCGGGCGGGCAAAAAGGCTTGAATTGAGTTACTGGCATCTTTTCAAGAAAAAAAATTTTTGCCCCCTTCTTGTCTTTTTGACACAAAGCCATTTACCTTTGTCTCAGCGAAAGCAAATGTTTTCAAAGGAATAATTTGGTTTTATTTGGTTAGGGCTGAGGTAGTGCTGTGGTGGCACTGCCTCTTTTTTTTGCCCCTACGTTCAGAGGGTCTCGTCAATTTTGCTTTTGGGATGGGCCTGTTCATATACCTTTTTCAGTTTTTCGATGCTGTTGTGCGTATAAATCTGCGTGGCCGCGAGGCTGGCGTGGCCCAACAGGGTTTTGATGGCATTCAGGTCGGCACCGTTATTTGACAGGTGCGTGGCGAACGAATGTCGCAGGACGTGCGGACTGCGCTGCTCGACGGTGGTCACGAGCGAAAGGTACTTGCGCACCGTCGTGTAAATCGTGTTGAGGGACATTTTGTCGCCCGTCTTGTGGTCGAGGAAAAACCAGCGTTCGGGGGCAGTTGGGAATTGTTCGCGGCGCGAGCGGAGGTACTGCTCAATCATTTGGGCGAGCGGCCTCGCAAACGGCACCAACCGCTCCTTTCCGCCCTTGCCCATGATTTTAAATTGGAGGCTGCCCAAGTCCACATCACTAATTTTAAGGTTGTGCAGCTCCGAACGTCGCATCCCGCTGGAATACAGGATTTCCAATATCATGCGGTCGCGTTGGCCCTTGAAATCCGTACCGAAGTGGACGTGCGAAAAAAGCATTTCCAGTTGGTTTTCCTGCACATAGACAGGCAGTCGCTTCCCGGCTTTGGGCTTCATC
>JBKBIC010000017.1:21835-37715 GCA_046299435.1 Saprospiraceae bacterium
CGCGTTCGATGAGGTCGCGCCGCTTCAGGTATTTGAAGTAGGTCTTCAAGCACGAGAGTTTGCGGTTGACGGTCTGGGCCATGCGCCCCGACTCCATCAGTGCCACTATCCATGCCCGGACGTGCAAATGCCTTACCTCTGCTGCGGAGGTAAGGCATTGATTTTCAGTGCAAAACTTTATGAAGTGCGTCAAATCTTGGGCATAACCCATCACCGTGAACGGTGAACAACGACGCTCGAATTCGAGATGGTTGATAAACGACTCTTCGTGAAACATAGCCTAACCCGGCTTGATTCCGGTCGCCAAAAGTACGCGGCTTAGTCGTTCTTGTTGCCGTACATCTCCTCTTTGTACACCGCTTTCAGGATTTCGGCGCGGCGTTCGACGGACGGCTTTGTGAAAGCTTTGCGACGGCGCAGGTCTTTCAACGTGCGGGCTTTCTCAAATTTTTTCTTGTAGCGTTTCAGTGCCTTGTCAATGACTTCGCCGTCTTTGATTTCGATGATGAGCATGGAATTTCTCCTTTTTTGAGTTGAAAATTTTTGTTTGCCTAAAAATGGGCTGCAAAGGTAAAAATCCACCGCACGAATTTCCAAAACCGCCCAAAAAAGTTTCCTTTCGCCCGGAATCCTCAAAAAAAGACCTCTTGTGCCACACGGAATGTGTTGGCGTGTGCCTCCACGATATCGGCCAAGCGAGGTGAATAACCACCGCCCATGGAAACCACGACGGGCAGCCCGTTGCGACGGCAAAACTCCAACACCACGCGGTCGCGGTCGCGGCAACCGGCGCGGCTGAGGGCGAGTTTGCCGAGACTGTCGCTTTCCAGCACGTCCACGCCGGCTTGGTAAAACACGAAATCCGGCTCGAACACATCGGCGAGGCGCGGCAGGTTTTCGCGCAGGATTTGTAGGTAGGCCGCGTCGCCCATGCCGTCGGGCAAGCCTATATCAAGCGTAGATTTCTCTTTTCTCAATGGGTAGTTGCGCTCGCCGTGCATACTGAACGTGCAAACACGAGGCTCGTCTTCAAAGATTTTGGCCGTACCGTTTCCCTGATGCACATCGAGGTCAACGACGAGGATTCGTTTGGCTAAACCCTTGTGCAACAAGTAGTTGGCCGCAACGGCTTGATCGTTCAGGCAACAAAAACCTTCGCCCCGATCGGCAAAGGCATGGTGTGTGCCGCCCGCCGTGTTCATCGCCACACCGTGTTCGAACGCGAAAAATGCACACTGCAACGTGCCCCCAGAAATGTGCCGCCCGCGCTCGATGAATCGCTCGTTGATTGGAAAACCAATGGCCCGTTCCTCCTGGGGCGTGAGCGCAACGCGGACGAGTTTGTCAAAATATGTGGGCGTGTGCGTCAGCAAGGCCACATCCTCCGCCAGCAAGTCAGGGTGAAAAATATTCGCCTCCCGGATGCTGCCCTCGTACAGCAGCTGCTCCGGGAGAAGCTCGTATTTCTGCATCGGGAAGCGGTGCCCCGGCGGCAGCTCATACTTGTAAACGGGCGACCAAGCGATTTTGAGCATGGCGGCGAAACAGGTGAATTGAACGAATGGTTGACGCGATAGGCATTCTCAGGGCACAAAAACGCCTTTTGAACGCCATTCTTGGCAGCCTGGGCAGAAATTGCGGGTGCAATGTTGACTTTCGGAAAAGGCATCTGCACATTTGTTGCAAGACGGATAATTTGACTGAAAAAAACCGTGCCCGGCACGAACTGATTTCTTCAAAAAGCCGTTTAATCCATTGTAAATCAATTTGATAATCAAAGCCCATTCCTCTGACGATGAAAAACCGCGTACAAACATTCCGCCGCATTTGGCGCCGCTCGCCGCGCCTCGCGTTTGCTTGGGTACGTCGCCAAACGGTGCGCTCCGCCAAACGCCTCATCCCGAACGACGACTGGAAAATGGATTGGTTGGGCGAAGAAATGCGCCCGTTCAATAGCCAGCAACGCCGCGAACAATCACCCGCCGCTTGACTCGATTTCCTCAGCCTGTTCACGCTTTCAAAATGCCTCGCTTCCCTTCGACGGACGACGAGGCATTTTTGTTGTTTTTCCGCCCCATGTGCCCAGTCGTCGGCTCAATGGCCCAAATTTGCAGCCCCGTTTTTGCTAACCAAACGCCGCTGCCATGCCCAGTGCTCACATCGGTTGATTCTGCCCCGCCATCTCACATCTCATCGCCTCGCACATGAAAGAAGCCATCCAACTGCTCGCCCGTCAATTCCACGACGAGGCCATCCGCAACCGCCGCCACCTGCACGCGCACCCGGAACTGTCGTTTCAGGAAGTCCAAACCGGGCGTTTCGTGGCCGACCAATTAGCCGCGCTCGGCATCGAGCATCAGCACGGCGTGGCCGAAAATGGCGTGGTCGCCCTCATCAAAGGCCGCAACCCCAAAAAACGGGTCGTCGCACTTCGCGCCGACATGGACGCGCTGCCCATCCGCGAGGCCAACGAAGTGCCGTACAAATCTCAAAATGAGGGAGTTATGCACGCTTGTGGGCACGATGTCCATACGGCTTCGCTGCTCGGCACGGCCCGCATTTTGCACCAACTGCGCGACCAATTTGAGGGAACCATAAAATGCATTTTTCAGCCCGGCGAAGAAAAATTGCCCGGCGGCGCGAGCATCATGATTGCCGAAGGCGTGCTCGAAAACCCGCGCCCGGCCAGCATTTTCGGGCAACACGTCCACCCCCCCCTGCGGGCGGGCATGATTGGCCTGAAACCGGGAACGTACATGGCCTCGGCAGACGAGATTTACGTCACCGTCAAAGGCCGGGGCGGGCACGGAGCCATGCCGCAGGAGTGCATTGACCCGGTGGTCATCACCGCCCAAATCATCGTCGCCTTGCAACAAATCGTCAGCCGATACAACGACCCCGGCATCCCGTCGGTGCTGACTTTTGGCAAAATCAACACCCTCGGCGGCGCGACGAACATCATCCCGAACGAAGTCCGGCTCGAAGGCACCTTCCGCACCATGAATGAAAAATGGCGGATGGACGCGCACAAACGCATGAAAAAAATAGCCGAAACGCTGGCGAAAAGCATGGGCGGCGCGTGCCATTTCAACATCGTGAAAGGCTACCCCGTGCTGCACAACCACGAGGAACTGACCGCCCGCACGAAAAAATGGGCCATCGAATTTTTGGGCAAAGACCGCGTGGTGGATTTGCCGATGCGGATGACCGCCGAGGATTTCGCCTATTTTTCACAAGAAATGCCCGCCTGTTTTTACCGCCTCGGCACCGGAAACCCGGAGCGCGGCATCACATCGCCCATCCACACCGACACTTTCGACATTGACGAAACCGCCCTCGAAACGGGCATGGGCCTGATGGCGTGGCTGGCTTTGCAGGAAGTGGGGCGGTGATTTTTTGATTGATGATTGACGATTACATGATTGTTGATTTTTGATGTTGCTCTGCCCGTCCATCAAAAATCAACAATCATGTAATCGTCAATCATCAATCAAAAATCAGCAGAAATCCGCGCCATCCGCCAGAACTGTGCTCCAATTGCTCACAACCGAGTGCTTACTTTTTTGACCATCTCGTTTTTCCAGTTCAAAAACGAGCCATCTTGAATCCGCCGCCGGGCCTCGCCGACGAGCCAGAGGTAAAAGCCGAGGTTTTGGAGCGAGGCCAGTTGCATCCCCAAAATTTCCTCGTTGACAAAAAGGTGGCGCAGATACGCCCGCGTGTGCGTCTGGCTGGTCGGCACCGGGCTGGCCGGGTCAATCGGCGAAAAATCGTCCTTCCATTTCGCGTTTTTGATGTTCACGATGCCTTCGGACGTGAAAAGCATCCCGTGCCGGGCGTTGCGCGTCGGCATCACGCAGTCGAACATATCAATGCCCAGCGCGATGCACTCCAAGATGTTTTCCGGCGTGCCCACGCCCATGAGGTAGCGCGGCTTGTCGGTCGGCAAAATGCCGGTGACGAGCTCGGTCATCGCGTACATATCCTCTGCGGGTTCGCCGACGGAAAGGCCGCCGATGGCGTTGCCCTCGCGCCCGAACGAGGCGATGGTCTCGGCGGAAATCCGGCGCAATTCCGGGTAAGTGCTGCCCTGCACGATGGGGAAAAGCATCTGCCGATGGCCGTAAATCGGCTCTGTGGAATCGAAGCGAGCGATGCAGCGGGCCAGCCAGCGGTGCGTCAGCTCCATCGAGTTTTTGGCGTACTTAAAATCGCAGGGGTACGGCGTGCATTCGTCGAAAGCCATGATGATGTCCGCGCCGATGGTGCGCTGGATGTCCATCGCCCCTTCTGGGGTGAAGGTGTGCCGCGAGCCGTCAATGTGGCTTTGGAAGGTCACGCCCTCCTCTTTGATTTTGCGGCGGTGCGCCAGCGAATACACCTGATAGCCGCCGCTGTCGGTCAAAATCGGCTTTTGCCAGCCGTTGAATTTGTGCAGCCCGCCCGCAGCCCGCAGCGTGTCGAGGCCGGGGCGCAGGTACAGGTGGTAAGTGTTGCCCAAGATGATTTGCGCCCGGATGTCGCGTTCGAGCTCGTGCTGGTGTACGGCTTTAACGGTGGCAGCCGTGCCGACGGGCATGAAAATCGGCGTTTCGATGGCACCGTGCGCGGTTTGCAGAAGACCGGCGCGGGCGCGGGAGTGCGGGTCGGTCTGGATGAGTTGGAAAGACAAGGCCTGTGGATTCGGTGATTTGCTGATTTGGTTATCCGAGCCGCAAAAGTCCGCCACAAAATCCATTTCCTGTGCCGCTTCCGCGATTCGCGGCAAAACTTCGATGCACCCGGCCAGCCCGACTGCCGACATTTTCGGCCATACGGCTTTTCAGCCCTGCCCGGTTTGCGTCAGTTTTGAAAAATCCAGTGCCCGCAGTTTCGGCGACCGCCACCAGATTACCCCGACCACCAGCAGGGTCATGCATCCGCCAAAAACGACCGACGGCACCGTGCCCATCAGCGAAGCCGCCACCCCGCTCTCGAACGCCCCGATTTCGTTGGACGACGTGATGAAAATGGAGTTCACCGCCGAGACACGGCCCTTCATCTCATCCGGCGTGAGGTGCTGCACCAGCGAACCCCGGATGTACACGCTCACCTCGTCCAGCATCCCCGCCACGACCAGCACCGCGAACGACAGCCAAAACGACTCCGACAGCCCGAAAACAATCATGCAAACCCCAAAGCCCGCCACGCACCACAGCAGCAAGCGACCCGCACCCGCGCCCAGTGGCCGGTGCGCCAGCCAAAACGCCATTGAAATCGCACCCACCGACATGGCCGCCCGCAACACACCCAGCCCCACCGGCCCGACGTGCAGGATGTCTTTCGCAAAAACGGGCAACAAGGCCACCGCACCGCCAAACAAAACGGCGAACATATCCAGCGTTATCGTGGTGATTATCAAGTGGTTGTTGTACACAAACCGCAAGCCGGTGCGGATGCGTTGGCCCGCGCTTTCCGTCGCATCGGTCGGCGGAACGGGGCGCGGGGCGATTTGCAAAACCGCCACCAGCGCAAGCAAGCAAAAGCCACACATGACGATATATGTATTGACGATGCCCGCCAAACCGTACAGCAGCCCGCCCAAACCGAGGCCGCTGATGCTCGCCACTTCCCAAGTACTGCTCCCCCAAGTGATGGCGTTCGGCAGCTGCTCGCGGCTGACGAGCTGCGGCATGAAGGCAAAATTCGTCGGGCCGAAAAAACTGCGAGCGATGCCCGTCAGGAAGATGACCGCATAAATGCCGCCCACGAGCACGTCTTTGGGCAAGGTTTCCCGAAAAACGGCCAAGCCCAGCAAGACCCCGGCGCAAACCAACAGCGTCAGGAGACAACCAACGAGGATGCTCCGGCGGTTCAATTTGTCGGCCAAATGCCCGGCGTACAGGCTAATCAAAATAGCGGGCAGGGCTTCCGTCAGGCCGATGAGTCCGAGCGCCAACTTGCTGTTTGTCAGCTCGTAAATGTGCCAGCCCACCGAGATGGACATGATTTGGATAGCCAGCGTGGAGCACATCCGCATCGCCAAAAAGCGGCGAAAATCGGGGATTCGCAGCGTGGCGTAGGCATCGCGTTTTTCGGGGGCAGCGGGTTGTTTTTCCATGCGGCAAAAGTAGGGCGGTGACGACCGGGAACTTGGGGCTTGGCAGAGCCGTTCCGTAACTTTGTGAAAATTTTGGCCAACATGACTGCACTTCAACAGGCAGAAGCCCTGCTTCCGCAACTTTCTGACCGCGACATTGACCTGCTGCTGCACAAAATCCTCGTCGGCAACAAGGCCACAGATTTCCCCGGCATCGAAAAAACAGCGGGCGTTTGCGGAGGCCGTGCCTGCATCATCCGCACACGCATCCCCGTTTGGTCGCTGGTCAACTGGCGGCACCTCGGCCTTTCCGACGCACAATTGCTCGAAATTTATCCGTCCATCCGCCCACAGGATCTGAAAAACGCATGGGCTTATTACGAAACCCATCGCGCCGAGATTGATTTTGACATCCGCGAAAACGAAGACGCAGCTTGAGCATGGCCAAGATTTATGCAAATGAAAACTTCCCGCTGCCGACCGTAGCCGCATTGCGAAAATTGGGGCACGATGTGCTGACCACCCGCGAAGTGGGCAATGCAGACTTGCAAATCCCGGACGAGGAGGTGCTGGAATTTGCCAAAACAACTGGCCGCATTGTGCTTACGCTCAATCGGACGGATTTCTACCGATTGCATCGAAACTCGCCCACCCATGCTGGCATCATTACTTGTACCGAGGATACGGATTTTGAGGGGCTGGCCAACCGCATCCATCAAACACTTGAATCGGCGAGTGACAACCTTGAGAACCAATTGATTCGGGTCGTCCGACCCAATCCCTCCTCCAAAAAGTGACTTTACCCGCAGGGCATTTCCCAAAGCGAAAACCGCTACTTTTGCGCCTCTTTTTGAAAAGCAAGTGGCCGGATAGCGCGCAAAATCGCCCCAAGCCACACATCATTCATCGAACAATGAAACGCACAAAAATCGCCGACATCCTCCGCACCGAACCCATCGGCACCGAAATCACCGTCAAAGGCTGGGTCAAAGCCTTCCGCAACAACCAGTTCATCGCGCTGAACGACGGCTCCTGCGGCCAAAACCTGCAAGTCGTGGTGGATTTTGAAAAAATGGATGCCGACACGCTGGGTCGCATCAAGTTCGGGGCGGCCATCGGCGCGACCGGGCGGCTGGTCGAATCGCAGGGCAAAGGCCAAAAAGTGGAGCTGCCCGCCGACCAAATCACGATTTACGGCGACTGCAACCCCGACGAGTTCCCGCTGCAACCCAAAAAGCAATCGCTCGAATTCTTGCGCGAAAACGCCCACCTGCGCTTCCGCACCAACACGTTCGCGGCGGTGTTCCGGGTGCGCCACGCGCTGGCGTTCGCCATTCATAAGTTCTTCAACGACAGGGGGTTTTACTACCTGCACACGCCCATCATCACGGCCAGCGATGCCGAGGGCGCGGGCGAAATGTTCCGCGTGACCACGCTGGATTTTGACAAAACACCCCGCACCGAAACGGGCGAGGTGGATTTCAGCCAAGATTTTTTCAAACGCGCTACCAACCTCACCGTCTCCGGCCAGCTCGAAGGCGAATTGGGCGCAATGGCGTTGGGCGATATTTACACGTTCGGCCCCACGTTCCGCGCCGAAAACTCGAACACCTCGCGGCACCTCGCCGAGTTCTGGATGATTGAGCCGGAGTGCGCCTTTTACGACCTGACAGACAACATGGACTTGGCCGAGGCCATGCTCCAATCGGTCATCGGCTACGCGATGGAGCATTGCGCCGACGACCTTAAACTGTTGGAAGACAGGCTTTTGGAAGAAGAGAAATCGTTGCCGCAGGACAAACGCTCCGAAATGTCGCTGCTCGAAAAACTGCGTTTTTGCATCGAAAACAGCTTCGAGCGGCTGACCTACACCGAAGCGATTGACATCCTGAAAAACTCCACGCCGAACAAAAAAGGCAAGTTCCAGTACCCGGTCGAGGGTTGGGGCACCGACCTGCAAAGCGAGCACGAGCGATATCTGGTGGAAAAGCACTTCAAAAAGCCCGTCATCCTGACCAACTACCCAGCCAAAATCAAGGCATTTTATATGCGCCTCGACGAAGGCTGCGCCCCCGAACGCCAGACGGTGGCCGCGATGGATATCCTTTTCCCCGGCATCGGCGAAATCGTCGGCGGCTCGCAACGCGAGGAACGCCTCGAAAACCTGCTCGCCCGGATGCGCGACATGCACATCCCTGAAAAAGAAATGTCGTGGTACTTGGACACACGGCGGTTCGGTTCGTGCCCGCACGCTGGCTTTGGCCTCGGCTTCGAGCGGCTGGTGCAGTTCGTCACGGGCATGGGCAACATCCGCGACGTGATTGCCTTCCCGCGCTACCCCGGCAGCGCGGAGTTTTGATTGAAAAAAGCGAGGTGATTTGTTGGTTCGGCGATGATTTTGGGCGCGTGCCCGAGCCGCCGAACCAACAAATCCTCAACCATCACACCCAAAACTTGTTCTTCCATCGAAAAACGTCCGGCACGGACGGACTTTTTAGCGTTACCCACTTGCGCCCCATATTAAGACGAACTTAACTTGCGGTGCTTTTCAGATAATCTCCTTCCGTGAGCATCTGCGCGGCCTATCCTAATCCTTCTTTGGCCGCCCGGCTTTCTCCCAAAGCCAGTTTTGATAAGGCATCAGCAAACGAATTCTCGCCCTTTCTTCAAGTTCAGTATTGCCACCCGCTTGTTTTTCTCCGCGTCGGCAATCACTTCTAATCCGTTTTCCTAAACCGCGACATTTTTGAAGCCACTTACACACACAACTCGCGTTTTACAATCAAACCCTTCACAGGAATGAGTGACCTTCATACGCAATTGCGCTTTCCCTCCGACCCGACCCAAGTTGTCCACGTTGAACCGTTCGTGGAAAAAGTCGCTGAACAGTTCAACTTGTCCTCGGATGTGCATGGCAATATGCTCGTGAGCCTGACAGAAGCTGTGACCAACGCCATTATCCATGGCAACCGCAGCGATTGCAGCAAGAACGTCTCCATCTCCCTCCGGCGGCAAAAAGACAGTGTAGCCATCCGCGTCTCCGACGAAGGCCCCGGTTTCGACCCGCAGAAAGTGCCTGACCCGACAAGCCCGGAGTGCATCGAGCAATGCGGCGGGCGCGGCATCTTCCTCATGCGCCATCTCGCAGACGAATGCAAGTTCATGCGCGGCGGCTCCACCGTCGAAATGCGCTGGCGGATTTGACACAACAACAGGCTTTCCCAAAAAAGCGGAGCGCGTCCCGGCATGACCGGGGCGCGCTCCGCTTTTTTGTGGACTTTTGCCCAAAAATTGAACCGCATGGATTTTCCCGCCTTCCCGGATATACCGCTTGACGAGACCGATTCGCCCGTTTCGTTCCACTTCGAGGATGTCGAAATCGAGCTCCCCGATGAGGCCGTGCTGGCCGATTGGCTCACGCAAACCGCCGAAAACGAGGGCAAAAGCATCGCCGCCCTGTCGTACATTTTTTGCTCCGACGAATACCTCCTCCAAATCAACCGCGAGCATTTGCAGCACGATTACTACACGGATGTCATCACGTTCCAATACTCGGACGCGGCCATCGAAGGCGACGTGTTCATCAGCACCGACCGCGTGGCCGAAAACGCAGCGGCGCACGGCGCAACGTTCCGACACGAACTTTGCCGCATCATGGTACATGGGCTATTGCACTTGGCCGGGCACTCGGACAAGACCGAAGCCGAACGCGCCGCGATGACCGCACTCGAAAACCTTTACTTGGCAAAAATCACTTTTTGAAAATGGCTGATTTTCAACTCAAGCTCCCCGCCGCACTCGAACCCTTCCGCGACAAATTCTTGCAGACGAAAACCCCGTTCGTCCGCGCCCAGTCCAAAGGCCAGAACCCGAAAGCCCCGCTCTGGCGCAGCAAGGTGGGTGGCATCCCGTACTTGCCAAAAGGTATGGCTTGGCCGACCATGCCCGACGGGCGCGAACTGTTTTTTCTGGCGCAAATCAATTTCGCCGAAATACCGCGCCTCGCGCCTTTCCCGGAGCGCGGCCTGGTGCAATTTTTCATCTCGGACGACGACCTCTATGGCATGGATTTCGACGGTGGTGGCGAAACGCAGGACTCGTTCCGTGTGCTTTGGCACCCAGAAGTCGTTGAAAATGAAGCTGTTTTGCAAACTCGTTTTAACATCCTGCGAGACTACGAACTGCTGCCGCACCACCCCGATGAGTGCTATCCCCTGACTTTCGAGCTAGGCGAGGAAGTGGTGCCGGTGACGGACTACCGTTTTTTCGAGCAATTCGGCCAGGATTTTTTCCAGCAATTCGGCGCACGGGAATGGCACGTTATGGACGAGTACGCGAAGGCGAACAAGCCCGAAGGCCACAAAATCGGCGGTTACGCCTATTTCACGCAGGACGACCCGCGCACGGCTGCCGACCCGATGCTGCTCCTTTTCCAACTCGATAGCGACGAGGGCATGGACTTGATGTGGGGCGATATGGGCGTGGGGCACTTTTTCATCCGCGAAAAGGATTTGCTCGCCCGGGATTTTTCGAGGGTGCTGTACGACTGGGACAACCTTTGACCGACGGCTAACTCAAAAAGAAGCCCGAACACATTGAAAATCAATGTGTCCGGGCTTCTCCGTTTTATGTACGCAACTCAGCGCACCATTACTTTCTTCTCCGCCACGCCCTGCGCCGTGCGGATGCGGAACGTGTAAATCCCTTCGGCCAAACCAGCCACGTCCACCTTCGGGTTGCGTGCGCCATTGGCCAAGATATTGCGGACGGGCTGCCCCAAAGTGTTGAAAACCTCGACGGATTCGACTGCCAAATCGCCTGCAAAAACGGTGGCTTCGCCGACGGCAGGGTTCGGGAACACGGCGATTTTGTTGTCTAATTCATTCGCTTGGGTGCCTGTGCTTTTCTTCACCAATTTCACCCAGACCGTGTCTTGCAGCGGTGAGCGGCTCAGTTCTTTTTCCACGCCCTTCGGGTCAATGGCCTTCAAGCCCTTGATATTCACTGCGAACGGCGCGGAATTGGTATTCGCAGCGCGGGCAATAATGTCCACGATGATGATATAATCTGCCTTGAAAGTCACTTTCGCCACGCGGAACGCGCCCCCGCTTACGCCCTGTCCGTTTTTGCGGACGAAGCCCAAGTCCAGTTGTTTGCGCACAGGATAGTTGTGCTGCATCCAGAGGACGTGGTTGGTGAAACCAAAACCGGAGTTGTCGTAGTAATCCACTTCCGGGTCGGTTTTCACCGATTCTGGGTAGTGCAGGCCGAATGCCAAACCATATAAATCCGACACAGGCTGGTTGGGCGTGGCGACCATGACATCGGCAGTGATTTTCACCTCCGTCGGGTGGCCTTCATATATAAATATGGTGTCGGGGTTTTCGCTGAAATCGAGCCAGATTTTGGGGGCGGTGGGGTTGATGGTCAGTTCATTGCTGTCAATCGGGGCACAGTGCTGCGTGATGACGGAGGGGTCGAGTTCGTTCACGGCACCGTTGCCATCGCAGTCCATGTGCTTGAAATTGATGCCTGTGCCGGTGGTTTCCGACCAGTTGGGCGCGAGCTGTGGCTCCCAAAGCGTGGACGGGAACGGGCGCGGCGAGCCGCTCGAAAAATAGCCCATGCCCAGTTGGAGCAGGTCATAGACATTGGCCTTGCGGTCGCCGTTGGCATCGCCCGGCAGCACATATTCAGAGCCGTCGGGGACATTTTCGGTGGCGGCCAAGTCGGTGGCGACGATTTTTGTGGCCGACGAGATGCAGCCGCCGTTTTTCCAAGCCGTCAAATTTGCCAGATACAAGCCGCCTTCGGGGTAGTAGTGTGTCAGCGTGTCCCAGTTGGAGATGTCGTGCATGGGCGAGCCGTCGCCGAAGTCGAGTTGCAACTGCCCGAAATCGCCCGATGCCAGGTTTTTGAACTGCACCCAATAACCATTGTACGGGCTGCCCGCGATGACTTTCGCCTCGAATTCCGCCATGCAATCACCGGGCTGGGAACTGCCACAAGCACCGGCCCACCAAGTGGTCACACCCGCCGCAATCGCCTCGCACTCATTGCCGTAGGTCACACCGTCGCAGCCGCAAACGGGCACCGCCCACGAGGGGCAAATCGTCTGTGGGTTACTGATGGAAGTGTTGATACAGCCCGGTTCGGCCAGCGAAAGCCGCTCGCAGTGCGTGGCCGAACAGGTAGAGCCGTCGTTGGATTCGACTTTGTACTCGGCGCAGACATTGTATGAGCCGTAGCCCGGCATCGTGTACTCGAAAGCAGGGGCATTGCCGAGCAGGAGGTTCGATTTGCTCAAATACCACTGTATGTTGGTCAGTTCGCCTGCGTTCGGGGCAATCGGGGACAGTTGGCCAAAGATGTTCATGCCGACCGCCGTCACTGCCACATCGTAGCCGCAGTGCGCTTGGTTTTCCTCGCTGACAAAGACGTTTCGCGCTTTCACCGCTTTGCAATCCGCGCTGCTGACGGTAAGCGTCACTTTGAAATAGCCTTCGTAGGGGTAAGTATGCACGGCTTGTGCGCCCGTCCCGGTGGTGCCGTCGCCAAAATCCCAAGTGCAGGTTTGGGTCGCGGGGTCGTACACCTGCGCCGAGAACCGGAGGGTGAACGGGTTCAGGTTGTCCGGGTATGGCACGAAATCCGCCTTGCAAGGCAGCGAATTGGAGATGCAGGTCAGCGCGACTTTGGGCAGCGTGTCGTTGGGCGAGCAAGCCGGGTAGGCGGGCGCGGGCGAGGCGCGGAATGCGATGGTCTGGCCCAGCACCAAATTTTCGGCACCCGCTACCGCCCAGAGGCGTTCGCCGGATTCGAGGTCAATGATTTTCACGCCGCAGGCCGGGTTATTGGCTGCCACCCAGCCCACGCGGTCGCATTGCGCCGCGAGCCGCCCGCCGAAAATCAGCATCAACCAGCCAAACAAAAAGTGTATGCGTATCGAAGACATAGGCTCACAGGTTTTGCCTGTTTTTGTTTTCACCGTACAAAGATTGACGTTTCCAGCCGCCCGACAAAGGACATTTTCATAAACTTGCCGGGAAAAAACTTGTTCGTCGGATTCTTGTAAAAATTTGATTTTCAGATGCTTGCACAGCCGCCGTGCAGCGGTCGCCCATGACAAAAATGTTCAGCGAAAAACTCCTTTCCCTGCTGCAAACCTTCTCGAAAGTGGAGCTCAACCGCTTCCGCAAATACCTCGTTTCGCCGTACTTGAACGACCAGCCCGACCTCGTGCGCCTGTTCGACCGCTGCGACGAGGCGGTGCGGAAAGGCTCTGATGCATTGACGAGCTTGGACAAGGAAATGGTTTGGCGGCAGCTCTATCCCGGCAAAAAATTCGACGATGCCACGCTCCGCCGCCTCGCTTCCGACCTGACGCAAATGGCCCTTCGGTTTCGCGCAGCCGAACTCAAACAGGGCGAATCGCTCGCCGAAATGCTCGATTTGCAGCGTGTTTTGGAAAGGCCCGAACTCGCCAAGCACCTCGCCGGGCTGGAACGCCAAATCCAAAAAACACTCGACGGCCAGCAGGCCAAACCCTCCGAGCACTACCTCGCCCGTTTCCAGATGCACTGGAACATTTTCAACCGGGCTTCCAAAGTGGTGTCCACGGCGGATTACATGGAAAAATTGCTGCCCGCCGACCGCTACTTGGAGTGTTTTTACATCATCCAAAAACTCAAGTTTTACACGGCTTGGCTCGTCTATCGCGGCTTCCGTTCGACGGACACAGAGCTGCACCTGATGGGCGGGTTCTGGGATTTCATCCGCGAGCATGGCTTCGAAGAAGTGCCGTTAATCGCTATCTATCAACAAGTTATCCATTGCCTTGAAGAGCCGGACGAGGAGTGGCACTTCCGGGATTTGATGGCAAGCCTCCGCAAATTCGGCGACGAACTGGCCAAGGAAGACCTGCGCGAGTTTTACCACATCGCCCAGAATTACTGCGCGTTCAAAATCAACAAAGGCCAGACGGAGTACTACCGCGAGGTGTTCCAGATTTTCAAGGGCATCATCCAGCAAAACATCCTGCTCGAAGACGGGCAGCTGTCGGAGGGGGTGTTCAAGAACATCATCACGACCAGTTTGCAGGTGGGCGAGTACGAGTGGGCCGAAAAATTCATCCTTGACTACGCGCCATTCCTGCCGGCCCGCATCCGCGAGAACGCCCGCTCGTACAACCTCGCCAACCTCTATTTTTTCCAGAAAAAATACGGCCCCGTCATCGAACTGCTCCGCAATATCGAGTACAACGACGTGTCCTACGCGCTCGGCTCGCGCATCATCCTCGTCCGCACTTATTACGAAACGGGCGAGCTGCTCGCGCTGGATTCGATGCTCGACAGTTTCAAAATCTTCCTGCGCCGCAACAAAGTCATCTCAAAAACCACGAAGCGCGAGTGTACCAGTTTCCTCTCGTTCCTCCACCGATTGGTGACGCTGGACAAGTCGCGCAAGACCCAACTGGCCGCGCTGCGGCAAAAAATCATGCTCAACCCATCGGTCATCGCCAAAAAATGGCTGCTCGAAAAAATTGACGCGCTCGAACAAAAATGACCCCAGCCATGCCCAAGATTTTTGCAACACTGTTCTTCACTGCCTTGATTTTCAGTTGTTTATCAGCGCAGTCACCGCCCGATACACCCTATCCCTCATCCCTCATCCCCCATCCCTCCTTTGAGTTGGGCATCCACGCGGGCACGTTGCTCCGGCACACCCCGAAACTGACGGTTCAAACCGGCCAGCGTGTGCCGGGCTTCGATGTGGGCATCCGCTGGCGAACCATTGGTCGGCGCGATTGGCAGCAGATGTTCGGCTTCCCGACGGTCGGGCTGGCATTGAGCCGTTTTTCGCTGGGCGAGGCGGCGCACGGCGATCTGTACTGCCTCACGCCGAATATTTCGTTCGCATGGTTGCGGCTGCGCGATTGGTCGCTCACGCTGCGGCTCGTCGGCGGCGCGGGCTACATGACCAAGCCCTACGACTATTTCCAAAACCCCGACCAAAACGCCATCGGCTCGCACTTCAATGCCATTGCCCAGTTTCGGCTCGGTGCGGAATATCGGCTAAGCGGCCACTTACGGCTCGGTGTGGGCGGGGGTTTGACCCACGCCTCCAACGGTGGTTGGGCCTTGCCCAATTTGGGTGCGAACATCCCGACGGGCTATTTTTCAATCACCTATTCGCCTGAAAAAGAGGCAGTTGCACAAAAACGCCTGCTCCAACGCAAGCCCGAACGCCGCCTCGGCGGGCTGCTGCAAATGGGCGCGGCGTGGGTCGAGTACATCATCGTGGACGGGGCGCGGCACCCGGTTTGGTCGGCTTCGGCGGCGGCGGCGTGGCGTTTCAGCAAGGTCAATCGCCTGTTGCTCGGCGTGGACTGGGAGTTCAACCGCTCGGTGTACGCATGGGGCCTGCAAACGACGGCCTTCGACACGGAGGCCATCGCCCAACGGGGCGCGACCCGCTGGGCCGTGAAATTGGCCGATGAGTTCCTGTTCGGCAATCTCGGCGTGGCATACGAGATGGGTTTTTACGTCGGCAAACCAGACATCAACCAATATGTGCTCACGCGACAGTTCTCAAAATTGGCGGTGCGGTACTATTTGCCGGGCTTTTCGAGTTTGGGGGTGCGCCCAAACATTGGGCTGGCATTGAAGGCACATCGGGCTGTGGCCGAATACCTCTCCGTAAACGCGGGCTTCAGTTTTTGAGACGGCGAGAATGGGAGCGAGCGAGACAGCGAGACCGTCTATCTTTGCCATGATAGCCGGTTGGTCTTTTTAATTCGAG
>JBKBIC010000018.1:0-490 GCA_046299435.1 Saprospiraceae bacterium
TCATCGGCGAGGCCGATTTCTTGGAAATCTACATCAACACGCCCATCGAAATCTGCGAGCAACGCGACGTGAAGGGCCTGTATAAAAAGGCCCGGCGCGGCGAAATCGCCGATTTTTCGGGCATCACCTCGCCTTATGAAGCCCCCGAAGCCCCCGCGCTCGAAGTGAAAACCGAAGGCAAAACCATCGAAGAAAGCACCGAAGAGGTGTTCCAATTCTTGATAAAAAAAATCGCATTTTAATAGTGGTGAGCGATGAGCGATGAGTGATAAACTCATCACTCATCACTCATCATTCATCACTAAAAAAGATGAATTATCAATTAAGCCACTTGAAAGAACTCGAAGCCGAGTCCATCTTCGTCCTCCGCGAGGTGGCGGCGCAGTTCCAGAACCCTGTCATGCTGTTTTCGGGCGGCAAGGACTCGATTTTGATGTCGTACCTCGCCCGCAAAGCCTTCTTCCCGGGGCGCATCCCATTCCCGTTGATG
>JBKBIC010000018.1:500-24252 GCA_046299435.1 Saprospiraceae bacterium
CGTTGACACGGGCCACAATTTCCCCGAAACGATGGAATACCGCGATTGGTGGATCAATGAACTGGGCGTGCGCTTGGTCGTCTCGTCGGTTCAAGAATTCATTGACAAGGGCATTTTGCAGGAAGAAAAAGGCTACAACGCCAGCCGGAACGCCCTGCAAACCACCGCTTTGCTCGAAGGTTTGGAAAAAGGCAAATACGACGCGGCACTCGGCGGAGGCCGCCGCGACGAGGAAAAGGCTCGCGCGAAGGAGCGTTTTTTCAGCCACCGCGACGAGTTCGGCCAATGGGACCCGAAAAACCAACGCCCCGAATTGTGGAGCCTGTACAATGGCCGCAAGCACATCGGCGAGCACTTCCGCGTGTTCCCCATCTCCAACTGGACGGAACTGGACGTGTGGCAATACCTCGCACAGGAAAAAGTGCCGCTGCCCAGCCTCTATTTTTCGCACACCCGCGATTGTTTCGAGCGCGATGGCGTGTTGTACGCCGCCAACGAGCACATACGCCTGAAACCGACCGAGACCGTCGAGCCGCGCGTCATTCGTTTCCGCACCATCGGCGACATGACCTGCACGGGCGCGGTCGAGTCCACCGCCAAAACCATCGAGGATGTCATCGCCGAGGTTTCAACGACCCGCGTGACCGAGCGCGGCACACGCAGCGACGACAAACGCAGCGAAACCTCAATGGAAGACCGCAAAAAGCAGGGTTACTTCTGATTGAAAAACTGATTGATGATTGCCGATTACATGATTGTTGATTGTTGAAGCCCACGCTTTCGATAAATATTCAATCAAAAGTTATCCGACACATCAACAATCAACAATCATGTAATCGGTAATCATCAATCAAAACTCTTCTTAAAAGTGAAGCATACATCCGAATTGCTCCGTTTTACAACGGCAGGTTCTGTGGACGACGGCAAAAGCACCCTCATCGGGCGGCTGCTTTATGATTCGAAGTCCATTTTTGAAGACCAATACGAGGCTATCCGCTCCGCCACCGAACGCCGGGGCGAGGAAGGCGTGAACCTCGCGCTGCTCACCGACGGCCTCAAAGCCGAACGCGAACAGGGCATCACGATTGACGTGGCCTATCGCTATTTCGCCACGCCGAAGCGCAAATTCATCATCGCCGACACGCCCGGCCACATACAGTACACCCGTAACATGGTGACGGGCGCGAGCACGGCCAATGTCGCGTTGGTGCTCGTGGATGCCCGGCAAGGTGTGGTGGAACAGACGCGCCGCCACGCGATCATCGCCAGCCTTTTGCAGATACCGCACCTTGTCGTGTGCGTCAACAAAATGGACCTGGTTGATTATCAAGAAGATGTGTTCGAGCGAATCCGCGAGGAGTTCGAGGAATTTGCCTCGCGCTTGGACGTGAAGGACGTGCAGTTCATCCCCATGTCCGCGCTGAACGGCGACAACGTGGTGGACAAATCAGACAAAATGCCATGGTACGGCGGCACCACGCTGCTGTATTATTTGGAGCACGTCCACATCGGCAGCGACCACAATTTTATTGACTGCCGCTTCCCGGTGCAGTTGGTCGTCCGCCCGAACACCGACGAATTCCACGATTATCGCGGCTACGGCGGCAAAGTGGCAAGCGGCGTGTTCCGCAAAGGCGACTCCGTCATGGTGCTGCCCAGCGGTTTTACCTCGAAAATTGCCAAGATTGACACTTTCGACGGCGAGTTGGAGGAGGCTTGGCCGCCCATGTCGGTGACGATTTTGCTCGAAGACGACATTGACATCAGCCGGGGCGATATGCTCGTCCGCGAGGGCAACGTGCCGGAAGTGACTCAGGATGTGGATGTTATGGTCTGCTGGTTCAACGACAAACCGCTCCAGCCCGGCGGCAAGTACGCCCTTTTGCACACCTCGCAGGAGGTGCGCTGCGTCGTCAAAGAGGTGGCCTACAAAATGGACATCAACACCCTGCACCGCAACCAAGAGGACAAAAACGTGCGGATGAACGACATCGCCCGCCTCAAACTCCGCACCACCAAGCCTTTGTTTTGCGACCCGTACCGTCGCAATCGGACTACGGGAAGCCTCATCCTCATTGACGAAGGCACGAACGAAACAGTGGCAGCGGGCATGATAATTTGAGTGATGAGTGATAAATGATGAGTTTATTTCCTGATAGCCAATTGTTTATGACCAAAAATTTATCACTCATCACTCATCACTCATCCCTCACGTTTGTGGTTGGCACTCGCCCCAACTACATGAAAATCGCCCCGATTTACCGCGCCCTGCAACGGCAGGGCGTGTCCAATTTGACAATCATACACACCGGACAGCACCGCGATTTCGAGATGCGCGATGTGTTTTTCGAGCAGCTCGGGTTGCCCGCACCGCATTTCAATTTGCCCGCGCTGCCCGCCGATTTGCCGACTGAACGTGCGATACCAGCCATGCTCGGCGGCTTGCGGCAAATTTTTGACCGCGAAAAACCCGCGTTGGTCGTCGTTGTCGGCGATGTCCATTCGAGCCTCGCGGGAGCGTTGGCCGCCAAAATGTCGGGCGTTCCGCTGGCACACGTCGAGGCTGGGCTGCGCTGCGGCGACACGACAATGCCCGAAGAACTGAACCGCGTCGTGATTGACACTTTGAGCGATTGGCGGTTCGTCAGCGAGCCGAGCGGCATGGAAAAATTGCAGCGCGAAAACTTGGCCGACGTGCGGACTTTTTTTGTCGGAAACGTGATGATTGATTCGCTCATGGCCGCTCAAAAAATGTGGCAACGCACTGATTTTCTGCAAGTTTTGGATTTGCAAAAACAGGATTACCTCGTCGCTACTTTTCACCGCCCGGCAAACGTGGACAGCCGCGAAAGCCTGTTGAAAATCAAAAACCTGCTGTCCGAGGCGGGCGAAAAACGAAAAGTCGTTTTTCCCGTCCATCCGCGCACCCGGCGGGCGATGCAAAAATTCGGCCTCGAAACGGCCTTTGACAACCTCAAAAACCTGCGCTTGCTGCCGCCACTCGGCTACTTCGAGTTTGTGCAGCTCATGGCAAACGCGGCGGCGGTGCTGACCGATTCGGGCGGCGTGCAGGAGGAAACCACGTTTTTGGGCGTGCCTTGCCTGACTTTTCGCCCGACGACCGAGCGGCCTGCGACTGTCGAATTTGGCACAAACCATTTGGTGTTAGATTTTGACTCGGCCAAAACGATTGAAATTTTAGGAAAACCCACAGCCCCGAACCGGGAAAAACTGCCCCTCTGGGACGGCCACGCGGCGGAGCGAATCGTGGATATTTTGTTGAAAGACAGCGAATTGCGATTTCTAAAACCTCGAATCACCGAATCATCAAATCACCGAATTATCATCCAATGAAAATACTCATTACTGGCGGCGCGGGTTTTATCGGCTCCAATTTGGTCGAGGCCCTGCTTGCGGACAGCCGCGTGGAACTGGTGCGCGTGCTCGACAACCTCGCCACTGGTTTTCGCCACAATTTGACGGAGTTCGAGGCCGACCCGCGTTTTGAATTTGTCGAAGGCGACATCCGCGATTTTGCCACCTGCCGCCGGGCCGCCGAGGGCTGCAACATCATATCGCACCAAGCTGCGCTCGGCTCCGTGCCGCGCTCCATCGTTGACCCCATCACGACCAACGACGTGAATATTGGGGGCACGATGCACGTTTTCACCGCTGCAAAAGAGACTGGCGTTCAACGAGTTGTGTACGCTGCTTCGTCCTCGACCTACGGCGACAGCCCCGGCTTGCCAAAGGTCGAGCACATCATCGGCAACCCGCTTTCGCCGTATGCCGTGACCAAATATGTGATGGAACTTTACGCCCGCACCTTTGCCGATTTGTACGGCACGGAGTTCGTCGGGCTGCGCTATTTCAATGTTTTTGGCCCGCGCCAAAGCCCAAAAGGTGCGTATGCCGCTGTGATTCCGCTGTTTGTCAAAAGCCTGATTGAAGGCAACGCGCCGACCATCAATGGCGACGGCAGCGTCAGCCGCGATTTCACGTTTGTGCAAAACGCCGTGCAGGCCAATCTGCGGGCGATTTTCACGGACAATCCCGCCGCCCTCAACCAAGTCTATAACGTGGCCGTCGGGCAACGCACGACTTTGACCGAACTCTTTGAAAATCTGCGAGTTGTGGCGGGTTCCGACCTCGAAGCCATTTACGGCCCGGCTCGAAAAGGCGACATCCAGCACTCGCTGGCCGATATTTCAAAAGCCAAAAACCTGCTCGGCTACGACCCGAAAATTGACGTGAAAGAGGGTTTGCGTATCACTTTCGAGTGGTATCGGCAGAACCTTGACCGATTGTAATACCACTCTGCAAACCTCCGCGGCAATCTCCGCGTGACTCTGCGTAACAAAAAAAGCGACGCAGAGCCGCCCAGAGAAAACGCAGAGCGGCGCAGAGTTTTTGAGCAAAAAATGCTTTTGCAACTGAAAATCAATGCTTTGCGTGGAAAGTCGCTGCGACTTTTCAAAGGCGAAGCCTTATCATTGAGTGAATGAGTGATTGAGGCATTGAGTGAATTTTATTGCGAATCGCTCAATCTCCAATCACTCAATCACTCATTAACCATTCACTCAATGGCACCAATCCGCATGGTTGACCTCAAAACACAGTATTTGAGGCTCAAAAACGACATAGACGCTGGCATCCAAGCCGTCATTGACTCCACCGAATTCATCGGCGGCAAGGCGGTCACGGAGTTCAAAAACGAACTTTCGGCCTACCTCGGCGGCAGCCACGTCATCCCTTGCGCCAACGGCACCGACGCGCTCCAAATCGCCATGATGGCCCTCGGCCTGAAGCCCGGCGACGAGGTCATTGTGCCCACGTTCACCTACGTCGCCACTGCCGAAGTCATCGTATTGCTGGGCTTGAAACCCGTCATGGTGGACGTTGACCCGGACACGTTCAACATCACCGCCGAACTCATCGAACCCGCCATCACCTCGAAAACACGCGCCATCGTGCCGGTGCATTTGTTCGGCCAAAGCGTTGACTTAGAGCCGATTATGGCTTTGGCAAAACGCCACAACCTCTTTGTCATCGAAGACAACGCGCAGGCCATCGGCGGGGATTACAAGTTTGCCGACGGCAAAACGGTCAAGACCGGAACGGTCGGGCACATCGGTTGCACGTCGTTTTTTCCGTCCAAAAACTTGGGCTGCTACGGCGACGGCGGCGCGATTTATACTTCTGATGAAACGCTTGCCGAGCAACTCCGCATCGTGGCGAATCACGGCCAAAGCAAGTTGTATTACCACGACGTGATTGGCGTGAACTCGCGCTTGGACGGCATTCAGGCTGCTGTTTTGCGGGTGAAACTGCGGCATTTAGACGAGTTCGCGGCGGCTCGCCGGAGTGCGGCGGATTTTTATGACCGTGCTTTTGCGGATGTTTCCGCGCTGCAAACGCCCGTCCGCGCGGCGCACTCGACGCACGTTTTCCACCAATACACCCTCCGCGTGAAAAATGGGCGGCGCGACGCACTCAAAGCATTTTTGGCCGAACGCGGCATCCCGGCCATGATTTACTACCCGGTGCCGCTGTATAACCAGCCCGCATTTAAACAATATTGGCCCGCCGGACAGACGCTGCCCGTGACCGAAATGCTGTGCAAAGAGGTCATTTCGCTGCCGATGCACACGGAATTGGATGCCGAAACGCTGGGATTCATCACTGGCGCGGTGCGGGAGTTTTTTGAGGGGAATTGAGTTTTTTGAGTCGTTACGCAGAGTTGCGCGGAGGAAGCGCAGAGTTGCACAGAGTTTTTCTTCTACCGAACCCATGATGGAAGACTACAACAAACTGACAGAAATAATCATCGGCAGGGCCATTGAAGTCCATCGGCTGCTTGGGCCGGGACTTCTTGAATCTGCTTATCGAAAATGTTTGGCACATGAACTTAGGCAAGCAGGACTAACAGTAGAAGAGGAAAAACCATTGCCAGTGGTTTACAAAGACATTCAACTTGACCAAGGATACCGACTTGATATATTGGTGAACGGGAGAATCGTGCTCGAACTGAAAAGCATTGATGCGATTGCGCCCGTTCACTCTGCTCAAATGCTGACCTATTTGAAATTTGGCGGTTACCCATTGGGATTGCTCATAAACTTCAATGTTACGCTTTTAAAAGAGGGTCTAAAACGCTTTGCAATGAGCAAAAACCAATAACTCTGCGAAACTCTGTGTGTCCTCCGCGCTTCTCTGCGTAACAACTCTTGTATCCTCATGGCCTCTTTTTTCGCACACGAAACCGCCGTTGTTGACCCCGGTGCCGAGGTCGGCGCAGGCACCAAAATCTGGCATTTTTGCCACCTGATGCCCGGCTGCCGCATCGGCGAAAACTGCTCGCTGGGGCAAAATGTTATGGTCGCGCCGGGTGTGGTTTTGGGCGACGGCTGCAAGGTGCAAAACAACGTCTCGCTGTACACGGGCGTGGAGTGCGGGGCCGACGTTTTCCTCGGCCCTTCGTGCGTGTTCACCAACGTCATCAACCCGCGCAGCGCGGTTTCGCGGAAAGACGAGTACCGCAAAACCCTCGTGCGGCGTGGGGCGAGCATCGGCGCGAACGCCACCATCGTGTGCGGCGTGGAAATCGGCGAATACGCTTTCATCGGGGCCGGGGCCGTCGTGACCAAAAACGTGCCGCCGTTCGCGCTCGTCGTCGGCAACCCGGCGCGGCAGCGCGGCTGGATGAGCAAGGCGGGTTACAAATTGATTTTCAACGAGTTAGGCGAGGCCGTCTGCCCCGGCGACGGCAGCAAATACACACTAAACGGCGGACGGTTGACGGTTGACGGTTGACGACTGCTTCACCTCTGAAACTTACTACACAAATTTTTTCGCAAATGCCGTCCACCGTCCACCGTCCATCGTCCACCGTCCGCTTCGCAATCTCCGGCCTCGGCCACATCGGTCAGCGGCATTTGGCAAATATCGCCGCCACGCCCGGCGCGGTTTTGGCCGCGACTTGCGACCCGAACGTGCAAGACGGCGAGACGGTGAGAAGGCGAGAAAACGGGCGAGATGTGCCGCATTTTTCAGACCTGAAAACCATGCTGGCCGAGGCAGATTTCGACGTGCTGGCCGTCTGTTCGCCCAATGGCTTGCACGCCGAACAGAGCCTTGCCGCCCTCCGCGCAGGCCGCCATGTGTTGATTGAAAAACCAATGGCCCTGCGCCGCATCCATGCGGAAATCATTGTGCATGAGGCCCTTGCGTACGACCGGCGGGTGTTTGTGGTCATGCAGAACCGCTACTCGCCCGTGTCGGTTTGGCTGAAAAAAGTCGTCTCTGAAAAATTGCTGGGCGACCTCGTGTTGGCCGAAGTGCGCTGTTTTTGGAACCGCGACGACCGCTACTACCTGCTGCCCGATGGTCAAAAACACGCTTGGCGCGGCAACCGCGACTTGGACGGCGGGCCGATTTTCACGCAGTTTTCGCACTTCGTGGACGCGCTATTTTGGCTTTTCGGCGATGTGTCCGATGTGCAGGCGCAGTTTTTCAATTTCACGCACCAAGCCTCCGCGCCGCAAATCGAGGACACGGGCTTGGTCAATTTCAAATTCGCCGCTGGCGGCGCGGGCGTGCTGAACTATTCAACTGCCGTTTTTGACAAAAACTTGGAAAGCACGCTGACGATTTTGGGCACACGAGGCTCCGTGAAAATCGCCGGGCAATACATGGAGCGCGTCGAACTGGCTCATTTTCAAGGCATTGAAAACTGCCCGCCGCCCGTGCCCGAAACAGTGAACCCCGCTGAAAACCACCGCCGCGTCACCGAAAACGTGGTCGCGGTGCTGACCGAAAAAGCGCAAATCGCCACGAATGCGCTCGAAGGGCTGAAAGTTGTAGATATAATTGAGAGGATTTACACAGCTCATCCAAGTTGAAATGATACTTGAACCAATCTCTGCGAGCCTCTGCGAACCTCTGCGCTTGCTCTGCGAAACTCTGCGTAACGTCTTTTAAATCAGGCTGTTACGCAGAGTTTCGCAGAGCAAGCGCAGAGGTTCGCAGAGATTGGTATTTGAAAGTAAGTTGAGAGAAGCACGACCTCGCCAAATGGGAATCAAGAAACACACCGCACTCATCGGCCTTTCCTCCGTCATCCACACGGGGCTGGGCTTCCTGTCGGGCATCCTGCTGACGCGGATGCTGGGGCCGGAGGGGCGCGGCGCTTTGCAAAAAATGGACGCGAGCGTGACCCTGTTGGCCATGCTCGCCACGATGAAAGTCAACGTCGCCATCACCTATTTCGTGGCGAACGGCAAGATTTCGCGGGAGCGCGTGTACGGCATCGGGCTGACGATTTTGGGGCTGGGGACGCTGGCTGTCGCGCTTACTTTGTTGATTCTCAAACTGTTGGGCCACGAAAGCCTGCTGCTTCCGGTCGGCTACGGCGGGCTGTTCTTCGCGGCGTATTTGCTGTCGCTGTTTTTCGTGCGGCAGTTGCAGCTGGTGCTACAAGGCTTCCTGCGCGGCGTGAAAAACTTCTCGGAGATTTACGCCAACACGGTGTTCATCTCCATTTTTCGGCTGGTGTTTTTTGCCGTCATGTTCGGCGTGAGCATGGTCATCGGGCGGCAGTATTCGACGGCGGAAGGGCTTGGTTTTCACTGGATTGTGGCGTTCGCGGGGCTGGCGGCGACGGCATTTTTCTTCCGCAAAAACTTCCAGTTCAAGCCCGATTTCCAGTTTTCGCGGTCGGGTGATTTGGCCCCATTCATGTCGTTTACGACGGCCAGTTTCCTCTCGCTGCTCTGCCAGTTTTTCAATCGAAAACTCGACATCTGGTTCGTCGAAGGCTACGCGGGCGTGGCGCAACTCGGCATTTACGCGCTGGCGGCCAACTTGGGCGAACTGATTTTGGTGCTGCCCGACACCATCCGCGAAGTGATGATGCCCTATTTCGCCAGCGGCCAGCGCGAGGAAAACATCCAGCACCTGCGCTTTTTTGCGCGCATGACGTTCACGCTCTCGCTCGTCGTGCTGGGCGGTTTGGCCTTGTTTGCACCGTATTTCATCCCGTTTTTGTACGGCGCGGAGTTCGCGGGCGCGGTGCTGCCGTTCCGAATCCTGACCATCGGGCTGGCTTTTACGGGCTTCGGCATCCTTTTTTATACTTGGAACAACTCGCAAGGCAACCCAAAATTCAACCTCTACGCGAACCTCGCCGCCCTCGCCGTGACCGTCGCGCTCGACCTGTGGCTCATCCCCCGGCACGGCATCATGGGCGCGGCGGTGGCTTCGATGCTGGCCTATTTGACCAGCGCGGCCATCGCTGCGTACACGGTTTTTGGCATCCAAAAAGTGCCTTTCGGCAATTACTTCATCCTCGAACGGGCGGATTTCGCCGCCGCGCTCGCGCTCGTTCGGGGGAAATTGAAACGGAAAAAATGAGGGTTGGCATCGGCCCAAATCCCCTCCAACGCATTGAATATGAAAAAGTTAGTCAAAAACATCTACGGCATCGTCCCGTTCAAAAAGCAAATTTTCGGCGTGTTGCGCCAAGTCTGGCAACCCTCGGTGAGCGTGAGCCAACACCTGAAATTCAAAGGCGATTTCAAAACCGACATCGGCGACGGGCGCACGTTTTGGATGCGGAATCACGGTTTCAAACTCGAAAACGACCTGTTTTGGCAAGGCCTGAACGGCAAGCGCGAGCGCACTTCCTATGAACTTTGGATAAAAATGTGCCAGCTGCCGGGCGTGAAAACCATCTTCGACCTCGGCGCGAACTCCGGCATTTACACCATGATTGCCAAAACGGTAAACCCCTCGGCCAAAGTCGTGGCGGTGGAGGCGATGGAGCGCAACCTCAACTTGCTCAAACAAAACGTCGCGCTCAACGGCTTCACGGACGTGGTGCCAGTTTGCAAAGCGGCTTCGGATTACGACGGCACCTGCACGATTTTCGACCCTGGCAGCGACCACGTCTATTCCGTCACGGTGAACCACAACCTGTACCCGGAGAAAAAATCGAAGGAGGTCGAAATCCCGACGACGCGCATGGACACGCTCGCCCGCGAATTGGGCATCGAAAAAATTGACGTGCTCAAAATTGACGTGGAAACCCACGAACCGGAGACCTTCGAGGGCATGGGCGAATACCTCCGCAAACACCGCCCGGCCATGATTGTCGAAATCCTCGGCGACGACATCGCCGCCCGCTGCGAGGAAAAACTCGCTGGCCTCGATTACCTGCTGTTCGACATCAACGAAAAGAAGGGCAAAATCACCCGCGTCAACACGCTGCGCGACCCTTCGTACCGCAACTTCCTGATTTGCACGGCGGAGACGGCGGCGCAGTTGGGGCTGGCATAAAAAGTCCCGTCAGGGACGACCCGTTTATAGAAAAGCCACAGCCTTAGATGAGCAAGTCCCGTAGGGACGGCACATTCATCGAGGCCAATTGTTTAACGTGTCGTCCCTGACGGGACTTGTTTGCAATCCCGTTTCGGTTCTATAAACGTGTCGTCCCTGACGGGACTTGTTTGCAATCCCGTTTCGGTTCTATAAACGTGTCGTCCCTGACGGGACTAAAATGGCAAACATCATGGCCAACACCTTTACCCAATTGTATGTGCAAGTGGTTTTCACGCCGAAAGGCCGCGAAAATTTGATTCTTCAATCTTTTGAAGAACGCCTTTATCAGTACATCACAGGCATCGTGCAAAATGAGGGGCAAAAAATGATTGCCATCAATGGGATGCCCGACCACGTTCATCTTTTTATCGGCTTCAAACCCACCATTGCCATCGCTGAACTGGTGCAAAAGGTCAAAGCATCGTCATCGAAATTCATCAACGAGCAAAAATGGCTGTCCGGAAAATTTGTCTGGCAGGAAGGCTATGGGGCATTTACTTATGCCCATTCTCAACTGGACGCGGTGGCGAAATATGTGATGAACCAGAAAGAGCACCATCAACGCAAGACCTTCGAGGAAGAATACCGCGACTTTCTGGCAAAGTTCGATGTGCCATTTGATGAGCGGTATTTGTTCGAATTCTACGAATAGAAAGCCCCAAAAAGAAGTCCCATAGGGACGACCCGTTTATAGTTTATAGAAAAGCTGCAAACAAAAGTCCCATAGGGACGACACATTCATCGTGGCCAGTTGATAAACGTATCGTCCCTACGGGACTTGTCCCAAATCTCGCATTGATTCTATAAACGGGTCGTCCCTACGGGACTAACTGATTGATTTTCAACTGACTATCATGACTCATCCCGCATCCCACATCCCCAATTTGTTCATCGCGGGCGCGCCCAAGTGCGGCACGTTTTCGATGTACGAATACCTTCGGCAGCACCCGCAAGTGTTCTTCCCCGACCGAAAAGAGCCTAATTTTTTCAATCGGGACATGCCGGAGGTCAGCAAAATCAGCGAGGCGGAATACCTCGGTTTGTATGCTGCCGCGCCCGCTGAGGCGCGTTGGCTGGGCGACGCGACACCTTTATATATGATGTCCGAAGTGGCGGCGCGGAACATCGCGGCCATATCGCCCGATGCCCGCATCGTCATCATGTTGCGGCGGCCTGCGGACTTGCTGCTGTCCGTTTATCAGCACAACCAAGCGAGCGGCGTGGAAACGCTGCCGACTTTCGAGGAGGCATTGGCCGCCGAAAACGACCGCCGCGCCGGACGCAATTTGCCGAAAGGCGTGACCCACACGCACCGCTTTTTGTACCGCGATTTTGCCCAGTTTTCGAGCCAAATCGAGCGTTTTTTGGAGCATTTCGGGCGCGAGCGGGTGCATTTCATTTTGTACGACGATTTCCGAAAAGACACGCCGGGCGCATTCGACCGCCTGCTCGATTTCCTCGGCCTCGAAAAAGGCCACCCGATTCGGTTTGAAATCCACAATGCCGCCCGAAAAAGCCGCAGCCCGTTTTTGAAAAAACTGCTGAAATATCCGCCCCCAGCGGTGTCGGCGGCGGCGCGTTTGCTGCTGCCCGCGAGCCTGCGGCGGCGCATTTTCCAATCGGCCAGCAACGCCCTCACGACCAAAGCCGACAAAACGCCGATGCTCCAAGCCACTGAAAATCAATTGGTTGAGGAGTTTCGCAGCGAAGTCGAACGCTTGGAAAAACTGATTGGCCGCGACCTTTCCGGCTGGCAAAAAACTCGAAATCATGCTCACGTCGCTGTTTAACCAGTTCGGAAAAATCGCGCTCCGGGCAGCGTCCGTCGGGCGCATCGCGTGGCTGCGGCTGCGTTTTCCCGGCGCGAAAATTTCGTGGGATTGCACGATCCAGCGCGGCTGCAAAATCCAAGTGCAGACAGGCGGGCGATTGATTTTGGACGGCGTGGAACTCGGACAAGGTGTGGTTTTGTGGGCTGGAAAAGGTGCTCATCTCGAAATCCGCGACACTTATGTGGGCTATTATTCGGTCATCAAAGCCAAAGCCAGCGTCGTCATCCAACCCGATTGCATGATTGCCGAAATGGTCGTCATCCGCGACCACAACCACCAGTTCGGCGCGCCGGGCAAATCCATCCGCGCGCAAGGCTTCACGACCGCGCCGATTTCCATTGGCCGCAACGTCTGGATTGCCGCCAAAGCCTCCGTTTTGGAAGGCGTGAGCATCGGCGAAAACGCGGTCATCGGTGCCCACGCGCTGGTCAATTCCGATGTGGCGGCGAACAGCGTGGCAGTTGGAATTCCAGCAAAACAGGTCAAAACTTTTTGAAAATCAAAGACTTAGGATTGACGATTTACGACCGGCGATTTACGATTTTCCCCAACCTGCCAGCAATCGTCAGTCGTAAATCTGCAATCGTAAATTCACTTTTTATCACACATCACTCGGAACGAATGAGCAAGAAGCCGAACCTTTTTATCGCGGGCGCGCCGAAATGCGGCACCCACGCGCTGTATTATTTTTTGAAGTCGCACCCCAAAGTGTTCATGTCGGACTACAAGGCGCCGCACCATTTCGACACGGATATTTTGATTGCCAAAGACCAGTTTTTGAGCGAGCAACAGTACCTCGACCTGTTCAAAAACGCGAAGGACACTGAAATCTATCGCGGCGAATCGAACGGCTGGAATTTCGTCTCGGCGGTGGCTGCCAAAAATATCAAAGCCTACGCGCCCGATGCGCGCATCCTCATCATGCTCCGCAACCCGTTCGACGCGATTCCGAGCATGTACCACTACAACCGCCTCTGGCTCGTGGAAGACCAACCGACCCTCGAAGCCGCGCTGCGCGTGGAAGACGACCGCGCCGCCGGGCGCAACGTGCCCAAATTTTGCAACCATCCGCACCGCCTGCTCTACTCGCGGATGTACCGTTTTTCGGAGCAACTGCCGCGCTACATCG
Source organism: Saprospiraceae bacterium (assembly GCA_046299435.1). Classification (GTDB taxonomy): domain Bacteria; phylum Bacteroidota; class Bacteroidia; order Chitinophagales; family Saprospiraceae; genus M3007. The sequence goes on from JBKBIC010000018.1 coordinate 13,839, forward strand.
ACGCTTTCGGGGCCGACCGCGTGCACGTCATCCTGCACGACGATTTGAAAAAAGACACCCTCGGCGTGTTCAACGGCGCGTATGATTTCCTCGGCCTCGAGCGCATCGAAAACCCCGATTTCGGCGTGAAAAACCCGACCGTCGTGAACCGCTCGCAGTGGGTGCGCGAGTTGAGTTTGTTCCCCCCAGCGTGGCTCGACGGGCTGAATCACATCGTCATGCCGAGCAAAAAAGGTCGCCGCTTCGTGCAAAAAGTCATCACCAAACTGAACTCCAAACCGCTGACCAACAAGACTTTATCGGCAGAAGCAAAGGAAATGCTCATGCCCGTCGTCGCGCCGCAAGTGGAGTTTTTGAACCAGTTTTTGGGGCGCGACCTTTCCAAGTGGCTCAAATACTAATGAGCGATTGAGCAAATGAGTGATTGAGCGAATCGCGCCGACCCTCGTTTGCTGAAAATTCACTCAATCACTCATTTGCTCATTCACTCATTGAACCGGCCTAATCTCTTCATCGTCGGCGCGCCAAAATGCGGCACCACCACGCTGTATTATTGGCTCAAAAGCCACCCCGACATTTTCATGTCGCCGGTGAAAGAGCCGCCGTTTTTCGACCGCGACATCCGGCTGGACGCGGGGCGATTTTTCACGGAGGAGCGGTATCTGGGGCTTTTCGCAAAGGCCGGAGCGCAGCGGTATCGCGGCGAATCGCACGTTTGGAACCTCTATTCGCGGGAGGCGGCAGCCAAAATCCGCGCCTTTTCGCCCGACGCGAAAATCATCGTGATGCTCCGCAACCCGCTGGAAGTCATCACTTCGATGTACCACTACAACGTGTACGGCCTGCTCGAAAACCAGCCCACGCTGGCCGCCGCGCTTGCGCTCGAAACCGAACGTAAGGCCGGGCGCAGCATCCCCGCGACCTGCTACCTGCACGACCGGCTTTTTTACCGCGACACGGTGCGTTACGCCGAGCAAGTGCGCCGCTACCTCGCCGCGTTCCCGCCCGAACAAGTCCACGTCATCGTGTACGATGACCTGAAAAAAGACGCGCCGGGCGTGGTGCGCCGCCTGCTGGAATTTCTGGATTTGCCCGCCGAAGGCTGGCAGCCCGATTTCGCCACGCGCAACAAAGGCGTGACTTTTCGCTCCCGTTTGCTGCGTTTTTGGTCGGAATACCCACCGTTTTGGGCGGCTTGGCCGGGAAAACTGCTCCCTGCCGCTGGGCGAAAATTCGTGTATAAAGTCGTCAACCGCCTGAACGCCAAGCCCTTCAAAGCTCCGCCGATGCCCGCCGACGTGCGCGAAAACTTGAAAAACGAACTCCGCGACGACGTGGCCGCGCTCGGCCAATTGCTGGGCCGCGACCTTGATTTTTGGATGAAATGATAAAATTCGACACCTCCACGAACCCGATTTTGACGCGGCAGGAAGTCTGGTTCAACACCGACCCCGCGCCCGCAGCCGACAAATCGCACAACATTTTTTACCAATCGCTGGCGAAACCCACCGTGCCAGTGGCCGATTTGGAGGTGTTCAACACGACGCTCATCCGGCTGGCCGAGGACGAGGACACGCTTTTCGAGCGCATCCGCAAAAACGTCCGCTACGAAATTCAACGCGCCCCAAAAGAGGGCGTTTTTTTTCAGCCCATCGAACGCCCGACGGCAGCCGAGCAACAAGAATACTTGCAAATCCAGTCGGCTTGGGCGGCAAGCAAAAACCGGAAAGGCATGGCCGCCGCGCGTTTTCGTGCCCTTGCCCGCACCGAAAACGTGCTGCTGGCAAAAGCCGCCGTGCCCGGCCAGACGCTCGTGTTTCATCTCTATCTCTTTGATAATCAACGCGCTCGGCTGCTGACCAGTTACCACAACACGGCCTGCGACGACCGCAACCTCATCGGCTACGCCAACAAATTTTTGCACTGGGAAAGCATCCGCCATTTCAAAAATCGGGGATTGGCCGAGTACGATTTTGGGGGCATTGACGAAGTGAACACCCCCGGTATCGCGCAGTTCAAACTCTCCTTCGGCGGCGAGCGCGAGCAATCGTGGAACTTCCGAATCGAGCGCGGGCTGTATGCTTTTTTGAAAAAACTGCGCGGCAAATAGTCTCACCGTCTCACTTCTCACCGTCTCACTTCTCACCGTCTCACTTCTCACCGTCTCACTTCTCACCGTCTCACTTCTCACCGCCTCACTTCTCACCGTCTCACAAGTGCGTAGCACCATCTGGAACACCGCCATTTTCGCTTTCGAGCCGACGGATTTTGACCCCGCCAAAATCCAGTTCGACGCGCCGCTGCGCCTGTTCCATGCGCGCCATTTCCGCACGGCGCGTCGGCACACGCACACGCTGGCCGACCCGTTTTTGTTCGTGAAAAATGGGCGGCTGCACCTGTTTGTCGAAGTCAAAAACACCTTCGAGCCGGGCAAAATCAAGTGCTACGTCACCGACGATTTGCAACATTGGGACGACCTCGGCGTGGTCTTGGAGGCCGATTTTCACCTGTCGTACCCTTTCGTTTTTGAGCACGAGGGCGAGGTTTACATGATGCCCGAATCGGAAGCCAACCGCGAAATCGCGCTCTACCGCGCCACCGATTTTCCGCGCTGCTGGCAAAAAGAAAAGGTGATTTTGGAAGGCGCGTTCAACGATAGTTCGTTGATTTTCAATGAGAACCGTTGGTGGCTTTTCACCTCGAAAGGCTACGACGAACTGCACATTTTCCACTCGGATTCGCCGTTCGGCGCGTGGGCGGCAGTGCCACCCCCGCCCCCCCGGCCCCCTGAAGGGGAGGCAGAAACTCCCCCTTCAGGGGGCCGGGGGGCGATTCTCGCCAGTATATCGCACGGGCGAAATGGCGGCGGGCCGTTCCGCTGGCATGGTCAATTGCTCCGCGCCGCGCAGGATTGTTCGGCGGTTTACGGCGGCGGCTTGCACCTGCGCCGCATCGAAAAACTCACGCCGACGGAGTACCTCGAAGCCGATTTTCGCGCCGATGTTTTGCCGCCAAAATCATGGTGGAATCGGCGCGGCGGCCACCATTTCAACTGCTGCGAATTTCTGGGAAAAACCATCGTGGCGGTGGACGGCAAGGCCGACGACTTTTTGCTGAACCGACTTAGTGGCCTGATTTTCAGGCTGTTGAAATAAAAAAACTGATGCCAACCGACCGTCAACCGTCGCTGCTTTTTCTGTTGCCCAACCTCAATTTCGGCGGCGCAGAGACGCAAACCGTCGAGCAGGTCAACCACTTGCACGGGCTTGGGCACACGGTTTTTTTGGCGGTTTTGGACGGCGGGAAATTGGCGTTGCTCGACAAAGTTGCCCTGCCGCCGGAGCGCGTTTTTTTGCTGAAAAAATCTGGCTTGACCCCGTTTCGGCTGGCGCGACTGCCCAAATTAGCGGCTTGCGCCACGCCGCTGGCCGATTTCGCGCGAGCGAACGGCATCCAAAAAATCGTGGCGAACCTGCCGAGCGGCCACCTGCTGGCGCGGCTCGCAAAGCGAAAACTGGGCAGCCGAACGCCCGTGCAAATTTTCCACTACCACCATTCGACCGAGTTTTCAGCCGCCGGGCACGGGCTTTCGCAAGCCATTTTCAACGGCCTGAACCGCTGGCTTGGCAGCCGTTTGGACGACGGGCACATTTACATTTCGGAGGCAGTGCGGGCGGATTACGAGGCACACGTGCGCGTGAAAAATGGCCGCGTCATCCACAATGCCGTCGCGCCGAAGGAGGCCGACGTGGCTTTCGCTCAAAAATTCTTGCGCGAAAAAAGCCTTGATTTTCAACGACTTATCGTCGTTCCGGGCCGTGTGCATGAAGTAAAAGGGCAAATGTTTTTGCTCGACGCGTTGGCTCCGATGCTCGAAACCGAGGTTTGGCGGAGCCAAAAAACCGCGCTCGTTTTCGCGGGCGGCGGGCCAGCCGAGGCGCAGGTTCGAGCAAAAATCGAATTGCTCGGCCTCGCCGGGCAGTGCCTGACGACGGGCTATTTGCCGAACGAGCAACTGCTTTCTTTCGTGAAATTGGCCAGTCTTGTGCTCATCCCGTCGCTGGTCGAAGGTTTCGGCAACGTGGCTTTGGAAGGGCTGATGCTCGGCAAAACGATGCTGGCGTCCGACGCGGGCGGCCTGCCGGAAATCATCCGCGACGGCGAAAACGGCTGGCTTTTCCGGGTTGGCGACGCGGCGGATTTGCGCGAAAAACTGGCGGCGTGGCTCGCCCAACCGACGTTTTTTGAGCCAAAAACGCTGCAGCATGAGTTTGCCGAACGATACGCGCTCGACAGCCAAGTGCGCCAATTGCTCGATTTTTTGGCTCAAACAGGCTGATTTTTGCCCAAAAATGAGCTGGCAAAAAGCCTACCTTCGTCAAAATTTCCGCTGAACCATGACGCTCGCGCGACTCGACAACGAGGTGTTTTTCAAGAAAGCCTTCACCGATAGGGAGGTCTTCGTGGCGTTCGTGCGCGACATAGTGGGCATTGAGTTCGAGCCGGACAAGATCGAGACGGAGAAGGCGTTCCAGCCCCGGCTTGGGAACATAGCGTTCAAGTACGACATCTTCGCCGAGGACTCGAAGCGGCGCATCATCGTCGAAATCCAGAAGGTCGAGTACGACCACAATTTCGACCGTTTCCTGCACTACCACCTGCAAGGCATCACCGAGCAGCAGCGCGGCTCGGAGGATTACTCCGTGCAACGCACCGTTTACACCATCGTCGTGATGACCGCGCCGTACCGCATCCATGAAAAGACCGGCGAGATTTACCGCGACGAGGTGCTCGTGTCGAGCCTGAACCCCAAGAATTTGCGGGGCACGGAGCGCAAGATTTTCAACCACGAACTCATTTTCCTCAACCCCAACTATCGCGGCGACGACACGCCCGCCAACTACCGCGACTGGCTCGACCTCATCTACGAGAGCATCCACCACGCCGACCAGCCGCGGCTGAACACCGCAAACGAGGGCATCCGCCGCGCCGCTGAAATCATCAGTTTCGACAAAATCAGCCCCGAAGAGTGGGAATTGGCCAAAATCGAGGCCAGCAAACAGAAAGTCCTCAAACTCACTTTCGAGGAAGGATTGGAGGAGGGGCTGGAAAAAGGACAAGAAGCAAAGGCGTTCGAGGTCGCCCGCGCCGCCATCCAAAAAGGCTTTGACGACGCGACCATCGCTGAACTGACCGGCCTGACAGCCGCGCAAATCGAGGCCCTCCGCACAGCATGAGCCTTCCGAAAAACATGGATTTCCCGCACATCCGCGCCGCCGAATATCGGCCCGACCTGCACCGCATCACCTACGGGATGTACGGCACGTTCGAGGAGCGCATCCCGACGACCGACCTGCGCGAGCGCATGTTCCGCAAAATCGCCTACCGATTGGAGCCGCTCGTGGGGCCAAAAACGCCGCGCCGCCCGGTGCTCATCGTAGGCGCGGGGCGCAGCGGCACGAGCATTTTGAGCCGCGTTTTGGAGCACCCCGACGTGGCGAGTTACCCCGGCGAGGCGTTGGATTTGTGGTTTCCCGGCAATTTCCCCTGGGCCAGTTCGCGGCTCGACAAGCCGCCATTTTGGGCTGACCCGGCAGCGTTCACGCGCCTCGCGCTGGCCGAATGGACGGAACGCGACACGCGCCGCATCCGCACGATTTTCCGTTTGTTCCAAAAAATGTGCGCCGCGCCCGTGTTTTTGAACAAAAACGCCATGTCGTCGTGCAGCCTGCCACACATAAACATGGTGCTGCCCGACGCGAAATTCATCCACATCGTGCGCGACGGGCGGGCGGTGGCGGTGTCGCACGCCGAGCAGCAATTCGCCCGGATTCAGGCCAATCCTGCGCCGTTTGCGAAAGCCGGATTCAATTTGCCGTTCGGCGAAATCCTGTGCCGCACGATGCTCGGCTGGCTGGCCGAAACCGCCCAAGCCGAAGCCGACATCCGCGCCCTAAACTTGCGCGAACAGGGGCGCATCGCCGAAATTCGGTACGAGGATTTTTGCGCCGCGCCGCACGAAACGGCTGCGCGATTGGCCGATTTCATCGGCATTGACCCAAAAAAACTGAACCGAAAACTGCTCGACAGCGTGAAACCCACGAACGACCGCGTGCCGGAGGTGATTGGCGCGGCGGCTTTTGCCGAAATGACGGAAGCGATGGGAGAGGGGTTGACAACAATTGGAACGCGGATTTGACGGATTGGGCTGATTTGCACGGATTAAATTTATGGTTGAAAAATAAAAATCTGTGCAAATCAGCCCAATCCGTCAAATCCGCGTTCCAATTGTCTTCCCCGGTTTCGCTGCTTTTTGTCGCTTAAAATTGTACCACATGATGACCCCCGCGAGCAGGAAAAACGGCACGGACACGGTTTTGTAGCGCACCAGCGTCCCGAAATTGCCGCTCGAAAGGCCGACCGCGAAGCCAAAACCCAGCGCAAAAGTCAGGCACATGAGGACGTGGGCATCGCCCAGCATCCCTCGAAACAGACCGAAAAGCCCCATTTTGAACAGCAAAAACAGCGCGAAATAGAGGATTACCGTGCTTTCCGCCGCCGAGAGGAGCATGACGGGGTTTCGTGTTTCCCAGATGTAGGGGCGGAAATAGGTGACGTTGACGGCCAGCGGAAAGGCCGCGACCAGCCCGGCAGGACTGGAAAAATCCACGCCCAAATCGTAGTCCGACCCTGTGCGGTTGCCCTTTGCTTTTTTGTCCGAGATGCGGTGGTGGTAGTCGTTGTATTCTTGGGCGGTTTCGATGACGCTTTCGAGCGCGAATTTTTGCAGCGACTCCTGAATCGTCCCATAACCGAGGTACAGGCCAGCCGCCATGACCGTCCCCAAAAACGGAAACGCCGCCACTTTCATGAAAGGGTTTTTGATGCGCTCCACCGTCCCGATGAACAAATACAGCGCGAAAGCCCCGCAAAGCGCGATGACGATGTAGGCTTTCACGCCCATGACGACGGCGAAACCAAGCGCGAACAGCGCGCCGTTTTTCAGGAAATTTTTCTCGCGCAGCATGAACATCTCGACCACCGCGCCCGTCATCAAGCCCACGCCGAACACCGCCAGCGTGTCTTTCATCAGCCCCGACGACCAAAAAAACACGCCGGGCGGTGCAGCGTCGGGTAAACTTTCGTGAAGGCGCGAAACATCTTCCAAATCCCCGCGAACGAGAGCACCGAAAACCAGAGCGTGCAAATCCAGAACGAATTGAAACTGAACAAGTCAATGACGCTCACGATTTGCTGCACCGTCCGCACCGTCGGCGAGGTATCGTACACTTCCGGGTATTGCTCGGCGTTGAAAAGGACATGAAAACCCGCTGCTGGCGACGCGGTGAAGACCTTGAAAAAATTGGACGCGCCGGTAAAATAGCGCGTCGTGTCGCCGCCGCCATAGTAATAGATGTACACCATGCCGAACATGAACCCGCCGAGCAGTTTGGCGGCCAGTCCCAGCATATAATAGCGGCGAAACGGCTGCTTGTTGCCCGCCAAAAACGACCCGATGGCAAATGCCAACGCGAAAAACAGCGGCAGGAGCAGCACTTCCTTGAACCCAATCTTGTAAAAATGTGCGTTCGCTAAAAAGAAAAACATGACTGCTCGATTTCCGATTTCTGATTTCCGATTGACGTTTTTGCGCCGGGTTTTCCGGTTTTTCCCACAGATGAATCTGTGGGCTGTTAATATAAATCCTGCGTTTTTTATACACCCAGCCCACAGATTCATCTGTGGGAAAACCCCCAAATACCTCGCAAAAGTAGGCTTTGCCGCCGGTCTCTTTGCCTTGTTGTCTGCAATCTCCGCCTGTTCCAGCGGCAAAACCCCTGAAAAGCCCGCACCCGGCAAGCCTTCGACCAATGTGCCCGCGCCCGCCCCGGCCTCCGGTTCGGCTGCCATGTTTGGCAACCGCGTCGTGATTGACCCTTCGGCAAGCGCGGCGGCGCGGACGGTGGCCGAAGATTTGACCCAACTTTTGACGAAGGCAACGGGCCAAAAATTCAGCATTGGCACGGCTGCCGACAGCCGCCCGGCCATCGTGCTGACGCGCACGGCCCCCTCGGATTTGCCCGCCAGCGAACGCGCCAAGTTGGATGCGGCCACGTCCGAAAGTTTTTACCTGCGGGCCAATGCGCGGCAGGTTTTGATTTATGCGAAGAGCAACAACGGCCTCTCGAACGGAGCCTATTTTTGGCTCGAACAACTTGGTTTTCATTGGTTTATGCCCGGCGAAAACTGGGAAATCGTGCCGCGTTTGACTTCGCTTCAAACCAACTTCGAGCGCACGGTCGTGCCCGATTTTCGGCTCCGTAAGTTTTTCGGCACGGGCGGTTTTGTCGAAAACGAGGTGCTCGAAGGCAATCAAGATGCCGAGGAAAGCCGCGAAGAACAATGGCTCGCATGGCACCGCCGGGCGCGTTGGGGCCAAGAATTCAAAGTCGGCGGCCACGCTGGGGCGAATTTCAACAAACGCCACCGCGCTGAATTGGAGAAAAACTTGACGTGGCTCGCGCTCGTGGACGGCAAGCGCGGCCCCTGGGCCGAGAACGCCAAACTCTGCGCCTCGAACCCCGAAGCCCTTGCGTTTTTTGCCAAAGACCGCATCGCGGCCTACGAAAATGCGGTGGCCGAGGCGGGCGGCGAACCGGTTTTCAGCATCAGCGTGGAACCGTCGGACGGGGCGCGGCACTGCGAATGTGCCAAATGCAAGGCCATCGGCGGCGCGAGCGAGCAGACATTCCACATCGCCAACCAAATCGCCATTGCCCTGCGGAAAAAACACCCCGGCGCGTGGGTCAATTTGTACGCCTACAACGACCACGCCGAAGTGCCGAACCTCGCTCTGGAACCGAATGTGTACGTTACCGTCGCGCCATATTCTTATCAAAAAGTGAGCTCGCCGGAGGTTTTGATTGAAAAATGGGGCAAAAAAACGAGCCGACTCGCCGTGCGCGACTACTGGAATTTGACGGATTGGGGCAAGGAACAACCCGAATTTGACTACCTGCGGACGATGCCGGAGCGCGTCCGTTTTTGGAAAAAGAACCATATCGAGGGTGCGCTCGTCGAGACGACCTACGGCAAAGGCCCGATGGGCGTGAGCCTGTACCTCGCCTCGCGGCTGTTTTGGGACGCGAACGCCGACGTGCCCGCGCTGCTCCGCGAGTTTTACCAAACGGCGTTCGGCCCCGCCGCCGCGCCCATGCAACGGATGCTCGAACGCTGGTCGGCGGGCTACAAGGGTAGGGGGGAACTGCCGTTCGCGCTGCTCGATTTGGACGAAGCCACGCGCCTCGCGGCGGGCAACGAGGCCGTGCTGCGCCGCATTGACGAGTACAAAGCCTACGTCCATTACCTGCGCTTGTTCGCTGAATATCAACAACTTACGCCCAATGAGGCACCCGCTCGCGCCACCGCAGTCGAGGGCATCGTGCGCTACATTTGGAGCATGAACGATATGCTGATGCTGCACACGTCGCGTATCCACAGCATCATCGTCGGGCGCATGGAAAAGAAAACCAACCCGCAACTGCGCGAAAAATGGCGGTTCAAAAAAGGCACTTCCAAGCCCGAAAATTGGGACATCGTGCCGCTGACAAAGGCGCAGTTGGACAAGAATTTCGCCGACGATCTGCGGGCCTACCCCAAGATTTTCGACCTGCCCGCCGCCGACCGCAGCGCGAACCGGCCGCCCAGCGACGACGGCTCGGAAAACACAAAGCCCGGAAAAGTGCGCCCGCAAGGCAAGGAGACCCAAATCCGGCTGAACCGCACGCACACGATTTTTGTGCAAACGGGCGCGTCGGGCAAGGTCGGTTTCGCGGCAAACTTCGGCGATGACCCGCGCGGCAAGGGCCAAACCCCGTTCGTCACGGTGTACGACGCGAGCCACAAAGTGGTCGGCCAACAAGCGTTGAGCAACAAAGGCCAGTGGCAAAACCTCAACTTCGACCTCGCGCCGAACGCTGAATACGAGCTGCAAATCAAGGCCAACGGCTGCCCGACCGACCTGAAATTGACCGACGCGCAAGCGTGGCAGTTCGGCGACAAACTCCAACTCTCGAAATTGCCCGAACGCCTGTACGTCTTTGTCCCGGCTGGCACGACGGAGATTTTTGTGGAAATCAAGCCGAAAACCAAGTTCAAACTTTTCGATGCGAACGGCGCGGAGCTGACCGGAAAAGAAGCGCAGCCCGGCACGCTGCGTTTCGCCGTCCCGTCGGGCATGGCCGGCAAATGGTGGTCGTTCAGCACGAACAAGGGCGAGGGCTTCAATTTTATGAACATCCCGAACCGCCACGCGCTGTTCCCCAATCTTCAATTTTGAAAGTTGGTTATCGGATGACGCGGGGTTTTGGGGGGTTGGGTGTGGTTTTATGACCCCAAAAAAAACCGGAGCCGC
>JBKBIC010000018.1:24262-34021 GCA_046299435.1 Saprospiraceae bacterium
TTTTCGTTTGCCGGGTTTTTTGGGCGTATTACACCTGCAACAAGCCCCCCAAAACCCGCGTCATCCGATAACCTAAAATGCCAATGCCAAACGTCCTTTTTATTTCCTACAACGGCATGACCGACCCGCTCGGCCAGTCGCAAGTGCTGCCGTATTTGGTCGGATTGTCCAAGCGAGGCTACCGATTCACGCTGCTCAGCTGCGAAAAACCGGAGGCTTTCGGCCAAAATAAAGCCACCATTGAGCGCATTTGCGCCGACGCGGGCATTTTTTGGGAACCGCAACCGTACACGAAAAGGCCGCCTGTACTGTCCACTTTTTGGGATGCTGAACGGCTGTTTCGGCGGGCTGCCGCGCTGCACCGCGAGCGCAATTTTTCGCACATCCACTGTCGGAGCTACATTTCCTCGCTCGTCGGGCTGCGGATGAAAAAGAAATTTGGGTTGCCGTTCATCTTCGATATGCGCGGTTTTTGGGCGGACGAGCGTGTGGACGGCGGCTTGTGGAATCTGAAAAACCCGCTTTATCGCCTTGTTTATCAATACTTTAAACGCAAGGAAAAACAGTTTTTGACCGAAGCCGCGCACGTCATCAGCCTCACCCATGCGGGGCGTGATGAAATCCATGCGTGGCCGTTGCCCGGCCAGCCGCTGCCCATCGAGGTCATTCCGTGCTGCGCCGACCTTGACCATTTCAGCCGCAAAAATGCCGACCCAACAGTTGTGGCTGCGCTGCGAGAGCGGTTTGGTTTTCGGGAGAGTGACCTCGTGCTGTCGTACCTCGGCTCGGTCGGGACGTGGTATATGCTGCCCGAAATGCTGCGTTTTTTCAAAAAAACGCTCGAAAAACACCCGGCAGCGCGGATGCTGTTCGTCACGCACGACCCAAGTGGACCGATTCTGGAAGCCGCCGCCGCGCTCGGTTTGCCTGCCGAACGCATCACCATCGCCCCGGCCAGCCGCGCCGAAGTGCCTGCTTATTTGGCGTTGAGCCACGTCGGGCTGTTTTTCATCAAGCCTGCGTTCTCGAAAAAAGCCTCGTCGCCGACGAAACAAGGCGAAATCATGGCGATGGGTATCCCACTTGTGTGCAATGATTTTGTCGGCGACACAGGCCATGTCGTGCGGAAATATGCTTGCGGCGAAGTGCTGCAAGATTTTTCGGATACAAGCCTCGAACGCGCCGCCGCCGGGCTGAGTGATTTGTTGAAAATTGCGCCCGAAAAAATCCGCGTCGGCGCACTCGATTTTTATGCTTTGGGGACGGGCGTGGAACGCTATGCCAGCGTGTATGCTCGAATCGAAAAACTATCGAAATCGTGAAAAAACCTTCATTTTCCTTATTGTGCATTCTATTTGTCTTGCTTTGGTGCGTATTTACCGTGACCAATTATCAAGACTATAAAGCGGGTGGGCGTTGGGGGCCGTTCAAGCATGATATGTTCGCATATTACGCCTACCTGCCTGCCGTGTTTGTGTACGATTGGGACTTGGATTTTGAATACACGAAGCATATTCCCGAAAATGACCCAGTTGTTTTCTTGCCAACAACCGCACCAAACGGAGCAATCGTCAATAAGGTCACGATAGGAATGTCGGCGATGATGTTGCCTGCATTTTTGGTCGGCCACGCATGGGCTAAAATTTGTGAGTCAAACAGTCCTGAAAAAGCAACTGGCTTTTCGATTTATTATCGAATCATGATGCTCGCCAGTTCGATTGGTTATGTGATTTGGGCACTTTTTCTATTGAGAAGGTTGTTGCGACGGCGATTTGGAGAAGTTGTCACTGGTCTAACATTGATAGGCACAGTGCTCGGCACGAATGTTTTTTATTATACGGTGCATGAACACATGATGTCCCATGCATACAGTTTTTTCCTGTTCGCGGCATTCATTTATTTGACCGTCCGCTGGTACGAAGCGCAACGCTGGCCAACCCTGCTTTGGCTTGGATTTGTTTCTGCATTGATAATATTGGTGCGCCCGACCAACATTGTGATTGCCCTGTTTTTTATACTGCACGGAATAATAAAGTGGTCTGATTTCCGTGAGCGGATAATGCTTTGGGCACGATATCCGGTTCAGTTTGGCGGCGCGGTTTTGGTTGGTCTTGCAACCGTTTTTCCACAACTACTTTATTGGAAAACAAAGACCGGAAATTGGTTTTTCTATTCTTATGCGGATTGGGAACGATTCTATTGGGAAGACCCTGCGATTATTGACGGCTTGTTCAGTTATGTCAAGGGCTGGTATGTCTATACACCTATCATGTTATTGGCTACAATTGGCATCTATTTCGTCTGGCGTTTTGCAAAAGAATGGTTCTGGTCGGTGGTCGTATTTTATTGTCTGAATACTTACATCGTATTGAGTTGGTGGTCGTGGTGGTATGGCGGTGGCTTTGGGTTGCGGGCATTTGCCGAAGCAGCTGCGCCAATGTCGCTTGGGTTGGCTTCGTTGCTTGCGTGGATTTGGAGCCAAAAACCAATCGCTCGTTATCCCTTGCTGTTGCCAATTGTGTTTTGCATCACGCTCAACTTGTTCCAGACTATGCAATACAAGCGTGTTTACATCATCTGGAACGGTATGACCAAAGAACGATATTGGAAGGTTTTTGGTAAGACGAAACTATCAGAGGAGGAAAGACAAGAAATAGAGAAAATGGTTAAAGAACCAGAACGAAAAGGACTCAAACGCGACTGAACCATATTTACCCAAAAACTTCATCGATGACAAAACTAGCTGTCGTCATTCCATGCTTCAATGAACAGGATAACATCGCTGCTTTTGTGCAGTCGCTGCAACTGTTGAAACGCGAGCACGAGCTTGACCTGACTCCAATCGTGGTCAATGATTGTTCGTCCGATAATTCAGCGACGGTTTTGCCTCAATTGAAAGATGTGGTCGTGCTGCATTTGCCCATCAATTTGGGTATTGGCGGAGCCGTGCAAACGGGTTTTCGGTTCGCGCTTCAACACGGTTTCGATGCGGCGTTTCAAATGGACGGAGACGGCCAGCACCCGGCTTCTGAGTTGCCTAAGTTGTTGATTGTCTGGGAAAAAGAAAACCCAGACGTGGTCATTGGCTCCCGTTTTTTGACTTTTGAGGGCTTTCAGTCCACTCGGCTTCGCCGCATCGGGATTGTTTGGTTTAGTCGGTTGCTTCGCTTGATTTCTGGACAAAACATCACAGACCCCACCTCCGGTTTTCGGCTTTTGAACCGAAAAGCCATGCAAATCGTGGATAAATATTATCCGATAGAATACCCGGAACCAGAAATTTTGACGCATTTCTTGCATCGGAAGTTGACAGTTCGAGAGGTGCAGGTTGAAATGAGCGAACGTCTCGGCGGTGTTTCCTCTATCAAATCGTGGAAATCAGCCTATTATATGCTCAAAGTAACCGCTGGTATTTTGTTCTCTAAAATTCGATTGATGATTTATGACAAACATTGACCCGCATCGGATTGAAACTATTGCGATAGTTTTTTGTCTCGGACTTTTGTTGCTGCTCTTTCGGCTCATCCTGAAAAGACGACTGCGTGAGGAGTATGTGTTCGTGTGGTTGGGCGTGTTTGTCGCATTGACGTTTTTTGCTGTTTTCAGGATGCAGCTGGATTATTTTGCTGCTTTGCTTGGAGTATTTTACGCGCCGTCGCTGTTGTTTTTGTTGTTCTTTACTGCACTGCTTTTCTATTGTTTGCATTTGTCAATCGTTGTTTCAAAACAGGGCAATCAAATAAAAGAACTTGCCCAGAAGATAGCCTTGCTCGAAAACGAAGTTTCTTCTTCTAATAATCCGACTGAATAGAAATCCTGTGAAAAAAGTCATTTTTCTCGCCCTTTATCCGCTTGGCACGGCTCCGAGCCAGCGGTTTCGGTTCGAGCAATATTTGCCGTATCTGACGGAGGCGGGCATCAAGTGGCACGTCGAGCCGTTTTACGATGCGGCGGCGTGGCAGTTGATTTATCAAAAAGGCCGCACGTTGGCGAAGGCCCTCGCGGTGCTGCGTTGTGTGTTGCGTCGTTTACTGTTTTTGCCGAAGGTTATGGGATACGATTTTGTATTCGTGCAACGTGGTGCGATGCCCGTCGGGCCACCTATCGTGGAGTGGATTTGTGCCAAAATATTCCGAAAAAGGCTCGTTTTCGACTTCGACGATGCGGTTTGGATGCCCGATATCAACATTGACAGCCGAGGCAAGTGGTACAAATTTTATGGCAAAACCGGCCAAATCGCCCGCCTTGCGCACCGCACCGCTGCTGGCAACGATTATCTGGCAGATTATGCCCGCCGATTTAGCCCGCGCGTGCAGGTCATCCCGACGGTGGTGGATACGGAAAAGGTGTTCAACCGCGCGAAAAACCACGAATTGACGGCCCAACCCAATTCCCAATTTCCAATTCCAAATTCCAAAATCACCCTCGGTTGGACGGGCAGCCACACCACGCTGCTGCACTTGGATATCATTTTGCCCGCTTTGCGCACGTTGGAGCGGGAGTTTGACTTCGAGTTTTTGGTCATCGCCAACCGCCCGCCGGAGTTTGAGTTGCGTTCGCTGCGCTTCCAAAACTGGCGCGAGGAAACCGAAGTCGCCGACCTCCTGCAAATTGACATTGGTTTTATGCCGCTGGCCGACAACGATTGGACGCGCGGAAAATGCGGGTTCAAGGCCATTCAGTACATGGCGTTGGGTATCCCCGCGCTCGTCAGCCCGGTCGGCGTGAACCCGAAAATCGTGGATGACGGCGCGAACGGCTATGTTTGCGGCGACACCGAAACGTGGGTCGCCCGTGCCCGCGAACTGATGCTTGACCTCGAAAAACGCCGGGCGTTCGGTGCGGCGGCCCGCCAAAAAATCGTGGAAAACTACTCGCTGGCTTCGCAGCGCGAGGCGTTTTTAAAGTTGTTTGCTTGAAAAAACAGGCCATGCCCGCGATTTTTGCGGTAATTTTCGAGCCTAAACTCAATTTTTCGGCCATGAGGCAAATTGTCATCACCATCGAAGAAGGCTATTTCAGGCAGTTTTTGCAGTTCCTGAAAACGCTGAACTATGTGAAATCCATCCAGCCGCGTCCAGCTGAGACGGGCGGTTCGGGCAACCGATTCGACTTTTCCGATTTGGCTGGCACACTCGAATGGCGCGGCGACGCGGTCGCTCAACAACGGATTTTGAGAGATGAATGGTAAGTTTTTGCTCGACACCAATGCCGTGATTGCTTTGCTGAACGGCAATGCTGCGCTCCAAAGTTTGCTCCTATCGGCAAATTGGGTCGGGATTTCGGTCATCACCGAACTTGAATTTTTGGCTTTCCCAAACCTTTCCAGCAACGACTCCGTGCTGTTCCGCAGGTTCAAGCAGCGCGTCGAAGTCATCGGCATTGATGCTTCAGACACTGCATTTTTGGAGCAAACAATTCAAATCCGGCGCGATTTCAATGTGAAACTGCCGGATGCCGTTGTTGCTACCACTGCTCTGCAAAACCAATCCACGTTGTTGAGCAACGATGCAGTTTTTCGCCGACTGCCCATGCTGAGCCTCCAAAATTTTTGATTCCAACACTCAAAACTTGCCAACAATAGCCGTCATCGCCAACACCTCGTGGAACCTCCACAACTTCCGCCGCAGCCTCATTCGGCGGTTGATGAGTGAAGGATTTGAGGTGGTTGCCATCGCGCCGACCGACGAATTTTCCGAAAAAGTCCGCTCCCTCGGCTGCCGTTTTGCGCCGCTCGAAAGCCTCGAACGCAAAGGCACCAACCCGTTCGGCGACGTGCGGCTGGCCCGCGAGTTTGCCCGGATTTTCCGCCGCGAAAAAATCAGCGTCGCCCTCACGTTCACCATCAAGCCGAACATTTACGGCAGCGTGGCCGGTTGGATTGCGGGCGTGCCGACGGTGGCGACGGTCACGGGCCTCGGCTACACATTTTTGGAACCGGGCATTTTGCAGACCATTACGCGGCGGCTGTACAAATTCGCCTTCTCGAAATCGGCCCGTGTCGTATTTCAAAATGCCGACGACCGAGAAGTTTTCCTGCAAGGCCGACTCGCGCCCGCCGCAAAAACGATGCTCATCCGAGGCTCCGGGATTGACACCACGCATTTCGCGCCGCAACCACAAAGCCTTGAAAACGAGCGACTTACTTTTCTTTTCATCGCCCGGTTGCTGTTCCACAAAGGCATCCGCGAGTACGTCGAAGCGGCGCGAATCGTGCATGAAAAACGCCCCAACACGCTGTTCCAAATCGCAGGCGACCTCGACCCCGGCAACCCCTCGGCCATCACCGAAGCCGACCTGCAAAGCTGGCTCGCGCGCCCCGAAATCGAGTACCTCGGCCACCTCTCGGACACGCGCCCGGCGATGGCGAAGGCCGATGTCGTGGTGCTGCCTTCGTACCGCGAGGGTTTGCCGCGCGTGATTTTGGAGGCTTTGTCCATGTCGAAGCCCATCGTCACGACCGACACCGCTGGCTGCCGCGATACTTTGATTGAAAACGAAAACGGCTACCTTGCGCCCGTCGGAGACGCTGCCGGGCTGGCCGACGCGATGCTCCGCATGACCAATCTGACCGCCGTCGAACGCCACGCAATGGGCGAAAAAAGCCGCCAACTGGCCTTACAAGAGTTTGACGAAAAAATCGTGCAGGCCAAGTATCTGGAAATCATCCGTTCGTTAACCCATTGATTTTCAATTACCTGCATTATGCACATTAATCCAATTATCTCATTAGAACATTAATCCAATCCTGTGTCCGCGCTCGTACTATCCTTAGATTTTGAACTGCATTGGGGCGTTGCGCCCCGCCTGACCGTCGAACAATACCGCACCAATCTTGACGGCACCCGCCGGGCAATCGAAAGAATGCTCGAAGTTTTTGAGAAAAACGACCTGCACTGTACTTGGGCAACGGTCGGTTTCCTGTTCGCCAAAGACAAATCCGACCTCGAAAAAATCTGCCCAGACTGTCGCCCGACCTACGAAAACGAGAGTTACAACAACTATCGCCTGTTCCCCGAAATCGGCCAAGACGAGGCCAGCGACCCCTACCACTATTGCCGCTCGATGATTGAAAAAATCAGCGCGGTGCCGGGGCAGGAAATCGGGACGCACACGTTTTCGCACTATTTCTGCCTCGAAAAAGGCCAGACGCTCGCCCAATTTGAGGCCGATATGTCGGCTGCGGTCGAAGCCGCGTGGCGCGATGGCATCACATTCGAGAGCATCGTTTTTCCGCGAAACCAATATGCCGACGGTCACTTGACCATCTGCAACGAACTGGGAATCAATGTGTTCCGGGGAAATCCTGACCATTGGGCCTACATCCCGCGCAGCCGCGACGAGGAAAGCCTGAAAGTCCGCGCTGCCCGCTTTTTGGATACATATTTCAACATCGCCGGGCCAATCACGCATCCGTTCCCGACCGAAACCGAGCACGGGTTCAATGTCCCAGCCAGCCGGTTTTTGCGTCCGCACTCACCCAAATTTGCCATGCTCGACGGCCTCCGTTTGCGCCGCATCACCGATGAAATGACCCATGCTGCCCGCACCGGGCACTTGTACCATCTCTGGTGGCACCCGCACAACTTCGGCAAGCACACCGACGAAAACATCCGGTTTTTGGAAAAAATCGTGGCGCATTTCCGTCGCCTCCGCGACGAACACGGGATGCAAAGCCTGAACATGGCCGAGTGTGCGGTGCGCGTAACTGCTTGATTCCCAACCCCGCGCAATTTGAGTCTCGATGTCCAGAACCAAAATTTTGATGCTCGGTGGCGATGGCGGTTCGACCCGCATGGTGTTCCACTTTTTGTCGGAGCATTTCGAGGTCGTGCGCTGCATCCGCGAGCAGCCCGTGCCGCGCAAGCAATTTTTGCAAAACCGGGCGAAAAAATTGGGCTGGCCGACGGTCGTTGGGCAGGTGATTTTTCAAGCGGGCATCGCGCCCATTTTGAAAAAATTAGCGGCTGGTCGGCTGGCCGAAATTTCCCGCGAAAACGGCCTGAACGACACGCCCATCCCCGACGATAAACTCCTGAAAGTCAATTCGATAAACGACCCTGAGGCCATCGAAATCGTCCGCCAAACAGAGGCCGATGTGGTGGTCGTGAACGGCACACGCATCCTTTCCAAGCGACTTTTGGCGGCTGTTTCCGTGCCGATTTTGAACACGCACGCGGGCATCACGCCGCTTTATCGGGGCGTTCATGGCGGTTATTGGGCATTGGCAAACGGCGACCGCGCCAACTGCGGCGTGACTGTCCACCTCGTGGACGCGGGCATTGACACTGGTGGGATTTTGTACCAAACGCGCATCCAACCGACGCGCCGCGACAACTTTGCCACCTACCCCGCGCTGCAATTGGCCGCTGCTTTGCCGTTTTTGAAACGGGCCGTCGAGGACGCGGCGGCGGGGCGTTTGCAAACGCAGCCCGCGCCGCCGGGCGAATCAAAACTTTGGTATCACCCGACAGCGTGGGAGTATCTTAAAGCCTTGATTTTCAAAGGAATAAAATAGTCGAGTCTTCAAATCACTCAATCGGTCATTCACTCAATCACGCAATGAAAACCGCGCTCATCACAGGCATCACGGGCCAAGACGGGGCCTACCTCGCCGAACTCTTGCTGGCGAAAGGCTACGTCGTGCATGGCATCAAACGCCGCTCGTCGCTGTTCAACACCGACCGGATTGACCACCTGTACCAAGACCCGCACGTCGCGCACCGCAATTTCATCCTGCACTACGGCGACCTGACGGACTCGACCAACCTCATCCGCATCATGCAGCAGGTGCAGCCTGACGAGGTGTACAATTTGGGGGCGCAAAGCCACGTCCAAGTCAGTTTTGAAACGCCCGAATACACCGCGAACGCCGACGCAATCGGTGCGTTGCGGCTGTTGGAGGCCATTCGACTGCTGGGTTTGGGCGAGAAAACGCGCTTTTACCAAGCCTCCACGTCGGAGCTCTACGGCCTCGTGCAGGAGGTTCCGCAGTCCGAAAAAACGCCGTTTTACCCGCGCTCGCCCTACGGCGTGGCGAAACTTTACGCCTACTGGATTACGGTGAATTACCGCGAGGCTTACGACATTTTCGCCTCGAATGGGATACTGTTCAACCACGAAAGCCCGCTGCGCGGCGAGACCTTCGTGACCCGCAAAATCACCCGCGCTGTCGCGCAAATCGCGCTCGGCTTGCAGGACAAACTTTACCTCGGCAACCTCGATGCCCGCCGCGACTGGGGCCACGCGAAGGATTATGTGGAGGGGATGTGGCGGATTTTGCAACATTCGGAGGCCGACGATTTCGTGTTGGCGACGGGCGAAACGACCTCCGTGCGCGATTTTTGCCGCATGGCTTTTGCCGAAGTCGGCGTGACGCTCACGTTCACGGGCGAGGGTGCGACGGAGAAAGCCGTCGTCGAATCCGTTGAAAATCAGGAGTTTAAACTGAAGCCGGGGCAAGTCGTGCTGGAAATTGACCCGAAATATTACCGCCCGGCGGAGGTGGATTTGCTCATCGGCGACGCGACGAAGGCCCGCGAAAAATTGGGCTGGCAACCGACGCACCACCTTTCCGAACTTGTGGCCGAAATGGTGGCCGCCGACCTCGTGCACTTTCGCCGCGAAAAACTGCTGAAAGAAAGCGGCTTCTCCATTTTGAAAAATTTTGAATGACCGATTGGGTAGGATTGGTGCGGGGGGGGTTGGGGGGGGGGGGGGGGGGGTAGGGGTGTTGAGTGTGGGATGTGGGAGGGTAGT
>JBKBIC010000018.1:34031-37664 GCA_046299435.1 Saprospiraceae bacterium
ACGGATTGCTCGGATTTGCACAGATTTATTCGGTTTAAACTCTGCCTTCTTCGTGCCTCTGTGTTGAATCGAATTTGAAAAATCCGCCCAATCCGTTTCATCCGCGTTCCAATCCTATCCAATTGAAAATCAAGTATTTGCCATGAAAAAACACAGCCAGTTTATCGGCCTTTTCCTGCTGTCTGCGCTTGCTTGCCGGGCGCAAATCCCGTCGTACATCCCGTTTCCGTACACCCACACGAAGCAGTTGGTGGACGACAGCGCGATGGTCGTCACCGCGCACCCGCTTGCCACGATGGTCGGTGTGGACATCCTGCGGAAAGGCGGCAACGCGGTGGATGCGGCGGTCGCCGTGCAGTTCGCGCTCGCGGTCGTCTATCCGCAAGCAGGC
This sequence comes from Saprospiraceae bacterium, assembly GCA_046299435.1. Lineage (GTDB taxonomy): Bacteria > Bacteroidota > Bacteroidia > Chitinophagales > Saprospiraceae > M3007. The sequence goes on from JBKBIC010000018.1 coordinate 34,423, forward strand.
AACATCGGCGGCGGCGGCTTCCTCGTGTACCGCAGCAAATCCGGCAAAACCGACTGCCTCGACTACCGCGAAAAAGCCCCGGCGGCCGCCGCCGAAAAGATGTATCAGGACTCGCTGGGCAATGTCTTGGCCGAAAAAAGCCGCTTCGGGGCATTGGCAGCCGGCGTGCCCGGCACGGTGGACGGGATGTGGGAGGCGCACAAAAAATATGGCAAACTGGCTTGGCACGAGCTGGTGCAACCCGCGATTGATTTGGCCCAAAAAGGCTTCCAAATCACCGAACAGGAAGCCAACAACCTGAACGCGGAAAAGAGCAATTTTATCCGCCAAAGCACCATGATGTCGCCGTTCATCCAGATGCACGAGTGGAAAGTGGGCGATTGGCTCATCCAAAAAGACCTCGCCAACACCCTGCGCCGCATCAGCGACGGCGGGCGCGACGGGTTTTACACCGGAGCGACGGCTGCACTTTTTGAGCACGACATGAAACAGCGTGGCGGCCTCATCACGGCGGAAGATTTGAAAAATTACCACTCCGTCTGGCGCGTGCCGCTCGAATTCGACCACGAGGATTTGCACATCATCACGATGCCGCCGCCGTCCAGCGGGGGCATCATCTTGGCGCAGTTGCTGAAAATGGTGGCGCTACAGCCGGGTTTGGAAAAAGGCTTCCATTCCGCCGAGGCCGTGCATCTGATGGCCGAAGCCGAACGCCGGGCCTACGCTGACCGCGCCAAGCACATGGGCGACCCGGATTTTTGGAAAGTGCCGGCCAAATACCTGACGAGCGACGGCTATTTGCAGGAGCGCATCCACGATTTCCGACCCGGCAAGGCCACGCCCAGCCGCGACATCGAAGCTGGGCAAATCCCCGAAAGCGAACAAACGACGCATTATTCCATCGTTGACCCGCAGGGCAATGCCGTCTCCGTGACCACGACCTTGAACGACAGCTACGGCAGCCGCTGCGTCGTGGCCGGGCTTGGCTTCATCCTGAACAACGAAATGGATGATTTTTCGGCAAAACCCGGCGCGGCCAACCTCTACGGAGCCGTCGGCGGCAAAGCGAACGCCATCGCGCCCGGCAAACGCCCGCTTAGCAGCATGACCCCGACCATTGTCGCCAAAGGCCCGAAACTCTGGCTTGTCGTCGGTTCGCCGGGCGGCACGACCATCCCGACCACTGTTTTTCAGACGATTATGAATGTCTGGAAATTCAAAATGCCCTTGCAGGAGGCCGTCAACGCCGGGCGTTTTCACCACCAATGGTCGCCCGACCGCATCACTTACGAGGAGGGCGCTTTCACGGAAAAAGTGCTTGGTCAGCTGACCGACATGGGGCACCAACTGCACGTCCGCGAACCTTACGGGCGCGTCGAGGCGATTTTGGTCGCGCCCAACGGCAAGTTGGAGGGCGTGGCCGATTGGCGCGGCGACGACTGCGCGGGCGGTTTTTGAATGTTTTGAGTTTTGGGTTTCGAGTTTTGAGTAGCCCACCCAAAATTCAATCCAACCCCGAACGTCGGGACAGTTCCAAACTGTCCCGACGTTTTTTGTTTCCCCAAAATGCCTCGCCCGGTTCAGGCTTGGTCGGTAATATTTCACACAAAATTCTAAATCGAGGTAAGGCGCGTTCGGTATGTTTGCATCCTTTCCCCGGCGGCCCGTTTTTTATTCGAGTTCAACGCTCAAAACCTTCAATCCTCTGATTATGAAGAGATTATTTACCTCCTTCCTCGCTGTTTTGTGCCTCGTTGCGGCAGCAAACGCGCAAATCGTCATCTCCGAAATCATGTACAATCCGCCCGAAGCGGGCACGGATTCGCTCGAATACATCGAGTTGCACAACCCCACTGGCGCGGCCATTGACCTCAGCGGCTGGTCGCTCAGCGGCGTGGATTTGGTGTTCGAGCCCGGCACGAGCATCCCGGCTGGCGGCTATTTGCTCACGGCATACCGCGCCTCCGCAATGCAAAGTTTGTTCGGCAAAACGGCCATCCAGTGGTTGACGGGCGCACTGACCAACAGCGGCGAGACGCTCAAACTGTTCAATTCCGCCGGCGCGATTGCCGACGAAGTGACCTACGACGACGGCGCACCTTGGCCGACCGACGCAGCCGGCAACGGCTCCTCGCTCGAACTTTGCGATGCGAACGCCGACAACAGCTTGCCCGCCAACTGGAAGCCGGGCAGTTTTAACACCGGCGTGACCATCAACGGCAAGGCCGTCCTCGCCACGCCCGGCGGCGCGAACACGGCCACTTGCCTGCCCGACGCGGACTACACGGTGACGGTGCAGGACTTCTTTTTCAGCCCCGCCGACCTGACCATCAATCAGGGCGAATCGGTGATTTGGGTCAACCAACAAGGCACGCACAACGTGAACGGCACACAGGCCACTTTCCCGTCCAACCCAGCGAGCTTCACGAGCGGCGCACCGGCTGCTGCGCCCTGGCATTTTGTCCATGTGTTCGATGTGGCGGGCGTGTATTCGTACCGTTGCGACCCGCACACAGGGCAGGGTATGACGGGAAAAATCACCGTGCTGCCGAAGGCACAAGCCAAGATTGTCGTCACCGAGTTCATGTACAACGACCCCGGCCCGGACTCTTTGGAGTTCGTGGAGATTTACAACAACGGCACGGAGCCTGTGGATTTGTCGGGCTGGGCCTTCACGCAGGGCGTGGAATTTGTGTTCCCGGCGGGTTCGAGCATCGCGCCCGGCCAGTACCAAGTGTTGGCGAAATTCTCGGCAGCGTTCCAAGCGGCGTTCGGTTTTGCCCCGGCGTATCAATTCAATGGGGCTTTGAACAACACGGGCGAGGACGTGGAACTCCGCAACGCCAGCAACGATGTAGTGGATTATTTCGATTACAAAGTGGATGCTCCTTGGGCCGCGCAAGCCAACGGCGGTGGCCCTTCGCTCGTGCTTTGCAACGTGAATGACGACAACGAGCAGCCCCAAAACTGGCGCATTGCGACCACGCCGACGAGCATCTCGCTCAATGGCACGCCTGTTTTTGCGAACCCCGGTGCGCCTGCTGGCTGCCCGACGGATGTCATCGCCAACGATGACGCGGTGAGCACTTTGGTCAGCACGGCGGTCACGTTCAACCCGCTTTCGAACGACTTTTTGCCCAACCCGGCCACAAACGTCAGCATCGCGGCCACGCCCGCGCACGGCACGGCGGCGGTCAATGCCGACAAAACCATCACGTACACGCCTGCTTCCGGTTACTGCG
>JBKBIC010000019.1:0-37353 GCA_046299435.1 Saprospiraceae bacterium
AAACACCCTAACGCCAACTGTGAATGCCGCAGGCTCGTACTCGATTTTGGTGACAAACACCGACAACGGCTGCACCAACACTGCCAGCACGAGCGTCAGCCAAAGCCCGCAGGTCACGGCAGCCGTTTCCGGCCAAAGCAATGTTTCCTGCAACGGCAACACCGACGGCTCAGCGACCGCAACGGCAGGCGGCGGTTTCGGCGCGTTCACGTTCCATTGGTCGAACGGAGCCACGACTTCGAGCATCTCCGGCCTCGCAACTGGTAATTACCTCGTGACCGTGACCGATACCGAAAATTGCTCGGCCACAGCTTCGGTCGCCATCACGCAACCCGACCCGCTCGTCTGCAACGCCACTGCCACCGCCCAAACGCAGAGCGGCACCAACGATGGCTCGGCCACAGCCAACCCGACGGGCGGCACACCGGGCTTCATCTACGCTTGGAGCAACGGCGGCACCACCCAGACCATCACCGACTTGGCCCCGGGCGCGTACACCGTCGTCATCACCGACGCAAACGGCTGCACGCAATCGCAAACCGTCACCGTCAACTCCGTCAACTGTGCCCTCGTGCCGAGCATCGTAGGCACGAATATTTCATGTTTTGGCGCAGCCGACGGCTCAGCTACGGTCAGCCTTTTGGGCGCGAACGAACCCGTGACCTATACTTGGAGCAACGGCCAAACATCTGCTACTGCCACCAACTTGACTCCCGGCAACTACACCGTCCAAATTTTGGACGCTGGCGGCTGTCCTGCCGAAATCAGCGTCAGTATTGCCCAGCCTGTGCAACTTTCCGCAAGTGCCTCTGCCACAGGCGAATCCGCACAAGGCGCGAACGACGGCACAGCCTCTGCGACTGCCATCGGCGGCACGGGCACCTATACTTATTTGTGGAGCAATGGCGCGACGACGGCCAGCATCGGCGGCCTCGCACCGGGCACATACTCGGTAGAAGTGAAAGACGAAAACGGCTGCGCGTCCGTGCAGGAAGTTGTCGTCCCGGCGTTCACTTGTGCTTTGCAAACCGACCTCGCTGTGGCAAACGTCAACTGCGCGGGCGGCACGGACGGCCAAGCCACTGTTTTGGTCAATGGCGGCGCGGCACCGTACACCTATTTGTGGAGCAACGGCCAAACCACCGCAACCGCAACCGGGCTTTCTGTGGGCAATTATTCCGTCCAAATTTTGGACGCTTCTGGCTGCGAAACCGCTGGTAATGTGCAAGTTACGGAGCCGACCCCACTGGCAGTTGACCTCGTGGGCCAAACCAACGTCGCTTGCCCGGACGACAACACGGGCGAGGCCAGCATCGAAGCAAACGGCGGCACAGGCACATTCAGCTACCTTTGGAGCAACGGCCAAACCTCCGCAACCGCAACGGGCCTGACCGCTGGCAACCACACCGTCCAAGTCACCGACGCAAACGGCTGCCAACAGACCCGCACCGTGACCATCTTGGCAAACGACATCCTACCCCCGGTTTTGGTGCTGCAAAACGCCACCGTCCCCGTCGGCCCGAACGGCTTGACTGGCAATTTGATGGATTACATCGTGACGACGATGACCGACAACTGCACCGTCGCGCTCGTCAGCTTCGCCCCAGCTCAATTTGACTGCTCGCAGCTCGGCCAACAATCCGTCGAAGTCACCGTCATGGATGCCGCTGGCAACGCAGTTTCCAGCACGGCACAAGTATTGGTCGTGGACGAAACCGCCCCGACCGTCGCTTGCCCGGCCAGCATGACGAAATGCTACTACGAAAACGTGGTTTCCTACCCTGCCCCATCCGCAACGGACAACTGCTCCGGCGGCCAGTGGGCACTCACTTCCGGCTTGCAAAGCGGCGCGACCTTCCCGGTCGGCGTGACCACCCAGACCTACCAGTACACCGATGCATCGGGCAACGCGGGCAACTGCTCGTTCGATGTCATCATCGTCGGCCCAACGGAAATCACCGCCGTCGAAACGGCAGGGTGTTTCGAGTCCTGCGAAGGCTCGTTGACCGTGCTCGGCACCGCTGGCGGCCAACAGCCCGTCGCGTTCGCGTGGAGCAACGGCCAAAGCGGCAGCACCGCCACCGGCCTTTGCAACAACGAAATCACGCTCACGCTCACCGACAACGCGGGGTGCCGCACACAGCAAACACCTGTGTTTGACGTACCCGAACCACTTGATTTGCAGGTAGTTAGCGTCTCGAACGACGTGAACAACCAGCAAGTCGGCTCAGCCAACATCAATGTCGAGGGCGGCGAACAGCCGTATTCATACGTCTGGACGAACGCCGCTGGGCAAATCGTCAGCACATCAGAAGACCTCACGAACGTGGGCGCGGGCAGCTACAACGTGCAAGTGACCGATGCGAACGGCTGTGAAATCGCCAACAGCCAAACCATCGTCGTCCAAAACACCGTCGGCACCGCCGAACCCACTTGGGCCAAAGGCATGAAACTCGTGCCCAACCCCACGCCGGGCCTCGTGCAACTGCGCTTCGTGGAGCAACCCGCTGCCGACATGGAAATCACCATCGTGGACGCAACCGGCCGCCAGTTGCTCACGGTCGTGTCCGTCGGCGAGCGCGTCGTTGACCTCGATTTGTCGCACCTGCCCGACGGCATCTACTCCGTGCGGCTCCGCATGGAGGGTGCGGTAGCTGTGAAAAAAGTGGTGTTGAGCCATTGATTTTCAAGGATTTAGGCAAAAAAAGGAGGCCGCCTCGCACAAGCGAGGCGGCCTCTCTGTTTTTACCTAATCCTCAAACCCGCAATCAAATCTGCGCCAGCAGCCGGGCCTTCACGTTGCCGAATTCCTCTTCGGTCAGGATGCCGGCCTGCTTCATCTCGGAGAGTTTTTGCAGCTTGGAAAAAGCCTCGTCACTCGTTTCAGCGGGAGCTGTGCTGATTTGCACGGCCACGTTTTGGGCTTCGGCCATTTCGGCGCGGTATTTTTTTCGGGCAAAAGGCAGGTCAAAATCTGCCAGCGTGCCGCCCGAATGGAAATGGTTGGCCGCCACTTTACCCAAAGCGTAAGTGCTCGCGCCGGAAAGGACGGGCATGCTCAACTCGCCGATGACCGTGCCCACGCCGGGGATGATTTTGACCAAACTCGCGCCCAGCCGCGCCGCGCTGCCGCCCACGACAGCCGAGATGAAATTCTTGCCGAGCGCGTCCATAAAATTGACTTGGTAAAGTTTTGCCAACTGCCGCAACATATTGAGTTGCACCCCGCTGACGGCCAGCAAATCCGCGCCGGGCAACGGCACCAACGCCGCACCGAGGCTGAAACCGACGTGGTTTTTGATGATTTCGAGGGCTTTCGCCTGTTTTTCTTCCTGAGTCATGTGCCTTGATTTTGTGGTGAGGAACTGTTCGAGTTCGACCAGTTCGATGAGGGAAAAAATCCATTGGTGCCTGCCGAATCGCGCAAATACGCGGACGGACGACAAGCGGAAAAAGGCAGGAAAAGATGCCATTCTGGGTTGGTTGGATTTTTAAAAAGTGAGGCAAATAGGCGCAGCATTTAGCCGGACGAAACAAAAACCGACAAAGCGCGATTTTGAACGGATGAAAACGCGGCGGCGGCCAAGCGTATTTTCCCTGAAATCATTTCGCCAGCAGGAAGGTCTTGGCAGAAAACGCACCATCGGGATGGTAGAAAACGGCTCGATAAACACCAGATTGCCAGTCGTTTGTGTCGAAAGGAAGGCGGTTTTTCCCGGCCTTGATTTCCAAATTTCCTTGCCAAAGGATGCGCCCTGCCACATCCACCACCCGACAAAAAACGGGCACAACTTGCGGCAGACTGGCCTCCAAATGAAGCCGCCCGCCGACGGGCGACACGCTTGGATAAAGCCGGAAACCAGCGAAATCTTCTGCCTCGTCCGTGCTCGAAAGATTGCTCGAATAGAACTTTTCGGAAGGCGTGTAGCCCGCGCAAGCATAGGCGGCGTTGAACGGGCGCACCCGCCAATACATGTTGTAATTCACTGGCAATGTGGAAGTTGTGAAAAACGTATCGGCCACGACGACCTCGACATCCTTGAACGCAAACGAGGCCACGCGGGAAATTTGCAGCAGGTATTTCGTCGCGCCCGGCACCGCCGACCAGTGGAGCGTAGTGCCGTCCTTCGGCACGGTTTCCCCGCCGATGGGTTCTATGAGTGTGGGCAGCCCGGCGATGGGCGGAGCCACCGGCCCCGGCGCGATGTACGAGTTTTTGACGGTTTGTAGGTTGGCACGCATCGCCGCGATTTCTTCGTCGGAAAAACGCGATTGACACCTGTCGAAGGCGTATGACATGAACAGTGTGCCGTCGGAGAAAAACTCTGCGCCCGCTGGGTCTTTTTGGCGCACGAGGCTCTGGTTTTGCGCGTCGCAATCCCAGCGGTAGCTCAAATAATCGGGCCGAGTGTCGCAAAAACGGTCGGCGGCAATCCCGCAATTCGAGCCGTCCAGCCGTTCGACCAATGCCGTGTCGAGCGGGGCTGGCACAATCGTGTCGGGTTGCGCGTGGAAGTGCGTATAATCATAAGTCAAAAACGTCGGCGTGGGCGTACTGAAATTGTAGATTTTGCCTTCCCAGCCGATGAACGGGTGCGGCAAGGTCAGGTTGTGGCCGACCTCGTGCGCCCAAGTGTGGTCTTCCGGCCCCGCGCAGCCGTGCGCCATCGCCACCCCGGCATAAGGCAGGTTGTAGCCGCAGTTGCCCGCTGGGTCGGAAACGAAGTAGGAATTCACCGCGTGGGGCACATCGTTGGTGAGCATCATTTGGATGCCCGTTTCGATGTCGTTGTGGTCGTACCAAGCCGTGTTGTTCAGCAGATTCCAGTCGTCCTTGAAATAAAACTGGATTTTGGACGGGGCGTAATCCGCGTTCAGCCGACAGAAAGCATTGAGCAACCGCTCCGGCGAAAAACGTCCCACGCCGTTGTCTTTGGCCAAAAGGTGGATTTTCATGGCCACCCAAAGCGTGTCGCTGGAACGGTCGGCAGCAGCGAATTTTTCGGGGTTTGCCCGGAAGTCGCGCAGCCAAGCATCCAAATATGGCGCGGTGCCGCAAGGCGCGAGTTGGTTTTTGGAGGGTTCTTGGCCGAAAGCCATGCCAACGGCGAGTACGCAAAATAAGACAGGTAAAAACAGTTTTTGCATCGTTTTCAATTTTGGGGAAAGGTAAATCAGGGATGAGGGATGAACAAACATCAGAGGTTCGTTCAGTTTGGCAAGGTAATTTCACCGGACATTTTCCCGGCTTGCGTTTGCCGGAAAAACCGGAAACGCCATCTTTGCCGCCTCGCCCGACCAATTTTGCCCCCACTTTTAAATCGCTCATTCATTCAATCGTTCAATGAAAGACATGATTTCCCGCTTCCCCGACCAACTGGCGGAAGCCCTCGCCCTCGCAAAAACCGTTGATATTCAGAAACATACGTCACCGCTGCGCTCCATTTTCATCAGCGGCATGGGTGGCAGCGGCATCGGCGGAAACTTTGTGCAGGAGTTCGTCCGCGACGAATGCAAACTGCCCATCGCCGTCAGCAAAGGCTACCACATCCCGAAGTGGGTCAACAAACACACGCTTGCCATTTGCTCGTCGTATTCAGGCAACACCGAAGAAACGCTGTCTGTTTTCGAGCAACTCCTCGGCACGGGCGCGAAAATCGTGTGCATCGCCGCTGGCGGAAAACTGCTCGAATTGGCCCGCAAACACGGCTTCGACACAGTACAAGTGCCCGGCGGCTGGTCGAGTCCGAGGGCGTGCCTGGGTTATTCGGTCGTGGCGCAACTGGCCGTGCTGCGCGGCGCGAAACTCATTTCGGGCAAAATTTTCTCGCAAATCGAGGCCGGGCGCAAACTCATCGTCCGCGATTCGGCGGACATCCGCAAAAAAGCCGAAAAAATGGCCGCTTTCCTCGTCGGCAAAACGCCCGTTTTGTACGCGCCCGACCGTATGGAAGCGGTGGCCGTGCGCTGGCGGCAGCAGTTCAACGAGAACTCGAAAGTGCTCGCGTGGCACCACGTCGTCCCCGAAATGAACCACAACGAACTTGTCGGCTGGCGCACCGAAAGCCCCGCTGTGGCCGCCGTTTGGCTGCGGAACAAAGACGATTTTGAGCGCACCGCCGTCCGCACCAACATCAGCCGCGACATCATCGAAACCTTCGCCGGAGCGAACATCGAAATCTGGTCGAAGGGAAAATCCTTTGCCGAAAAAGCCATTTATCTCGTGCATCTCGGCGACTGGGCGAGCCTCGAACTTGCCAACGCTCGCGGGGCCGACCCGGTTGAAATCAAAGTGATTGACTACCTGAAAAACGAGTTGGCGAAGGTGTGAACATTTCAAAACCATCTGATTTTCAAGACTATGCAACATATTTCATTCGACCCATCCCCTGCTCAAAAATTCATCGCCGCGCACGAATTCGCGGCCATCGAGCCACAAATCGCAGCAGCCAACAAGCTGCTCGAATCGCGGCAAGGCCCCGGCAACGAGTTCCTCGGCTGGCTGGATTTGCCCGTGAAATACGACCGCGCCGAATTCAAGCGCATCAAAGCCGCCGCCAAGCGCATCCAAAAACAGAGCGAGGTTTTGGTCGTCATCGGCATCGGCGGCTCGTACCTCGGCGCGAAGGCCGCGCTCGAATTTTGCGGCCACTCGTTCCACAACAATCTGCCGAAAAAAGGCCGCAAGGCTCCCGAAATCTATTTCGCTGGCACGAACATCAGCCCGGTCTATCTCGCTCATTTACTGGAAGTTATCGGCGAGCGGCACTTCTCCGTGAACGTCATTTCCAAGTCCGGCACGACCACCGAGCCGGCCATCGCGTTCCGCGTTTTCAAGAAAAAATTGGAGGAGAAATACGGCAAAGAAGGTGCCCGCGAACGCATCTACGCCACCACCGATGCCCAGCGCGGCGCGCTGAAAACCCTTGCCACGCAAGAGGGCTACGAAACCTTCGTCGTGCCCGACGATGTGGGCGGGCGGTTCTCGGTGCTGACCGCCGTCGGGCTGTTGCCAGTAGCGGCTGCGGGCATTGATATTGACCAATTGATGCGCGGCGCAGCCGACGCACGGGCACGGTACAAGTCCGCGCCATTTGCCGAAAATGATGTGCTGCGATACGCCGCCGCGCGGAACATCCTGCATCGCAAGGGCAAGGACATCGAACTGATGGTCAATTACGAGCCGCGCTGCCATTTCATCGCCGAATGGTGGAAACAGCTGTACGGCGAAAGCGAGGGCAAAGACCAAAAAGGCATCTTCCCCGCGTCGGTGGATTTCACGACCGACCTGCACTCGATGGGCCAATATGTACAGGACGGGCGGCGGCACCTGTTCGAGACCCTCCTCGAAATCGAACGCCCGGACGTGGATTTGACCATCGAAAAAGAGGCCGTTGACCTCGACGGGCTGAATTATTTGGCCGGAAAAACACTCGATTACGTCAACAAAAAAGCCGCCGAAGGCACGCTCATGGCGCACACAGACGGCGGCGTTCCGTGCCTCAAAGTCAAAATCCCGGAGGCTTCGGCGCACTGTCTGGGGCAGTTGTTCTACTTTTTCGAGAAAGCCTGCGCCGTTAGCGGCTACCTACTCGGTGTCAATCCGTTCGACCAGCCAGGCGTGGAAGCGTACAAGAAAAATATGTTCGCGTTGCTGGGTAAGCCGTGAAAACCAACAACTTGAAGCCAAATTTTCAGCACATGAAATACCACGAACTGATAACCATTGACCCGGAAATCTTGGACGGCACTCCCGTTTTTGCGGGCACCCGCGTCCCAGTCGAAAGCCTTTTTTGGCATTTGGAGGATGGTGCTTCGCTGGACGAGTTTCTGGACGATTTCCCGTCCGTAACCCGCGAACAGGCAGTGCAAGTGCTCGAACTTTCCAATAAATCTCTCGTGTTCGACCAATTTATCGCCGCCCATGAAACTGTTGCTTGACGAAAACTTGCCCAGAAAATTGAAGCGGGATTTGCGCGGACACGCGGTTTTCACGGTGCGTGACATGGGCTGGCAAAGCAAAAAGAACGGCGAATTGCTCGCACTTATGCTTGCCAACGGCTTCGAAGCACTGCTGACTTTTGACAGGAACCTTCGGCACCAGCAAAACTTTGAGAAGTACCCGATTGCTGTGCTGGTTTTGGTTGCTGAAATCAACAGACATCGGGTTTTGCAGCCGCTCGTGCCGAGTATTCTGGCTGCCCTCAACACCCAGCTGCCGCCGGGTGCAACTGTGATTTCAGGATAGGATTGAAGAGGGGAAGGGCTGAAAAGTTGAAAGTTCAACTTTTAAGCCCTTCCCCTCTTCAACTTATGCTCAAAACTGAAAGTAAATGAACGGCTGCACCTCCGACGACTTGACCTGCATCACCACCAACGCGAAGAGGACGATGAGCACGGCTTTGGCGGGCAGCGGCAGACTGGTGACGACGGCCTCGGCACGGCGTTCCCAAGTCGCGGGCATGAAATGGAGCGCGAACCCGGCGGCCATGAAGCAAAGCACTTGCCAGTAACCAGCCACGAATTCACCGAAAATCTGTGGCTGAAAATTGAAGGCGATTTGCCGCAGCATGGTCTGCACAGTGGCCATGTCCTGCGCCCGGAAGAAAATCCAGCAAAAACAAACGAAGGCAAAAGTCCATGCCCATCCGAGCATTTTTCGCAGTGCGCCCGGCTCGGAAGGGAAGCGTTTTTGCCACCAGCGTTCGGCGGCGAGGCCAAGCCCATGCAACCCACCCCAGATGATGAACCGCGTGGCCGCGCCGTGCCAAAGCCCACCTAACAACATGGTTATCAGCAAGTTGACATAAGTTCGGACACGCCCCCGTCGGTTGCCGCCGAGCGGGATGTAGAGGTAGTCGCGCAGCCAAGTGGACAGCGAGATGTGCCACCGCCGCCAAAACTCGGTGATGCTGCGCGACTGGTACGGCGAATCGAAATTGACCGGGAAGCGGAAGCCGAGCAACAAGGCGAGACCGATGGCCATGTCGGAGTAGCCGCTGAAATCACAATAAATCTGCATGGCATAGCCGAACACGCCGAACAGGTTTTCGAGGCCGCTGAACTTGCCCGGCTCATCGAAAACCCTGTCCACGAAATTGAGGCTCAGGTAGTCCGAGATGACCGCTTTTTTGAAAAGCCCGGTGCAAATGAGGAACACGCCGCGCCCGAAATCCTCGCGTGTGACCATCGGCGGGCGGTTGATTTGCGGCAAAAAATCGGCGGCGCGGACAATCGGCCCGGCCACCATTTGCGGAAAAAAGGTGACGAAAAAGGCGTAGTCCCAGATGCTTTTCTGGGGTTCCAACTCGCGGCGGTACACATCAATCGTATAGCTCAGCGATTGGAACGTGAAAAACGAAATGCCGACCGGCAGGAAAATATCGAGCGTCCGCCAGCCTGTGCCTGCCAGCGTGTTTGCCAGTTCGATGAAGTAATTAGTGTATTTGAAATAGGCCAGCATACCGAGGTTGGCGACGAGGCTGAGCACCAACAAACCGCGCCTAACTACCTGTCGTTCAGCGCGATATATCCAACGGGCAAGGTTGAAATCCACCAGGATGCTGGCGACCAGAATCAGGAAAAACACCCCGCTGCACTTGTAATAAAAATAGGTGGAGAACAGCGTGCCCCAGATGACTTTCGCTCGGTCAGACTGCGCGAGGGGCAGGTAAACCGCCATGAAAATCAGGAACAAAAACAAAAAAAGCCCACTGCTGAAAAGCAAGGGCACGTCGGGCTGGTAGGCGAACTGGTCGAGCAGTTTGGAAAAATCAAGGTCGAACACGGCGGCGAAAATACTCGGAAGGTTTGCACCCAAACGAAACGAACGAGGCACAGAGGCTGAAAAAAATCAGTCGTTGCGTGTGCCTCGTCCGTTCGAGTTGGGTGCAATCAAGCTGGGTTCAAAACACCAAGTCGTCCCACGAAAGCAGCTGTTTTTCGGGCGAAGGCTTGGGGGCTGGCTGCTGCGGGCGGTTTTGCTGCGGTTTTTGGTGCTGTGGCGGGCGTTGCTGCGGAGGCCGGGCATCGGGTTTTCCCGAAGGGACACTTTTTACATGGCCGTTTTGCACAGGCTTGGGCTGCGGACGCTGAGGTTGGCTGCCGTTTTTCTGCCCGTTTGGGTTTGGTCTGGGCTGGTTTTGGGCCGATTGACCGCCGTGCATAGGCTTGGGCTGCGGGCGTTGCGGTTGTGGAGAAGCCGATTTAGGGGCCTGTGGCTGCTGCGGTTTGGGTTGTTGCTGCGGGCGGTATTGGCCGTTTTGCTTGGTTTGCGGGCGTTGCTGTGGCTGGTTTCTCGGTTGATTTTGCCGCGGCTGGTTTTGCGGCACGGCTTTGCGCGGCTGCTGCGGCGTGGGCACAGGCGGCACGGTCAGGTCGGCGACGAACGGGTGCTCGCGCACGACGGGCACGGTCAGGCCAATCAATTTTTGGATGTCGCGCAGGTATTCCAGTTCCTCGCTTTCGCAGAACGAAATGGCCCGCCCGCTCGCACCTGCCCGCCCGGTGCGCCCGATGCGGTGGACATAGGTCTCGGGGATGTTCGGCAACTCGAAGTTGAAAACGTGCGAAAGTTCTTCGATGTCAATGCCCCGCGCAGCGATGTCGGTGGCGACGAGCGCGCGGATTTTACCGGCTTTGAAATCGCCAAGCGCGGCCTGTCGGGCATTCTGCGATTTGTTGCCGTGGATGGCCGCCGCCCGGATGCCCGCTTTAGTCAGGTCGGTCGCCACGCGATTCGCGCCGTGCTTGGTGCGCGTGAAGATGAGCGCGGAGGCAATCGCAGGGTTTTTCAACAGGTGGATGAGCAGGTGCTTTTTGTTCGATTTTTCCACGAAATACACCTCTTGCGCTATTTTTTCGGCGGTCGAGGAGACGGGCGTGACCTCCACTTTGGCGGGGTTGGTCAAAATCGAATCGGCCAGTTTTGCGATTTCGGGCGGCATGGTGGCCGAAAAAAACAGCGTCTGGCGTTTGGTCGGCAATTTGGCGATGACCTTTTTCACGTCGTGGATGAAGCCCATGTCGAGCATTCGGTCGGCCTCGTCGAGCACGAAAATTTCGATGGTGTCGAGGCTGATGAAGCCTTGGTTCATCAAATCGAGCAGGCGGCCCGGCGTGGCCACGAGGATGTCTGTGCCATGACGAAGCGCGTCGGTCTGTGCTTTTTGCGACACGCCGCCGAAAACGACGAGGTTCCGCAACTTGGTGTTTTTGCCGTAGGCCGTGAAACTTTCGCCGATTTGGATGGCCAGTTCGCGGGTCGGGGTGAGGATGAGCGCACGGATGGGGCGTTGTTTCGCGCTGGCTGCCGGGCGTTCGGTGTGGAGGGTTTGGAGGATGGGGATGGCGAACGCGGCGGTTTTGCCGGTGCCGGTTTGGGCACAGCCGAGCAAGTCTTGTTTGCGGAGGACGAACGGGATGGCTTGTGCTTGAATGGGCGTGGGATTTTCGTAGCCTTCGGTTTCGAGGGCACGGAGAATCGGCTCGATGAGCGATAAATCGTTAAATGACATTTGAAAAATTAAGCCAGTACAATCGGTTTTGGCGGGTTGTTCATTGAAAAAAGGCCGGGGTTTGGCCTTTGGCACCAAGCGTGCAAGTACTGGCGGTTGGTGAAAATTCGTGGCAAAGGTAGGCCAAGTTTCGGCAGTTGCTATTTTTTGTTTCTTTTCCTCAGCTATTGGCGGCGCGCACGTTGACGGCGGCCATGCCTTTCTTGCCGCGCTGCGTCTCGAACGTGACCGTGTCGCCGTTGCGGATTTTGCCCACAATCCCGGTCGTGTGGACGAAGATTTCCTGCCCGGATGTCTGCTCGACGATGAAGCCGTAGCCTTTGGATTCGTTGAAAAACTTGACTGTGCCGTTGTACATTGGATGAAATTTTGAATGTGAAAAACCTTCGCGCAAAGGTAGTTGCCGCGCTCATTCCACCATCAAATTGCAGCCGCGCATTTCAGCGGCATCCAAGCGGCCAAGCACCTCGAAGCCGCCGTCGGCGCGGACGCGCCCGACATCTTCAGTGGCGATGAACGCGCACGAATCGAGGTTGGCAAGATCAACGATGTTCAGCACACCCGTTCGGCCCGGCGCGGCTGGGCAAAACGGGTCATTGACCTCTATCGCCAGCACGCGCATCGTCGGTGCGGGCCTGAAAATCGCCGGATCGCCGCCGACCGAATATGCCTGCGAAAAAAGTTCGGTCATGCCGTACTCGCTGTGGATGGCCGGGATTCGGAAGGCGCGGCAGAGCACATCGTGCAGCTCGGCGCGGGTCATTTCGCGGCGGCGGCCTTTCATGCCGCCCGTTTCCATGACCGTGATGCCGCGCAAATCCATCGGGAATCGCTCCGCAAAATCGAGGAGGGCAAAGCTCACACCGAGCAGCAAGGTCGGGCAACCCACTGATTGGCAATGGTTTAGAGTGTCAGCCAATCGTTCAAAATCGTGCAGGAAAAAACCGCTCGCGGGGTGCTTGGAGCGTCGGATGAAGTCGTCGGCCATCGCCACAAGCGAGGAGCCGCCGCGTTCCAAGTATGATGGCAACAGGGCCAGCACGCACCAATCCGAGGGATCGCCATAAAATCGGGCGAAGCCGCGCCGGGCGTTTTCGAGGTAAAAATCGAGGTCGCGGACGTGGTGGCGCGAGGCCGTTTGCCCGGTGGTGCCGCTGCTCGAAAACTCGGTTTGGGGCAACCATTGCCCCGTTTTGACAGTCTCTGTCTTGAAAAACTGGATGGGCAAAAAAGGGATGTCCCCTACCCGATTGACCGTCTCCGGGCGGCGGCCAAGCAGTTCTAAAAACTTGGCGTACAGCGGGTTGTGTTCCGCTTGCCAACGAAAAACGGCCAACGCCGTCTCGTCAAAATTGGCCATTTCGGCCTGTTTGATTTTGGACAACAAATCCGCCCGGTGCTGCATGGGTTTTGAATTGGAGAAATTGGAAATTGGAAGTTGGCGAAATTCAACTGGTTGGTCAAAATTTCCCCCATTTCCTTGTTTCCCAATTTCCCTGTTCCTTCGGCTCAAAATACATCCGATATGAACCGTTCGAGTCTCGATTTTCAAGTTTTCAACTGCCGCATTTTGACGTTTTTGCTGGCGGCTTTTTGCCTCCAACGTTGCGCCACGCCACCGGACTACCCGGACGAGCCGGTCATCGAATTCAAGAGCATGTCGAAAAACACGATGACGCAAAACTCTAACGCTCAGGCTGATAGCATCTCTCTGACCTTCACGTTCACGGACGGCAACGGCGACCTCGGCAGCGACGACAGCGTGAGCATTTTCATCGCCGACGGGCGCGACGGCTTCGCCAAGCCGCCGTACAAAATCCCGTACATCAACGAGCAAGGCGCGGGCAACGGCATCTCCGGCGAAATCACCATCCGGCTGAACACCACTTGCTGCACCTTCCCCGGTGGCTACCCGCCTTGCTCCGTCGTGCCCGCCTACCCAACCGACACATTGACCTATCTCGTTTACATCAAAGACCGCGCTGGCCTGCGGAGCAACACGATTGAGACCCCGCCAATCGTGCTGTTTTGTCAATAGAAAAACGGATGAAGTTGGCAGAACACACCTCAATCCTCATCCCTGACATCTGAAAAGAAACTGAAAATCGTCTTTCCATAGTTTCGGACGTCCGTGATTTTCGGATGCTCGGCGAAGTCGTGGTGCGGGTTGTGTTCGAGCACAAAAAGACCATCCGGGCGCAGCAGCTCCCGCTCGAAAATCAGGTTCGGGATGGTGTCAATCGTCGGCAAGGCATACGGCGGCCCCGCGAAAATGTAGTCGAACTGCTCCGTCGTGTGCTCGACGAACCGGAACACGTCCATTTGGACGATTTTGAGGTTTGCCTCGATGCCGAGTTGCGCCGCCGTTTTCCGCACAAACTGCACCGCCGATGGGAACTTGTCCACATACGTCACGTCGCGGCAGCCCCGCGAAACAAACTCGTAGCTGTGGCTCCCGGTGCCGCCGAACAGGTCGAGCACCCGCGTCTCCTCGAAGTCAAGCAGGTTGTTCAGTATGTTGAAAAGACCCTCTTTGGCAAAATCGGTCGTCGGGCGCGTGGGCCAGTTGTCGGCAGGCGGGTTGAAGCGGCGGCCTTTGAATTTGCCGGAAATAATGCGCATAATCGTGTAAAATGGAAAGGCTTAAAAAGATGGCAAGCGTTGAAAAGGGGCGTTCGCGCAGACATTCAACTTTTCCTCTTTTTAAACGCTATGGGCTTTTGCCCGCCGCAAAGGTCAATTTTTTCGCCCAAACACAAGCCGCCGCCCCGACTTTGTGGCAAATCGCCCTACCTTTGGCCGCTTCAAAAAAGAGACATTATCGTATGAGAACACTGTATTTGATACGACACGCAAAGTCGAGTTGGGAAAGCCCCGGCGTGCGCGATTTCGACCGACCGCTCAACGACCGAGGCCTCCGCGACGCACCGAGCATGGCAAAAATCTTGGTCGAACGCAACATTTCGCCCGACCTCATAGTAACAAGCCCCGCCAAACGCGCCCAGACGACCGCCCTGTTCTTTGCCCGCGCTTTTGGCATCGCCGACGAGCAAGTGGTGCGAAACGCCGACATCTACGACGCACTGCCTTTCACAATCCTACAAACTATCAGCGGCCTGCCAGACTCCGCCCGTACGGTCTTGATGTTCGGCCACAACCCAAGTTTCACGGAGGTTGCCAACCATTTCACCGAGGATTTTATCCCGAACGTCCCCACTTTCGGCATCGTGCAAATCAACACACAAGCCGAAACATGGGCAGAAATGACCGAACTGAACTCCAAAGTGGTCGCCCGTTTTTTCCCGAAAGAAATGCTTTGAATGCCATGAAACACACGCGCCTCGCTGCTGTTTGCCTCGTCGCATCTGGGGTTTGGGCCTGCCAAAAACAAACCGAACAGCCCAGCATGACCGACGAAAAAATCGCCGAAGTCATGGCCGATCTGTCATTGGCGGAAGCAGCGACGCTGGGACTTTACGGTGCGCCCAAGGACAGCCTGATTCAATTTTATGCCGAGCAGGTGTTCAAAATCCACCACACCTCGCTGGACGAGCACGATAAAAACCTCAAAATCATCGGCCAAGACACAGAACGCCTAAGGCAGATTTTGAAGCAATCGGAGGAAATCTTGAAGGAAAAATCCGGCCAAACCGGCGTGCGCGAGAAAGCCCAAAGCCTCGGTCAAAACTGAACATCCCACAAAAACCGCCCGGCGTTTTCTCTGGAAGCCGCTTATTTTTGCCTCATAATCCAAACCATCTCGGCCCTGTAGTTCAATGGATAGAATAGAAGTTTCCTAAACTTTTGATATGGGTTCGATCCCCGTCGGGGCTACAAAACTACTTTTGAACGGCTTCAAAACGGCTTTTTGGGCCTTTTTGAGGCCGTTTTTCTTTTGTGCCAAGCTCAAAGGTTTGCAATCACCTCCGTCAGGTTTTCGTCGCCCGAAAGGCCAAGTTTTTTGCGGAGGCGGTATCGGCTGGCCTCCACGCCGCGCACCGAGATGTTCATCAATGGCGCGATTTCTTTGGTCGCAAGGTTCATCCGCAGGTAGGCGCAGAGCTTGTAGTCGGTGGGGTTGAGGTGCGGGTGCCGCTCGCGCAGGCGTTTCAAAAAATCAACGTGCACTTGGTCGAAGTGCAACGCGAACTGCTCCCAGTCCTCGTCCAATTTGGCATCAAAATCCAGCAAGTTGAGCAGGTGCTGCACCTCTTTTTTGAGGGCCGGGCTGGTTGATTTTTCCAAAATCTGGTTCAGGTTTTCTTGGACGGCTTGCAGAATCTCGCCTTTTTGGACAAGGTGCATGGTCGCTGCCGCCAGTTCCTTGTTTTTGAACTGGATTTCTGCCTCCAATTTCTCGCGCAGCACATCGCTCAGGGCGGCCTTCGATTCTTCCACTTTGCGTTGCTGCTCGGCTGTGATTTGCTGGTGGTGCACAGTCAAGTTCTGTTTTTCGCGCTCGAACTTGCGCCGCTGACGAATCAAAAAACTGGCAAAAAGCCCCAAAATGCCCAGTGCGTAAAATACCAACGCGGCTGTGCTCGCGTACCACGGCGGGCGGATGCGGAATTCGTAGCGCAGCACCGCGCTCTCGTGGCCATCCGTCCGGCGGGCCTGTACCGAAAAACAATACTTGCCCGGACTCAAATTGGTGAAATTCCGCGCGTTTTCACCCGTCCACTCCGACCAGCAACCGCCCAGCCCGTCCAATTTTACACGAAACTGCACAAAAGCCGGGTCGCCGAAATCCGTCGTTGAAAAAGCAAACCGCAGGTTGTTCATGCTCGCTTCCAAAACCGGGATGTTTTCCGAAGCCTGTACTGCCGTCAAGCCGCCATTTTGCACGAACCAGCCGCCAAAAAGCACCGAGTCCTGCCGCGCCGCGCCGCCCGCCACCACTTGCCCCAGCACCACTTGCAAAGTGGTGTCGGCCCCAGAATTCCGCCCAGCGTTGAAATGCACAAAACCCTGCTCCGCGCCAAAGAAGACATTGGCCTCGTCCAGCGGAAAAACAAACTCGAAACCCGCGACCAGCTTGCCTGCCAACTCCGGGAAAACCCGCTTCCGAACCTGTTTTTTCAGGCCGAAATCATCCACTTCCAGCACTCCAACCTCTTTTTCAATCACATACCAGATGCGCCCCTGCGCGTCCTCGCGCAGGTATTTGACACGCCCTCCCGTGCCCAGCACTCGGTTGAAATCCTCGTCCGGGACGAACGTGCCGCGCTGTCGGTCGAACCTGAAAACGCCCTTTTCTGTGGCAAAAACCGCCTTGCCCGCGACCGAGAACACCAAGTTGTTGAGGTCGGAGGGCAGTCCGTTCCGGGCGTTGAAAAACTCGACGCGCAGCTCGCTTTTTCGCGCCGCCGACCACTCAACCCGGTACAGGCCCCGGTACGGATGTGCCACCCAAATCGCACTATCGGCATCCTTGACCATGAAGCGACAGGACTCATCCATACCCGCGAGTTTTTGGTCAAAAACCCATGTTTTGCCCGATTTTCGATACAAAAGCAATCCTGCGTAGCTGCCACCGAGCAGATACTCATCATTCATCTGCACGAAAGTCCACGCGCCGGGTTCGCTCGAAACCTTGCTGCACCCTTGACCCGAAAGCAGGAAACTGCCCTCGTGGTGGCCCATCATAAGCGCGTCGCCTGCTGTCTGCAAGACCCACACTTGCCCGTCAGAAGCCGCTACTTTTTCAAAAAGCGGCTTTTTTTCGGGGTCGGAATAAGCCTTCCAACCCGTGCGGTACACGCCGTTCGAAACGCCCAAAAAAAGTTGCCCGTCGAACACCGCAGCGGCATAGCCAGTGCCTTTCAAATCCGCATCGGGGATGACGCTCGTGAAGGGCGAAGGCAGCTGCACGCAGTCAATCCCGTTGTCGAGGCCAAGCCACAGATTGCCTGCCCGGTCGGCAAAAGTGTGCAAGACGTTGTTGTTTTGGAGGCCATTTTTTTGAGTTAAGTGCCTGAAAATCCGGCGTTTATCGTCGAGTTGCACGAAGCCGTCCAGCGAAGTTCCGAGAGCAAGGTGGCCGTTGGGCAATGCAGTGGCGGCGTAGATTCTTTTGGCTTGAAAAAGTGCGTCGTGGGCCGTGCGCCAACGCGAAAACTGACCGGCAACGAGCGCAAACAGGCCGTTTTTCAGGGAGCTGAAAAGCAGCGTGTCGCCCTGCCATTGCATGGCCCCGGTCAGTTCGCTTGCCAGTTCGGGCGATTGGAAAAGAAGGCGGAACCCACCGTTTTCAAAAACAAGCATATCCGTCAGGTCTTTTTGAACGAGCAGCCCGACCCGTGTGGCAAACATGGCGGTCAGGTCGCCGCCCGGCTCATGGATGCGGATTTGGTTGCCGACGAACTGGAAAACGGCGCGGTTCGTCCGAAAAAAAACCGACTCGCCCGCGGCGGCAATGTCCCAGACATCCTCAAAGTTTTGTCTTTCCGCCGGCAGTAGCCCCACCAGCGAATGGTAGCGCAACACGCCGTTCGGGTCAGGGAAAAAATACCCCAGTTCACTTTGTGCCCCGACGAAAATCCGCCCCGCCGCGTCAATCGCCACTGAGCGCACCACCGTTTTATTGGCCACCGGGTGGCACTGCCAGCGGCTTCCATCAAATTGCAGCAGCCCCTCGTTGTTGGCAAAAAACAGCACGCCCCGGCTGTCCTGCGCCGCGTCCCAGTTTTGGGTGCCCGCTTGGTAGGCTTTTTTCAGGAAATTCTGGATTGGTGGGATACCCAAATTGGCGACTTGGGCAGTCAGCAGCCTTCCTGCAAAGAGGCTGAAAAATGCGAAAAACAGGCTGGCTCGGATTGCTCGTAGTTTTTTCATCAACATGAAACGGAGAGTAGCGCGTGGCGAAAGTACGACACTTGTGTGAGCGGTTTTGCGAGGGCGTGTGTAGTGTTGCCGTAGTCCAAAATCGCGTTTTGCGTGGTTGAGTTGTGGCACAAAATACCATCGAATCGTACCAACAGTTTCACTTTTGCCTGCATTAAAAGCAGTTCCCCGAAATTTTGTTCTAAAAACTTAAAATCAAGTTTAGCATGAAACGATTCCTACTTTTTGTCCCGATGTTGGCTCTTGCCGTAGTTGCTTCTCAGGCGCAAACCACCATCTTGGACTTTGAAACTCCCGCCACAAGCACCGTTTTCCAATATTTCGGTTCTCCGTTGGACGGCACTTTCAACGAAGCCATCGCCAATCCCAACCCGGCGGGCATCAACACCAGCGGCACGGTCGGCAAATACGTCAAGCCCGCAGTGGCCGAAGTGTGGGCTGGCTGTTTTTCAAACCCCAACCCGACAGCCCTGGTGGATTTGACCGCCGACGGTAAAATCGCCGTCAAAGTCCACATGGACCACATCGGCAATCTCACCCTGAAATTGGAAGCCTCGACCAACGGCGGGCAAAACTGGGTGACGACCGTGCAGAACACCCAAGTCAACGAATGGGAAGAACTCATTTTTGATGCCAGCCTGCCCTCGATCGAGGCTCCGTTTGCGCCGGCCAAAGGATTCATTTATGCCCGCGTCGTGCTGTTTTTCGACTTCGGCGCGACGGGCACAGGAGTGGATGTCACCTCGTATTTTGACGACATCAAAACCCTGCCTGCCGCCACCACAAGCACCACGATTTTGGACTTCGAGACGGCAGCGACCGGCACCGATTTCCAATATTTCGGCTCTCCGCTCGACGGCACAAAGACCGAAAACATCGCCAACCCCAACCCATCGGGCATCAACACGAGCGCGACGGTTCTGAAATATGTCAAACCCGCTGTCGCCGAAGTCTGGGCGGGCGCGTTCTCGAATCCCGACCCGACCACACCCGTTGACCTCTCCAACGGCGGGCAGGTGTGCATCAAAGTCCACATGGACCACATTGGCAACCTCGCCCTGAAACTCGAAGGCTCGACCTCCGGCAAACCGAACTGGATTACGCAAGTCTCGAACACGAAAGTGAACGAGTGGGAAGAACTCTGCTTTGATGCCAGCCTCCCGTCGTTGGAGCCGCCATTCGAGGCTGCTTCCGGCGCGTACACGCGGCTCGTGATTTTCTTCGATTTCGGCACAGTCGGCACTGGCTCGGATGTGATTTCCTATTTGGACGACGTGGTGGTGAAAGGTGGCTCCGCGCCCTCGGTTCGGAAGGTCAACTTCAAAGTGGACATGAACAGCTACACCGCCAACTTCGACAAGGTTTATATCTCCGGTTCGTTCAACAACTGGTCGGGCGATGCCAATCCGCTGGACGATGCCGACCTCGACGGCATCTGGGAAGGCAGCATTTCCATGCCGAACGGCTTGTACGAATATAAAGTGACCCTCGACAACTGGGCCAAACAGGAAGAGTTCGGCGGCTTCGAGGAGTGTACCCGCCGCGACCCGTCGGGGCAGTTCGTGAATCGTATGCTGGCGGTCAGCGCGGACACTGACGTGCCGAAATTTTGCTTCAACTCCTGCTACGCCTGCGGCGACGAGGTGAAAATCACGTTCAAACTCGGCATGGGCGGCATTGCGCCAAGTCCCGACGGTGTGTGGCTGGCCGGCGGCGGCAATTTCGATGTGCCCGGCGGCAAATACAAAATGAGCGACTCCGACGGCGACGGCATCTACGAAATCGTCGTGCCGCGCAAAAAAGCGTTCAAGTCATTTTACACTTTCACCAACGGCGCGTGCCCCGATTACAGCTGCAAAGAGATACTCGCGGGCTTGCCCTGCGGCGACCCCAACAATTTCAACGACCGTTTCCTGCCCGAAACCAATGCCGACGCGACGGTGGCAACCTGCTTCGGCACTTGCTTCACGAATGCCGAATGCACTTCGTCGGTCAAAAACTGGATTGAAGATTCCCAGATTTTCGCCCTGCTGGGCAACCCGGCGGGTGCCGACGGCGCGGTTTTGCGGTTCGGCAACTCGGTTTTTGAGGAAAAAAACATCTCGGTCTCGAACGCCGTCGGGCAGCAAATCGGGCAGTGGCAAGTGGCGGGCGGCGCAGCCCAGTTTGAGCTGCAAACCGCTGATTTCCAGCCCGGTATCTACTTCGTAACGGTTCGCGCAGGCGAACGCTTTTTCACCCGGAAATTGATTCGCTGAACACAGCATGGAGGGCGGGGCGGCATTGAGCGGCCCCGCCCTCTGCTGTTAAATCTCGAATCGTCAAACCGTCGAATCCTCTCTCGTCATGCGCTATTTTTTCACACTCATATTTCTGAAACTCGCCCTCGCCGCTGCCGCGCAAGTCAAAATCAGCGGGCGCGTCAGCCTCGACCCAACGGGCGAGGCAGCCATCGGCGCGACCGTTGTCGTAAAAGGCACGAGCACGGGCACGACCACCGATTTCGAGGGCAACTTCACCCTCCAAATCACTGACCGTCAGGCCGTTGTGATGGCTTCGTACACGGGTTTTCTGTCGAAAGAAATCCCCGTCGGCGAGCAAAATTTCCTCGAAATACGGCTCGCCGAGAATGCCTCCCAACTATCGGAAGTCGTCGTCACGGGCTACGGTTCGCAAAAACGGTCGAGCATAAGCGGCTCTGTGTCAACGGTTTCGGCGGCAGAAATTGCGGAGCGGCCCATTTTGCGCGTCGAGCAAGCCCTGCAAGGGCGCACGGCAGGCGTGGTGGTGGCCCAAAACTCCGGCTCGCCGGGCAGTGCGCTCTCCGTGCGGGTGCGCGGCGTGGGCACCATCAACAACGCCGACCCGCTGTACATCGTGGACGGCATCCCGGTGGACGGGCTGGATTTCTTGAACCCAAACGACATCGAGACCATCAACATCCTGAAAGACGCAGCTTCGGCGGCCATTTACGGCTCGCGTGGCGCGAACGGCGTGGTGCTCATCACGACCAAAGGCGGCAAGCGAAATCAGGACGGCAAAATCAGTTACGAGGCATATTACGGCATCCAGCGGGCGGCACGGCTCTTGGATTTGCTCGATGCCCGCGAGTATGCCACTTTGCAAAACGAGGCCAACATCGCCGGCGGCAAAGCCCCCCTGCCCGAATTGCGGCACCCCGAATTTTTGGGCACAGGCACCGATTGGCAGGAAGCCATCTTCGAGGCGGCCCCGATTGCCAGCCACCAACTCACGTTCACGGGCGGCAGCGAACGCTCGGCCTACACCATTTCGGGCAATTATTTTTCGCAGGACGGCATCGTGGGCGGCAGCAAAGCCAATTTCCAACGGGCCACTGTGCGTTTCAACGCCTCGCACGATTTGAAAAAATGGCTCACCATCGGCAACAACCTCGGTTTCACTTGGCTCGAACGCAACGGCCTGCTCGAAAACAGCCAGTTCAACTCGCCCATCATCCGTGCCCTGAACATTGACCCTATCACGCCCGTGCGGAAGGCCGATGGCACGTTCGCCTACTCAAATTATACGAGCACCGACATCGCCAACCCGGTCAATGCCATCGCGCAGACATACGACCGCTGGCGCAGCAACCGCCTCGTCGGCAGCGTGTTCGGCGAGCTTAAATTGGCCAAAGGGCTGACTTTCCGCTCCTCGTTCAGCCTCGACGCGACCTTCGCCGTGCAGCGCGGCTTTGTCCCGAAATTCGATTTGAGCAACATCCCCAGCCTGAGCGAGGCTCCGGCAGCGGAAAAATCGCTCATCAACTCGGTCTCTGTCGCCAACAACAACTGGCGCAACTGGCAAAGCGAAAACGTGCTGACCTACCAAACTAACTTCGGCGAGAACCACGACCTGACACTCATCGCAGGCACCACCGCGCTCCAAAACCGCTACGATGCCAACGGCGGCGCGAACACCAACCTGCCCTCGAACAAATGGGAAGATGCCTACATCTCCAATACGATTGACCCAATTACCTCGCAAAGCGCGTGGCAGTGGGCCAGCGAGTCCTCGTTGTTTTCCTATTTTGCGAAGGCCAACTACGAGCTGAACCAGACCTACCTGCTGTCCGCCACTTTCCGCGCCGACGGTTCTTCGCGCTTCGGGCGGAACAACCGTTTCGGCTACTTCCCCTCGTTTTCGGCGGGCTGGATTGCCTCGCACGAAGAATTTTGGAACCCCGGATTGGTCAATTTTTTCAAAATCCGCGCCAGCTGGGGCCAAAACGGCAACGACCGCATCGGCGATTACTCGTTCACGACAGTCGTCAACAACGGGCAGAACTACACCTTCAGCCCCGACGAAATCATCACCAACGGCGCAGTCGCGCTCACATCTGCAAACCCCGATTTGAAATGGGAAACCTCGACCCAGACCAACATCGGCTTGGATGCCGAGCTGTTCGAGGGGCGCGTGCAGTTCACGACAGATTTTTACTTGAAAAAAACCTCCGACATGCTCTATGCCGCGCCGATTCCGCTCGTCGCAGGTACCGCACCGCCCATCCAAAACGTGGCGACGGCTGAAAATCGCGGGCTGGAGCTGGCACTGAGCTACCGGAATTTCGACCGCGCCTTCAAATACGCGCTCGGCGGCAACGTCGCCTTCGTCAAAAGCGAGGTCACGGGCTTGGGGCGCGGCGGCGAGCCAGTGCTGTCGGGCCTCGTGCATTTTGCCAATGCCAATGCGTCAAGGACTGACGTGGGCCATCCGCTCGCCTCGTTTTACGGCTACGTCACCGACGGTATTTTCCAGAACCAAGCCGAGGTCGAGGCCGCCGCTTTTCAAAGCAACGAAACCGCGCCGGGCGATATCCGTTTCAAGGATTTGGACGGCAACGGCGTGATTAACGAAAGCGACCGCACCTACATCGGCAACCCTACGCCGCGTTTCGCTTATGGTTTCACGACCGATTTCGAGTGGCGCGGCGTGGAGCTCAACCTGTTTTTTCAGGGCACACAGGGCAACGATATTTTCGTGAGCACCACCCGCTACGATTTCAGTTACGCCAACCGCCCCTCCTCCGCGCTCGGTCGCTGGACGGGCGAGGGCACGTCCAATTCGGAGCCGCGCGTCAGCCTGAACGACCCGAACCAAAACGCCCGCATCAGCGACCGATTCGTCGAAGACGGCTCGTACTTGCGGCTGAAAACCCTGCAATTGGGCTACAATCTGCCCAAAAACTGGCTTAAACGGGCGCATCTCGAAAAACTGAAAATCTATTGCACAGGCCAAAACCTGCTCACTTTCACGAAATACTCCGGGCTTGACCCCGAAATCGGCTCCGTCGGTGGCAGCCTCGAACTGGGCATTGACCGGGGTTTTTACCCGCAAGCCCGGACGGTCTTGGGCGGGGTGAGTCTGACTTTTTAAACATCGAAAAACATGAAAAAAATAGCCATGCTCCTTTTGCTCGCGCTCCCGTTCGGGGCCTGCCAAAAGGAATTTTTGGAGAAAAAACCCATCGTCGGGGTGACGGAGGAAAATTTCTACCGCACCGAAGCCGATGCCATTGCGGCGGTCAACGCAGCCTATGCCACGTTGCAATTCCAACTCTCGCCTGCCGGGCATTTCCGCTGGTTTTGGGGCGACATCATGTCCGACGATGCCGTCAAAGGCGGCTCCGGCGACAACGACGCGAACGCGCTGTTGCAACTCGAAACCTTCCGGGGGCCGACGAACACCGACCTGCTCGAGAGCGAGTGGGGCGCGAATTTCGAGGGTATTTACCGCGCAAACGTGGTGCTCGAAAAAGTGCCGGCCATCGAGATGGACGCGAAATTGAAGGCCCGCATTTTGGGCGAAGCCAAGTTCATCCGGGCCTGGAATTTTTACAATCTGGTCACGATGTTCGGTGGCGTGCCGCTGGCCGACCACGTTTTGGCACCGTCGGAGTACAATTTGCCCCGCGCCTCTGCCGACGAAATCTGGGATTTGATTGAAAAAGACTTGGCCGAGGCCAGCACGGATTTGTGGCGGCGCAGCGAATACCCGGCTGCCGATTTGGGCCGAATCACGAAAGGCGCAGCGCAGGCTTTGCTCGCCAAAACCTACCTCTGGCGCAAAAAATGGGCGCAAGCACAGGCCACTGCCGCCGAAATCATTGCCTCAAATGAGTACCAACTCACGCCGAACTATGCCGACATTTTCACACTGGACGGCGAAAACAACGCCGAATCGGTCTTTGAAATCCAGTACATGAACGCTTCGGGCGGCAACTGGGGCAAAAACAACGCGAACGAGGGCAGCTTTACCAATGTGTTTCAGCGGGCACGCGGCCAATTTGCGGGCTACGGTTTCAACATCCCGACGCAGGATTTCGTGGACGAGTTTTTCCGCGAAGGTTTTGAAGACCCGCGCCTGAAATCCACGGTGTTCCGCGTCGGCGATGCGATGGGCGACCGGGGCGTTTTCACCCTCGCCGCGACGGGCGATATGCCGCACTTGTATTACCCGAAAAAATACTTCAACAACAAAAGCGAGGACGCGCCTTTCGGCGACCCGAACCCGAACGGCGGCTCCAACGACCGCGTCATCCGCTACGCCGATGTGTTGCTGATGCACGCCGAAGCAGCCGCCCAAACAGGCGACGAAGCGACGGCCCGCGCCTCCCTCAACCAAGTGCGGGCACGGGTCGGCATCCCCGACATAACGGCTTCCGGGGCGGCACTTTTGGAGGCCATTTACCGCGAACGGCGCATCGAACTGGGCTTGGAGGCGCATCGTTTCTTCGACCTCGTGCGCACCGGGCGAGCGGCGCAAGTGCTTGGCAATCTGGGCTTTAAAGCTGGGACGCACGAACTTTTCCCGATTCCGCAATCACAAATTCTGGCGACCAACGGCGCATTGACCCAAAACCCCGGATACTGATCTCTGAACGATGAACGGCTGCCATTGGGCCGCCTCAAATCTTGCTTCCATGAAAAAAATATCGCTTCTCTTTTTGCTTTCGACCCTCGTCTGGTGGGCTTGCCAACCCGCCCGCGACGACGATTTCGGACTCCCGACCGCACCTGCCGCGCCGGATTTTTCGGTCGAAATGCTTGCCGGCGACTCGAACCGCATGGTCGTGAAAGACCTTTCCGAAGGAAATTTTCAACGGCTCTGGGACTTTGGCGGCGGCACGCCCAAGACTTCGACACAGGCAGTGGACACCGTTTTTTACGACAAAAAAGGCGAGTACGTCATCACGCTTTTTGTCTCGAAAACCGACGGCAGCGGCACGCCATCGGCTTCCAAAAAAGTCACTGTTTTCAATGACGCGCCCCTCATCTGCACGCCCAAAATGGCAATGCTGACGGGCGATTGCGGCCCAGCGGGCAAGTGCTGGACGCTCTCGCTTGATGCAGGTTCGATAAAAGTCGGGCCGACATACGACGATTATTCGTGGTACACCTCGCCCGGCGGACTCCCACCCGACCAAGCAGACGACGGTTTCTGTTTCACGTTTGAAAATCTGGTGTTCCAGAACCGCAACAACGGCCAAACGCTCAACCCCTGGGACGGCTACAAACCACAAGCACTCGACCCCGGCGTGAGCGAGTTCACGTTTTCGGAGGGCACGGGCATCTTGGGCCGCGACCAAATCCTGTTGCCCGACGAGCAATTCATGGGCGTGTGGGACTGCGACAACGTGCTGGACGTGGTCAAACTGACCGCCTCGGAGCTCGTCGTGCGCGGTCGGCAGCGGGCACAAAACGGCACACCGCTGGCGCAGGGCTGGTTCGAACTCCGGTTTGTCCCCCAGTAATTGCGGGGCGCAAAAATGGACGTGGACAACGCCATTTTTCCGCGGCGAATGCACGTGGACTGCGCCCCCTTGCGCTCATGATAAAACCAAAATCGAACTGCCGACAACGGCTCAACTTTCTCTTAAATGAAAACTCGAAATTTATACAACGCGCTCATTATCAGTTTTTTCGCAACGGCTGCGGTCTTCTGTGGCTGCATAAAGGACGACGACGGCTCGCCTGCCGAGCGCGATTTGCCGACGATTTCGGTAACTGATTTGACCGTTGCGGAAGACGATTCCGACCAGACGGTCTC
The DNA here is from genome assembly GCA_046299435.1 of Saprospiraceae bacterium. Taxonomy (GTDB): domain Bacteria; phylum Bacteroidota; class Bacteroidia; order Chitinophagales; family Saprospiraceae; genus M3007. The sequence goes on from JBKBIC010000019.1 coordinate 26,427, forward strand.
GCTCGAAATTTCGCTTTCGGGCACGCACCAGACCAACGCCGTCGTCAAATTCGCGGGGGTGGCGGGCACGGCTGCCACACCCAGCGACTTCGAGGTTTTGACCAGCGGGCAGCTCATTTTCGCGCCGGGCGAAACGAAAAAAACGATTGACATCAAAATCACCGGCGACGAGGCCAAAGAGCCAAAGGAGAGTTTTCAAATCAAATTTTACAACCCGCTGAACGCCGAACTGGCGACCGACGTGGCGACGATTGTCATCGAAGACGACGACGACAACACGAGCGGGCTGGTCATCCCGGCTGGCGGCTACACCTCGCCGACCAGCTACGCGGGCATGAATTTGGTTTGGGCTGACGAGTTCGACGGCACTGCGGTGAACCCCGACAACTGGACTTTCGAGACAGGCACGGGCGCAAATGGCTGGGGCAACAACGAGCTGCAATACTACCGCGAGGACAATACCTCCATCCTCAACGGGCATTTGGTCATCACGGCCAAGAAACAGAAGTTCGCTTCGAGCGACTACACTTCCTCGCGCTTAGTTACAAAAGGCAAAAAAGCATTCAAGTTCGGGCGGATTGACATTCGGGCCGCGCTGCCCGAAGGCAAGGGTTTGTGGCCCGCGCTCTGGATGCTCGGCTCGAACATTGACGCGGTGGGCTGGCCGGCCTGCGGCGAGATTGACATCATGGAACTGACCGGCGACCTGCCCAACCGCACGCTCAGCACGGTGCACTTCGGGGCCAATGTGAGCCAGCACCAGTACATCTCGCAGTCGAAATACCTGTCCGGCAATGCCAATTTTCAGGACGAGTTCCATGTGTTTTCCATCAACTGGGTGGCCGATAAAATCGAGTTTTTGGTGGACGACGAAGTGTTCCACACCATCACGCCCGCCAACCTGAACGGTGCGCCCTACCCTTTCAACAAACCGTTTTTCTTCGTTTTCAACGTGGCAGTCGGCGGCAATTTGCCCGGCTCGCCGGATGATTCCACGCCGTTCCCACAGAGCATGATTGTGGATTATGTTCGGGTGTTCCAGTGATTTTTTCGTGCTCAAGAGCCGCCCCGTGCTTGTGAAGGATTTTTTGGGGCAATAATCAAAGACCAAATTCTGGGAATTAGGCCACGACTACGCGGCACAGCTGCTGCGAGCCGTTTTTCTGCCCAAAAACAGGGCCGCCAATCCGACAAAACGAATTCAATTTTTTATATGGTCAATCACATAAATTCCAATCGTATGAAGAGAGCATTACTTGCAATTGTGGCGGCATGGCTCACCGTCACCTGTGCTTTTTCGCAAACGACCACGATCCTCGATTTTGAATCGGCGGCGACGAGCACAACATTCCAATATTTTGGGAGCAGCCTCGACGGCACGTTCACCCAAATCGTGCCCAATCCGGCACCAGGCGGCATCAACACCAGTGGGTCGGTGTCCAATTTCGTAAAACCCGCCGGGGCGCAAACTTGGGCAGGAGCCTTCTCGAACCCAAACCCGACAACACCAATCAACGCTACGGACGCGCTGCTCAAAATCAAGGTGCGGATGAACCACATCGGCAACCTCGCGGTCAAGCTGGAGCAGTCTACCTCCGGGCAGCCGAACTGGATAAAAACGGTAGCGAACACTCAAATCGACACTTGGGAAGAACTGACCTTCGATTGTTCGCTGCCCTCGGAAGAGGCACCGTTCCAAGCAGCGAGCGGCACCTATGCACGAGTGGTTTTGTTCTTTGATTTTGGTACGCCGGGCACTTCAACGGACGTGACCTCGCATTTTGACGACCTCATCGTGGAAGGCGGCACACCACCGCCGCCGAGCTACCCGGTTGATTTTTCGGTGGACATGGGCAATTACGGTGGCAATTTCACGACAGTCTATGTAAGCGGCAATTTCAACGGTTGGTCGGGCAATGCCAACCCGCTCTCGGACCCGGACGGGGATGATGTCTGGACGGGTACAATCAATCTGCCCGCCGGGAACTACGAGTACAAATTCACGCTCGACAACTGGGCGCAGCAGGAGCAGTTCACGCCCGGCGCACCCTGCACGGTAACGAACGGAGGCTTCACGAACCGGAGCCTGACGGTCAGCGGGAACACCACCCTGCCGGAATATTGCTGGAATAGTTGCTCGGACTGCCAACCGGCGAACAATGCCGTCAATTTTTCGGTGGACATGAGCCAGTACAGTGGCGGCAATTTCACAACGGTTTATGTGAGCGGCAGTTTCAACGGCTGGTCGGGCGTTGCCAACCCGCTCTCGGACCCGGACGGCGACGATATCTGGACGGGCACTATCAACTTGGCGGCGGGCAATTATGAATACAAATTCACGACAGACAACTGGACGACGCAGGAGCAGTTCGTGCCGGGCGAGCCCTGTACGGTGACGAACTTCGGTTTTACCAATCGCAGCCTGACGGTCAATGGCACGACGACCTTGCCGGAATATTGCTGGAACAGCTGCTCGGTTTGCGGCACGCCTAATCCGGTGGTCAATTTTTCGGTGGACATGAACGGGTACACGGGCAGCTTCACGACGGTTTATTTGAGTGGAACCTTCAACGGCTGGTCGGGCAATGCCAACGCGATGACCGACGCGGATGGCGACAACGTCTGGGAAGCCAGCATTTCTATGCCCGCCGGCAATTACGAGTACAAAGTGACGCTCGACAACTGGGCGGCACAAGAGCAGTTTTTGGGCACCGAAACTTGCACTTTCACTACTGGCCCTTTCACGAATCGCACCTTGAGCGTGCCTTCGAGTGGCTTGACCGTCCCGGAGTTTTGTTTCAACAGTTGCTACGCTTGCGGCGACGAAGTGGTGATGACTTTTCAGTTGGGCAAAGGCACGGCAATCCCGCACCCCGACGGGTTTTGGCTGGCAGGTGGCGCGGATTTTGGTGCGCCGGGCGGGAAGTATAAAATGACAGACCCTGACGGCGACGGCATCTACCAAATCGTGGTGCCACGTCAGGTGGGGTACAGCACTTACTTCACTTTTACCAATGGTCCTTGCCCGGATTACAGTTGCAAGGAAAACATCGCAGGGCTGCCTTGTGCCAATCCCAACAATTTCAACGACCGATTCCTGCCTCCCGTCATGAGCGACATGACTTATGCCAGTTGCTTTGCCCAGTGCTGCGACAACGCGCAGTGCACTTACCCGGCTTTGTCGCCAGTTTTCACGACGACCAACGTGCTTTGCAACGGCGGCAACAACGGCGCGATATCCCTGACAGTGACGGGTGGCTCGACGATTTATACCTATAACTGGGGCGGCGGCATCACTACCCCTAACCGCTCAAACCTCACCGCAGGCACCTACACCGTGACCATCTCAGATGCCATCGCGCAGCAAACGCTGGTCGAAAGCGTGGTCATCACCCAACCCGATGCGCTTGTGCCCGCTGCCAGCGTCACCAACGTTTTGTGTTTTGGCGCAGCCAACGGCACAATCACTTTGTCGGCGAGCGGCGGTACGCCTAGCTACACCTACAACTGGAGCGATGGCGTGACCGGGGCGACGCGCACCGGACTGGCACCGGGCGTTTACAACGCCACCGTGACCGATGCCAACAACTGCACGAAAACCATCTCCAACACCATCACCCAGCCCGCACCGCTGACCGTGACTTCGACTTCCGTCAACGTGGATTGTTTTGCAAATGCAACGGGTTCAATCAATTTGAATCCTGCGGGCGGCACGGTGGCTTACAATTTTAATTGGAACGACGGCAACAACGCCCAAAACCGCACCGGACTCGTGGCCGGCACCTACACCGTCACCGTGAGCGATGCCAACAACTGCACCGCCGTCCATACCAAAACCATCACCCAGCCGACCGAACTTCTGGTGGCAGCCAGCACACTTGACGTGGCTTGTTTTGGTGACGCATCGGGTGCGATCACACTCTTGACCACGGGCGGTACGGCCAGCTATTCCTACCTGTGGAGCGACGGAGCGACCACCGCCAACCGCAACAACTTGCCCATCGGCACTTATGCAGCCACAGTCACCGATGCCAACGGCTGCACAAAAACCATCAGCCGCAACATAGAGCAACCCGAAGCACCGCTTACTGCCGAAGCCAACGTGAACAATGTCAACTGCTTCGGCGAAGCCACCGGAGCCATCGAATTGGACGTGGAAGGCGGCACGGCGGGTTATTCATATCAATGGAGCGGCGGCGCCGGCAATTCGCAGAGTGCCTACGACCTCGCGGCTGGCGAGTATTTTGTCACAGTGACCGATGCCAACAACTGTACTTTGACCCTTTCGGAAATAATCTTAGAACCCGCCGCTGCGCTGGCAGTCGCGGCCACCACCACACCCGCCACCTGCGGAAATCCCAACGGCAGCATCTCGCTGAACGTCGAGGGAGGCACTGCTCCTTATCGCTACAATTGGGGCGGCGGCATCACCACCAAGAATCGCACAGGGCTGGCAGCGGGGACTTATACCGTGACTGTCTCGGACTTTTTCGATTGCACCCAAACACTGACCAGCGTGATTAACAGTCAAGGTTCAGCCATCGGGCTCCTTGCAAACACGGTTAACGTGGCTTGTTTCGGCGCGGCGACGGGCAGCATCAGTTTGACTATAAGTAATGGTGTCGCGCCTTTTTTAGTCAACTGGGACAACGGCAGCACCGGACAAAACCTCACCGGACTCGCCGCCAACACCTACTCTGCCACCGTCACCGATGCCAACGGCTGCACGTCGAGCATCTCGCAGACCGTTTCGCAGCCTGCCTCGGCGATCGCTGTTTCGGCGGTTGCGAGCCACGTGGCTTGTTTTGGCGACGAGACGGGCAGCATTTCGCTTGCGGTCAGTGGCGGCACGGCTGGTTTTATTTTTAACTGGAACAACGGCGCGACCACGCAAAACCCCACCGGACTCGCCGCCAACACCTACTCCGCCACCGTCACCGATGCCAACGGCTGCACGTCGAGCATCTCGCAAATCGTTTCACAGCCAAATGCCGCGCTGGCTGCTTCGGCGGTCGCGGGCAACGTGGGTTGTTTTGGCAATGCTTCGGGCAGCATCTCGCTCAGCGTGAGCGGCGGCACACCCAATTATTCCTTCGTTTGGAGCAACGGCAGTACCGCCCAAAACCAAACTGGACTGACCGCCAACACCTACTCCGCCACCATCACCGATGCCAACGGCTGTTCGACCACCCTCGAGCGCAGCATCACGCAGCCAGCCGCAGCTCTTACAGCCTCGGCGACGGCAACCGATGTCTCGTGTTTTGGCGCTGCCGACGGCACTGCGAGCATCGCGGCGAGCGGCGGCACAGGTGCGCTTTCTTTTGTTTGGACAAATGGCGCGACCTTGCAAAACCTCAACGGACTGGCAGCAGGCACTTACTTAGCCACCGTTTCGGATGCTGAAAACTGCACCGCGACGGTCGAAGTGAACGTCACGCAGCCAACCGCCCTGCTCCTCACCGCCACCACCACCGCGCAAACTGCCAACAATTTGAACGACGGCACCGCCACCGCCAACCCGACGGGTGGCACCGCACCCTACACTTTTTTGTGGAGCAACGGCAGCACCGATGCCAGCATCGCCGGCCTCGCACCGGGCGCGTACTCGGTCGTCGTGACCGACGCGAAGGGTTGCAGCACCGCTCAAACCGCCTTTGTCAATAGTTTTGATTGTGCTTTGTCGGCAAATATTACCGCCACCAACGTCTCCTGTTTTGGCGCGAACGACGGCACGGCGACCGCCAATTTGCAAGGCGCGACCCAGCCCATCGAATACCAATGGAGCAACGGCGCAAACACCGCCAGCATCCAGAATTTGGCGGCCGGTAATTATTTGCTCCAAATTTTGGATGCCAACGGCTGCCCCGCCACCGCCAACGTCATCATTTCGGAACCAAATCTGCTCCAAGTCAATGCCTCTGCCACCTCCCCGACTGCCAATAATTTGAACGACGGCACTGCCACCGCCAACCCCAACGGCGGCACAGGCAACTACCTTTTCGAGTGGAGCAACGGCGCGACCTCGCAAACCATCGGCAACCTCGCGTCCGGCACCTACTCCGTGACCGTGAGCGACGAAAACGGCTGCTCGGCTGTCCAAAGCATCGTCGTCGCCACTTTTGGTTGTGCTTTGCAGGCAGATTTTACAGTAAAAAATGTGTCCTGCGCCGGAGCTGCCGACGGGCAAGTGGCGATCAACCCGACGGGGGGCAGCGAGCCGTACTCCTTCGTTTGGAGCAACGGGCAAACCACCGCCACTGCCACCGGACTTTCCGGCGGCTCCTACGCCGTCGTCGTTGCCGATGCGCTGGGCTGCGAGACCATCGTCACTGCCAGCATCGCCGAACCGACCGCGCTGAACGCCACCATTTTTAACCAAACCAACGTCATCTGCCCCGACGATGCGACCGGCACGGCAACTCTCTCGTTCATCGGCGGCACCGCACCGCACGACATCCTTTGGAGCAACGGCGCGAGCGGCAACCTGGCCAGCGGGCTTGCTCCGGGCGTTTATTCCGCCGTCGTCACCGACGGAAACGGTTGCACCGCCACCACACAAGTGACCATCGTGGCAATTGACGACATCGCGCCACAACTCACCTGCCCAGCCGACATCCTGCGCTGCAGCGACGACAATAAAGTGGATTATCCCGCGCCCTCTGCCACCGACAACTGTTCCAGCGCAGGCGGCAATTGGAACATCATCGCCGGGCTGCCGAGTGGTTCTACTTTCCCGATAGGCACGACCACCCAGACCTACACTTTCACCGATGCTTCTGGCAATGTCGGCTCGTGTTCGTTCGAGGTGAAAATTTTGACAGCCGTCGAAATCGCCGCGCCTGTCGTCACCAACGACACCGACAGCAAAAGCATCGGCAGCATCCAAATCACGGTGCAGGGCGGTTTGCCGCCCTACTCGTTCAACTGGACGAAAGACGGCAGCCCCTTCGCCACCACCGAAGACCTCGCCAACCTCGGTGCGGGCAACTACGCGGTCATCGTCACCGATGCCAACGGCTGCGTGGTCAGCCAGCAAAACATCGTCGTCGGCAACCTCGTCGGCACCACCGAGCCAGTTTGGGTCGGCAGTCTGCGAATTTTGCCGAACCCGAGCGCGGGTCAGTTTCGTTTGATTTTTGAAGAGGTTTTGCGGGAAAAATTGGAGACTTCCGTGTTCGATGCCACCGGAAGGCTCGTCCACCAAAGCACTTTTTCGGAAAGCCAAAAGTTGGATTTGCACCTCGACCATTTGCCGGAAGGCATTTATGCTTTGCGTTTGCACTCGGCTGGCGAGGCTGGCACTCGGGTTTTGGTCATCCAGCGTTGAGCTGACTGCCAATTCCTGCGAGTATTCTTCATATCCAAGATTTGTCAAGAGCCCCTGCCTCGTTCGGACGAGAGCAGGGGCTTTTTTAAGAACCCGTTGGAGCCAGTTTGGGGCGGATTAAGAGTGTTTTCGGGTTTATTCAACCCATTTTTGGGATAAATAGCCTCGAAGCAAGACGGATTCAAGTTTCAACTGCAACAGTTCGATGTCAATTCCAACGGTTCGTGAAACACTGCGCTTAGGCTGCCCTCACCATGAGGAGGATTGAGGCCGATGACAAGATTTTCGCCGCTCTCCTTGATACGAGGTAGTTTTGTCGCTCCAAAACCAGATCCGGCAACCTCCTTCTGCGGACGGGTCAAACAGTCAATTTTTCCCGAAAAAAGGACAATCGGGCCGCTACCCATGCAAGTCATCAAACACATCCTTTTCGACAACGACGGCACCATCGTGGATTCCGAGCACCTTGCCGTCGGCCTCATGCTCGAAATGCTCCGCGCGCACGGGTTCGAGATGCACCCCGACGAATACAGCCGCCGATTCCCCGGCTTGCTGACCAAACAAATCCTCGAAATCGTTGAAAACGAGCATGGTATCGAGTTGCCCGGCGATTTCATCCCGCGCCTGCACGACCGCCACGAAGAGGCTTTCGACCGGATGTTGCAGCCCATTCCGGGCATGGACGACCTTTTCAGGCAGCTGCGTGTGCCGAAAAGTATGGTCTCGAACGGCAGCGTGTTGCACGTCGAGAAATGCCTGCGCCGCGTCAATTTGCTGGACGCACTGGACGGACAGATTTTTTCGGCCTATCAAGTCGAAAAACCCAAGCCACACCCCGACGTGTACCTGCTCGCGCTCGAAACCTTGAAGTTGCACCCGCACGAGACGATTGTCGTGGAGGACAGTCCCGCCGGGGTGACTGCTGCCAAATCTGCCGGGCTGCGGGTCGTAGGATTTCTCGGTGCAGCGCACATCGCAGACGGGCACGACGTGCAGCTACAAGCAGCAGGCGCAGACTTTTTGGTACAGGACGCACGCGCCTTGTCCACCTTGTTCGCAGGTTTTCAGTTAATATGACAAAATGCGGCATTCGAGTGGCTCTGTTTTTTTGTTCAAAACTCGAATTGCGCCAGCGGTTGGCTTTACGAGTGGTCTTTTTTTGCTTGTTTTGCTCCTTCTTCTTACAAAATCAAAAGCATGAAAAGACTTTTTACGCTCTCCCTTTTACTGGCCGTTTGCCAAGCGACGGCATTTTCCCAAGTCATCCACTACGTCAAAAAAGACGCAGCAGGCGCGAACACCGGTACTTCGTGGCAGGACGCATTCACCGAACTGCACACCGCGCTCGACGCAGCTGACAACGGCGACCAAATCTGGGTAGCAGCAGGCACCTACCTCCCGCAATCCTCCCCGGCCAATGCCAGCCTGCTCGCCTCGACTGCTGTCCGGTTGTACGGCGGCTTCGCTGGCACCGAGAACAGCCTCGACCAGCGCAACCCGCTCGCCAACGTGACCATCCTTTCCGGCGACATCGCGGGCGACGACATTGCGGGCGATTTCACGCAAAAACGCACAGACAACGCCCGCCACGTCCTCGTCGTCAGCAGCGACCCGCAGTACACCACGACGGTGGATGGTTTCCTCATCAAAGGCGGCCACACGCTCATCGCCACCGCCGACCCCGACCTCGAAAAACGCGGCGGCGGCTTATTAGCAACGACTCCGGTGGTCGTGCGCAACTGCGTTTTCCGTGACAATTACGCCCTTTCCGGCGCAGGCATGGCTTGCATCGGCGCGAATGCCTCGGCTTCGCGGGTGGATGGCTGCCTATTCGAGGCCAATCACGGCACCAGCCAAAGCGCGGGCGTGTTTTTCCGCGCCCTGACGAGCGGCGAATTGAACCGCTGCACCTTCCGCAACAACACCACTTTCCGGGGAGCTTTTTACCCGAACAGCTGTAAATCCATCGTCGTGGATAGCTGTTTGTTCGAGAACAATACGGCCTTGCCAGACAACTTCGGCGGCGCGATGTTCGCTTACCAGTCCAGTTTTGTGCTCTCGAACTCCGTTTTTCGGGGCAACAAATCCAACAATGGCGCGGGCATTTACAACGATATGCGCGACGGCGGCAACTACGCGACCATCACGGATTGCGTGTTCGAAGGCAACGAAACCACAGGCTACGGTGGCACGGCACTTTACAACTGGAAAGCCAATTTCGAGCTCGTGCGCTGCCAGTTCAAAGCCAACATCGCCCCCACGACCGGCGCAGCCATGTACAGCGGTGGCGGCTCCGATTTTCAGGTGCGCGAATGCACCTTCGAGGACGGCCAAGCTGGTTTTGGCGCGGGCGTGGCAAACTACGGGGTGGGCACAAAGGCCACTTACAATGCCTGCACGTTCAAAAACAACCGCGCCGGCACGAGCGGCGGCGGCATGACGAACGGCTTTTTGGCAAATGTCACGGTCAAAAACTGCACGTTCGACGCGAACAGTGCCCGCTTCGGTGGTGGTATGTTCAACCAAAATGACTCGACCAGCCTGACGCTCGACAATGTGGCGTTCATCGGCAACGTGGCCGAAAACAGCGGCGGCGGCCTGAACGTCAGCGCGGGCATCGCCGCCAGCCTGAAAAACTGCCTGTTCAATTTGAACACGGCCAACATCGGCGGAGCCATCAATTTCACGGAGGACAGCCTCGATTTGGCGGTTTTGGATGTGGACGCGACTTTGTTTCAGGACAATTTCGCAGGCGAGCAAGCCGCTGGCCTGAACGTGCTGGATGCCAACGTGACGCTCACCAACTGCCTGTTTGCCAACAACTTAAACACCGGGAGCGGCGCAGGTGGTGCCATCTCGAACAACGCGGGCGAGAACAAAACCTCGGCCATCAAAGCCGTCAACTGCACGTTTGTCAACAACGACGCGCCCATCGGCGCGGGCATCGCACAATGGGAAAACGCGACGGGCACGGCCACGCTCACGCTCCAAAACTGTGTGCTGCAAAACATCCAAGACAACTACGGAATCGAGGACGGCAGCCCCGATTTGTTTTCGCTGGGCGGCAACCTCAGCTCCGATGCGAGCGCGAACACATATTTCATCGGCACGAACGACCTGAACGAGACAGACCCGCAGTTCGAGGACGCGAGCAGCTACAAATTCACGCCGCTGCTTTCCAGCCCGTGCATTGACGGGGGCATCGCCGCCGGAGCACCGACAACCGACCTGTACGGCAATCCCCGCATCAATGCCCCCGACATGGGAGGCATTGAAAATCAGGAAGCTGTGGGCGTGGGCAGTCCGTCCAGCCCGGTTTTCGCGCTGCAACTCACACCCAACCCGGCAGTGGATTTTGTGCAAACCACCATTGAAAATGACTTGCACGGAGCCGTCGAAACGACCATTTCGACCATCGGCGGGCAAATGGTTCGCCAACTCGCTTCCGAAAAAACGGGTACGCGCTGGGATTTCCGCACGCCCGTCCAAGACCTCCCGGCGGGGATTTACCTCGTCCGCGTCCGCGTGGGTGGGGCGATTTTTGCAGGAAGTTTTGTGAAGTAGTTGAAAAGAGGAAGGGTTGAAAAGTTGAAGGGGCTT